>NZ_SUKD01000099.1:0-218 GCF_013357275.1 Pseudomonas sp. BMW13 | reverse complement strand
TTGAGCACGATGGCGTTGCCGGCGGCCAGGGCCGGTGCCAGCTTCCAGGCGGCCATCAGCAGCGGGAAGTTCCACGGGATGATCTGCCCGACCACGCCCAGCGGTTCGTGGAAGTGATAGGCCACGGTGCCGTCGTTGATCTCGGCGGTGCTGCCTTCCTGGGCGCGGATGCAGCCGGCGAAGTAGCGGAAGTGGTCGGCGGCCAGCGGCACGTCGGC
>NZ_SUKD01000098.1:0-254 GCF_013357275.1 Pseudomonas sp. BMW13 | reverse complement strand
CGGCCCATGCGGTAGGCGACGTTCATGTCGCGGCTCCACACGCCGGCGCCCAGGCCGAACTCGGTGTCGTTGGCGATGGCCAGCGCCTCGGCCTCGTCCTTGAAGGTGGTCACGCCGATCACCGGGCCGAAGATCTCCTCCTGGAACACGCGCATCTCGTTGCTGCCCTTGAGCAGCGTCGGCTGGATGTAATAGCCGCTGGCCAGGTCGCCCTCCAGGCGCTCGGCCGCCCCGCCGGTGAGCACCTGGGCGCC
>NZ_SUKD01000097.1:0-232 GCF_013357275.1 Pseudomonas sp. BMW13 | reverse complement strand
AGAAGACTCGAACTTCCACGGTGTTGCCACCACTGATACCTGAAACCAGCGCGTCTACCAATTCCGCCACCTGGGCACACTGCAATGTTCATCGTTGCCGACACGGATCACTGCGTCCGTTATTGTGAAACAGGTTATCAATCTGCTTCACGAATTTGGTGCCCAGGAGAAGACTCGAACTTCCACGGTGTTGCCACCACTGATACCTGAAACCAGCGCGTCTACCAATTCC
>NZ_SUKD01000096.1:0-274 GCF_013357275.1 Pseudomonas sp. BMW13 | reverse complement strand
CCATGAACGCCTTGCGGCGCGCCTGGGAGCACTTCGAGGAAGGCTTCATCGCCTTTCTTCTCGCTGCCATGACCCTGATCACCTTCGTCTACGTGATCCTCAACAACTTCTACACCCTGTTCTACTGGCTGGGTGACCATTTCGGCGGCAACGAAACCCTGCTGGGTATCGGTGACGCCATCCTCGACATGGCCCAGGCCATGACCTGGAGCAACGCCCTGACCAAGGCGCTGTTCGGCTGGCTGATCTTCTTCGGCCTGGCCTACGGCGTGCG
>NZ_SUKD01000095.1:0-261 GCF_013357275.1 Pseudomonas sp. BMW13 | reverse complement strand
GCTACGGGGCTGTACTGCGGATTCCCCGGATTTCATCCGGGCTACGGATGGAGCGCCCGCACGGTTTGCTCCCCTCTCCCATTCATGGGAGAGGGGCCGGGGGAGAGGGCCGAGCGCGCCGCACTTCGCCAAACCAGTACGCCGCCGCCTTGACCGCCTTCGTAGCCCGGATGAAATCCGGGGCGGGCTACGGGGCTGTACTGCGGATTCCCCGGATTTCATCCGGGCTACGGATGGAGCGCCCGCACGGTTTGCTCCCCT
>NZ_SUKD01000012.1:0-336198 GCF_013357275.1 Pseudomonas sp. BMW13 | reverse complement strand
GCTCGGCGCCATCGAACTGGTGCAGGACAAGGCGACGCGTACCCGTTACCCGGGTGACAAGGCGGTGGGCATGATCTGTCGCGGCCACTGCTTTAATAACGGTCTGATCATGCGCGCCGTGGGCGACACCATGATTATCGCGCCGCCGCTGGTGATCAGCCAGGCGGAAGTGGACGAACTGGTGGAAAAAGCACGCAAGTGCCTGGATCTGACTTTGCGTGACCTGTCGGTCTGAAAAAGCCGCAGTCACGGAAAGTTGTCAGCGGTGCCATGACCTTGCCAGACTGCGCCAGAGCGCGTTGGCCAGCCTGATTCGAGCGGCTTGCGCGACGTCTGGAATACCGACACAACAACAGGAGCTGTACGCATGAAAACATTCGGCAAGACCCTTCTCGCGTTGTCCCTGACCGCGGCCGTGGCTGGCGCTGCTCAGGCTGACGACAAAGTGCTGCATGTCTACAACTGGAGCGATTACATCGCCGAAGACACCCTGGCCAATTTCGAGAAGGAAACCGGCATCAAGGTCGTCTACGACGTCTTCGACAGCAACGAAGTGCTGGAAGCCAAGTTGCTGGCCGGCAGCTCCGGTTATGACGTGGTGGTACCGTCCAACCCCTTCCTGGCCAAGCAGATCAAGGCTGGCGTATTCCAGAAGCTGGACAAGTCCAAGCTGCCGAACTGGTCGAACCTGGACAAGGACCTGCTCAAGGCCCTGGAGCCGAGCGACCCGGGCAACCAGTACTCGATCCCCTACATGTGGGGCACCATCGGCATCGGCTACAACGTCGAGAAGGTCAAGGCCGTGCTCGGCGCCGACGCTCCGGTCGACTCCTGGGACCTGGTGTTCAAGCCGGAGAACATGGAAAAGCTGAAGTCCTGCGGCGTTTCCTTCCTCGACTCGCCGACAGAAATTCTGCCGGCCGCGCTGCACTACCTGGGTTACGCCCCGGATAGCAGCAACAAGGACGAGCTGAAGAAGGCCGAGGAACTGTTCCTCTCCATCCGTCCTTCGGTGGCTTACTTCCACAGCTCCAAGTACATCTCCGACCTGGCCAACGGCAACATCTGCGTCGCCATCGGTTACTCGGGTGACATCTACCAGAGCAAGGCGCGCGCCGAAGAAGCGAAGAACGGCGTTGAAGTCGGCTACAACATCCCGAAAGAAGGCGCGGGTTCCTTCTTCGACATGCTGGCCGTACCGGCCGATGCGAAGAACGTCGAGGAGGCGCACACCTTCCTCAACTACCTGATGAAGCCGGAAGTGATGGCCAGCATCACCAACTACGTGCAGTTCCCCAACGGCAATGCCGCGGCCACGCCGCTGGTGGACGAGGCACTGCGCACCGACCCGGGCGTCTACCCGACTCCCGAAGTGCTGAAGAAGATCTACACCTTCCCGGATCTGGCGCCTGCCGTGCAGCGCACCATGACCCGCAGCTGGACCAAGATCAAGTCCGGTCGCTAAGCAACGAAGCAACGCCGCCTGGCGGGTTCGCCCGCCAGGCACTCAAAAAAGCCCGAAGAGGAAACGTTATGCGTCGTTCTACCCTGCTGGCTGGCCTGATCGCCGCCGCCCTCGGTATGTCCGTAGCTCAGGCAGCCGATCGCGTGGTCAAGGTCTACAACTGGTCCGACTACATCGCGCCAGACACCATCGCCGATTTCGAGAAGGAAACCGGTATCAAGGTGGTGTATGACGTTTTCGATTCCAACGAAACCCTCGATGGCAAGCTGGCCACCGGCCAGAGCGGCTACGACGTGGTGGTCCCGACCAACCACTTCCTGGCCAAGCAGGTGCGTGCCGGCACCTACATGAAGCTGGACAAGTCCAAGCTGCCCAACCTGGTCAATCTCGACCCGACCATCATGAAGAACCTGGCCGCGGGTGACCCCGGCAACGAATACTCGGTGCCCTATCTCTGGGGTACCAATGGCATCGGCCTGAACGTGACCAAGGCGCGCGCCGTGCTTGGCGAAGACGCCCCGCTGGATTCCTGGGAGCTGCTGTTCGATCCGAAGTACGCCGAGAAGCTCGCCTCCTGTGGCATCGCCCTGCTCGACTCGGGCGACGAAGTGCTGCCGCAGATGGTCAACTACCTGGGCATGTCGCCGCACACCAAGAAGCGCGAAGACTACGAGAAAGCCTACGAGCAGATGATGAAGGTGCGTCCTTACATCACCTACTTCCACAGCTCCAAGTTCATCTCCGACCTGGCCAACGGCAACATCTGCGCCGCGTTCGGCTATTCCGGCGATGTGCTGCAGGCGGCCGATCGCGCCGAAGAGGCCGGCCGCACCGACGAGATCGCCTACATCATTCCCAAGGAAGGCACCGCCATGTGGGCGGACCTGCTGGCGATCCCGAAGGACTCCAAGAACGTCGATGAGGCGCACGCGTTCATCAACTACCTGCTGCGTCCCGAAGTGATCGCCAAGATCAGCGATTACGTCGCCTACGCCAACCCCAACAGCAAGGCCACCGCGCTGGTCGACGAAGACGTGCGTAACAACCCCGGCGTCTATCCCAGTGCCGAGGTCATGGCCAAGCTCTACGTCGCCGAGGAACGTCCGCGTGACGTGCAGCGCTGGCTGACCCGCGACTGGACACGAATCAAGAGCGGTCGCTGATCGTCGGAAGATTTTCCTATAAAGTGCCGCGCCTTTTTCCGGGCGGCACACAAAAACGAGGATGAAACTGTGCGAGTTACCCTGCCCAAGTCTCTGATCGCCCTGGCGGCTTCCGCCTTCTGTGGTGTCACCCTGGCCCAACCTTCGGTGCACATCTACAACTGGAGCGACTACATCGGCGAAGAGACCCTGGCCAAGTTCGAGGCGAAAACCGGGATCAAGCCGGTCTATGACGTCTTCGACTCCAACGAAACGCTCGAAGGCAAACTGCTGGCTGGCCGTAGTGGCTACGACGTGGTGGTGCCCTCCAACCACTTCCTCGGCAAGCAGATCCGCGCGGGTGCCTTCCAGCCGCTGGATCGCGCCAAGCTGAGCAACTGGGACAACCTCGATCCGGCCCTGCTCAAGCAGCTGGAAACCAACGACCCGGGCAACCAGTATTCCGTGCCCTATCTGTGGGGCACCAACGGCATCGGCTACAACGTCGAGAAGGTCAAGGCCACTCTGGGCATCGACGAGATCGACTCCTGGGCCGTGCTGTTCGAGCCGGAGAACATCAAGAAGCTGAGCGAGTGCGGCGTCGCCTTCCTCGACTCCGGCGATGAAATGATCCCGGCCATGCTCAACTACCTGGGCCTCGACCCCAACAGCACCAAGGCCGAGGATTACGCCAAGGCCGAAGCCAAGCTGCTCGAAGTGCGTCCTTACGTCACCTACTTCCACAGCTCCAAGTACATCGGCGACCTGGCCAACGGCAACATCTGCGTGGCGGCAGGTTTCTCCGGTGACATCCTGCAGGCTGCCGACCGTGCCGAAGAAGCCGGCAAGGGTATCGAGATCGCCTACAGCATTCCCAAGGAAGGCGCCAACCTCTGGTTCGACATGATGGCCATCCCGGCCGACTCCGCGAATGTCGAGCAGGCCCACGCGTTCATCAATTTCCTCCTCGAGCCCGAAGTGATCGCCGAAGTCAGTGACTACGTCGGTTACGCCAACCCCAACGTTAAGGCGGGCGAGCTCATGGATCAGGAGGTTCGCAACGACCCGTCCGTGTACCCGCCGCAGGCCGTACTGGACAAGCTGTACATCTCCGCTGAATTGCCAGTGAAGGTACAGCGCCTGATGACCCGTACCTGGACCAAGGTCAAGTCGGGTCAGTAATCGTTTCCAGCCCGGCCGCAGGGGCCGGGCACAATCTTCCGGGAGTTTTCCTAAATGGCTGTTGCCTCCAGCGCCTACAAAAAAGCCCTCGAGGGGGATCAGACACCGAAAGAGGTGTTGGTCAAAATCGATCGGGTGACCAAGAAGTTCGATGAGACAGTAGCAGTCGACGATGTATCGCTGACCATCAACAAGGGCGAGATCTTCGCCCTGCTGGGCGGTTCGGGTTCGGGCAAGTCCACGCTGCTGCGCATGCTCGCGGGCTTCGAGCGGCCCACCGAGGGGCGCATCATTCTCGATGGCGTGGACATCACCGACATGCCGCCGTACCAGCGGCCGATCAACATGATGTTCCAGTCCTACGCGCTGTTCCCGCACATGACCGTGGCGCAGAACATCGCCTTCGGCCTGCAGCAGGACAAGCTGCCCAAGGCGGAGATCGACGAGCGCGTCAGCGAGATGCTCAAACTGGTGCACATGACCCAGTACGCCAAGCGCAAGCCGCACCAGCTCTCCGGTGGCCAGCGTCAGCGTGTGGCCCTGGCCCGCTCGCTGGCCAAGCGGCCGAAGCTGCTGCTGCTCGACGAACCCATGGGCGCGCTGGACAAGAAGCTGCGTTCGCAGATGCAGCTGGAACTGGTGGAGATCATCGAGCGCGTGGGCGTGACCTGCGTGATGGTGACCCATGACCAGGAAGAGGCCATGACCATGGCCCAGCGCATCGCCATCATGCACCTGGGCTGGATCGCCCAGACCGGCAGCCCGGTGGATATCTACGAGACCCCCACCAGCCGTCTGGTGTGCGAGTTCATCGGCAACGTCAACCTGTTCGAAGGGCAGATCACCACCGACGAAGCCGACCACGCGATCATCGACTGCCCGCACGTGGACAAGCCGATCTACATCGGTCACGGCGTCAGTACCCGTGCCGAGAACAAGTCGGTCAGCTACGCCCTGCGCCCGGAAAAGCTGCTGATGGCCACCGCCCTGCCGGACGACCACGAGCATCCCGAGTACAACTGGAGCCATGGCCACGTCCACGACATCGCCTACCTGGGCGGTCACTCGGTGTACCACGTCAAGCTCACGTCCGGGCAGGTCGTGCAGTGCTTCATCGCCAACGCCGAGCGCCGCGGCAAGCGTCCGACCTGGGATGACCCGGTGGTGGTGTACTGGGAAGACGACAGCGGCGTGGTACTGCAATCATGAAACCGAGCAAACTCCTGCGCTATCTGCCCAGGGGGCGGCATGCCGTGATCGGCATACCCTTCCTGTGGTTGTTCATGTTCTTCCTGCTGCCCTTCATCATCGTGCTGAAGATCAGTTTCGCCGAGGCCGACGTCGCGATTCCGCCCTATACGGAAATCTACGAATGGGCGGACGGCAAGCTGACGTTGCTGCTGAACTTCGGCAACTACATCTTCCTCACCGAGGACGCACTCTATCTGTCGGCCTACCTGGGCTCGCTCAAGGTCGCGTTCTTCAGCACCCTGCTGTGCCTGCTGATCGGCTACCCGATGGCCTATGCCATCGCCCGTGCGCCGAAATCGCAGCAGACCGTGCTGCTGCTGCTGATCATGATGCCGACCTGGACCGCGATCCTGATCCGCGTCTACGCCTGGATGGGCATCCTCGGCAACAACGGCCTGCTCAACAGCCTGCTGATGGGAATCGGCCTGATCGACTCGCCGCTGCAGATCCTCAACACCAACATCGCCGTCTATATCGGCGTGGTGTATTCCTATCTGCCGTTCATGATCCTGCCGCTCTACGCCAACCTGGTGAAGCATGACCCCAGCCTGCTGGAAGCCGCTTCCGACCTGGGCTCGAGCAACCTCAACAACTTCTGGCGCATCACCGTGCCGCTGTCGAAGAACGGCATCATCGCGGGCTCCATGCTGGTGTTCATTCCGGTGGTCGGCGAGTTCGTCATCCCCGAACTGCTTGGCGGTCCGGAGACCCTGATGATCGGCAAGGTGCTGTGGCAGGAATTCTTCAACAACCGCGACTGGCCGGTGGCTTCCGCCCTGGCGGTGGTGATGCTGGCGATCCTGATCGTGCCCATCATTCTGTTCAACCGTAACCAGGCCAAAGAACTGGAGGGCCGCCCATGAAGCGTTTCAGTTTCTCCAGTCTGATGCTCTGGGCGGGCCTGGTGTTCATCTACCTGCCGATGGTCATCCTGGTCATCTACTCGTTCAACGCCTCGCGTCTGGTCACCGTCTGGGGTGGCTGGTCGGTGAAGTGGTACGTCGGCCTGCTCGACAATACCCAGCTGATGAACTCGGTGATGCGCTCGCTGGAAATCGCCTGCTACACCGCCATCGCGGCGGTGGCGCTGGGCACGCTGGCGGCCTTCGTGCTGACCCGTATCACCCGCTTCAAGGGGCGTACGCTGTTCGGTGGCCTGGTCACCGCACCGCTGGTCATGCCGGAGGTGATCACCGGTCTGTCGTTGCTGCTGCTGTTCGTGCTGATGGCGCAACTGATCGGCTGGCCGATGCAGCGTGGCATGACCACCATCTGGATCGCCCACACCACCTTCTGCTCGGCCTACGTGGCGGTGGTGGTGTCGTCGCGTCTGCGTGAGCTGGACCTGTCCATCGAGGAAGCGGCCATGGACCTCGGCGCCAAGCCATGGAAGGTGTTCTTCCTGATCACCGTGCCGATGATCGCGCCGTCGCTGGCGGCGGGGGCGATGATGTCCTTCGCCCTGTCGCTGGATGATCTGGTGCTGGCCAGCTTCGTCTCCGGTCCGGGTTCCACCACGCTGCCGATGGAGATCTTCTCCGCCGTGCGCCTGGGGGTGAAGCCCGAGATCAACGCGGTGGCCAGCCTGATCCTGCTGGCGGTGTCCTTCGCCACCTTCCTGGCCTGGTTCTTCAGCCAGCGTGCCGAAGAGAAGCGCAAGAAGGCCCTGCAGCAGGCCATGGACGAGACCGCCAACAGCGTCAATCCGTCCTGGCAGCAGGTAGTCGACAGCCGTCGCAGCGACAGCTGAGCCTGGTGCTGAAATGAAAAACGGGCCCTTCGGGGCCCGTTTTTCATGGGGAGCGGCAGCGCTTCAACGGTGACGAAGGGCTCGCCGGCAAAGCGCCTGCCACAGGGGTGTGGCGGTCATTTCACCAGCGCTTTCCAGGCCTTGAGGCTTTGCACGACCTGAGTCTGGGTCATGCGCAGCTGGCGCTGTTCGTCGTCCAGGGGTTGCAGGGCCAGCCCCTGCAGCTTGCTCAGCTCGCCGTAGAGGCGGTCGACCTCGGCGACGTCCAGCACGCCGCGCGCCAGGCGCAGCCAGACCAGCAGGCGCTCCAGGCGTGGCATCTGTTCGGCCAGGTCTTCCGGTTGCTGCTGGTAGCGGCGCAGTTGCAGGGCCGCCCCTTCCTCGGCCAGCAAGGTCGGCAGCCAGCTGCCCAGGGCCGCCTTGCCCTGGCGCTCGCCCCGTGCATTGCGCGCCGCCGTCCAGCTGCGTTGCAGCAGCCAGTACGACAGCTTCAGCGACAGCAGGCCCCAGCGGCAGCCGTCCAGCTCGGCGGCGAACAGGGCCGGCGCGTTGCGGCGCATGCTGTCGTCGTTCTGCCCGGCAGCCAGGCGCGGGCGCCAATCATCGAGCAGGCTGTCGAGTGCTTCGCGCAGCTCCCGCGAGCTGGCGCGCGGGGCGGCCTGGCCGAGACTGGCGAGCAGGGCGCGCAGGTCGACCAGTTGCTCCAGCCACTGCTGCAGCAGGCTCCAGTGGCCGTTCCAGCGGTACTGCTCGGCCAGGCGCTGGCTGGCGCCGAGCAGGTGCCAGGCCAGCGCGGCGACGGTGTCGTCGAGGCTCATCTCGGCATCCAGCGCGGGCGCAGGCAGGCTCAGGCTGTAGCTGCCGGCATCGAACAGGCGATAGCCGCGCTCGGCCTTGCTGATATCGCAGGGCATCAGCGGCAGGTCGGCGGCCAGCTCGCAGGCCAGCTCCAGCAGCGCGGCCGGCTCGCCCTGGCGCAGCTCCAGTTCCAGCTCGCAGATTTCCTCTTCACCCTCGCCAGCCAGCACCTTGCCCAGGTCCAGCGCCGCTTCGATGACCACCTTGGCCTTGCCGCGGCCCCAGGCGATTTCCGCCTTCTCGCGCACGAAATCGGTGGTGAACAGCGGCTGCAGGCTCTTCTTGTCCAGCTCGGCCAGGCTGGCGGGCCAGCAACTGTCATCGAGCTTGCTCAGGTCGAGCTTGGCCTTGCTCAGGTACCAGTCCCACTCGTTGCGTTCGGACAGGCCGGCGACGCTCTGTCCACGTGATTTCAGGGTCTGGATGAACTGTTCGCCGTCACGCCGCAGGCGCAGCGCGACCTTGGCGGCGGCCAGGTCACGCGCTGGCGTGTCGTAGTACTGGTTGAACAGTTCGACGCGTTGCCAGCCGCTCTTGTTGCGTTTCTTCAGCAGCGGGTGTTCGCGCAGTGCGGCCAGGGTGGCGCGGCTGGCACGCAGTTTGATTTCGGTTTCTTTGACCATGGTGGAGAGCTAGATAGCCTTTTATGAAAATGTGACAGACCGATGACGCGCGCTGGCGGATGACGAAGTCGGTCCCTATACTTGCGGCCTTCTCAAAACGGGGGCTTACCCTATGCCTATCAATCCCTTTGTCAGCCTGTTCGGCCGTTCACCCATCGGCCCCATGCAGCAGCATATCGCCAAGGCCCACGAGTGCGCGGCGAACCTGGTGCCCTTCTTCGAGGCCGTGATGGCCGAAGACTGGACCAGGGTTGAACAGGTACAACAGGAGATGTCCCGGCTGGAGCACGAGGCGGACAAGCTGAAGAAAAGCGTGCGCCTGCATCTGCCCAAGAGCCTGTTTCTGCCGGTGCCGCGCTCGGACCTGCTGGAGCTGCTCAGTGTACAGGACAAAGTCGCCAACCGTGCCAAGGACATTGCCGGCCTGATGCTTGGCCGTCAGATGAGCATTCCGCAGGCACTGCAGCCGCTGATGGCTTCCTACGTGCAACGCAGCGTCGATGCCAGCGCCCAGGCGCTGAAGGCGATGAACGAACTGGATGAGCTGCTCGAGACCGGTTTTGCCGGGCGTGAAGCGGTGCTGGTGGAAACCCTGATCGAAGAGCTCGGCAATATCGAAAACGATACCGATCGTCTGCAGATCGAGGTCCGCCGCAACCTGTTCAAGCTGGAGAAGGACCTTCCCCCGGTCGATGTGATGTTCCTCTATCAGATCATCGACTGGATCGGCGATGTCGCCGACCGTGCCCAACGAGTGGGCAACCGACTGGAACAACTGCTGGCGCGCTAAGCGCCAGTGTCCTTTCTGGGATCTACGGATAATTCATTATGTCTCTGATTGCGGACTACGGGCTGGTTCTGCTCGTTCTTGCCTGCCTTTTCGGTTTTTTCATGGCCTGGGGTGTTGGCGCCAATGATGTCGCCAATGCCATGGGTACTTCGGTCGGCTCACGTGCGCTGACCATCAAGCAGGCGATCCTCATCGCCATGGTCTTCGAGTTCGCCGGTGCCTACCTGGCCGGCGGTCAGGTGACCGAGACGATCAAGAGCGGCATCGTCGATGCCTCGATGATCAGTCCCAACCTGATGGTGCTGGGCATGATGTCCGCGCTGCTGGCGGCGGGCACCTGGCTGCTGGTCGCATCGACCAAGGGCTGGCCGGTGTCGACCACCCATTCGATCGTCGGCGCGGTGATCGGCTTCGCCGCGGTCGGCGTGTCGATGGATGCCGTGCACTGGGGTGGCGTCGGCCCGATCGTGGCCAGCTGGGTGATCTCGCCGGTGCTCTCCGGGGTGGTGGCGTTCGGCGTGTTCATGAGCGTGCAGAAGCTGATCATCGACACCGAGACGCCCTTCGCCAACGCCAAGCGCTACGTGCCGGTGTACATGTTCCTCACCGGTTTCATGGTGTCGATCATGACCGTCACCAAGGGCCTCAAGCACGTCGGCCTGCACCTGAGCGGCGGCGAAGGCTTCCTGCTCTCGGCCGGTATCGGTGTGCTGGTCATGCTGATCGGCATCGCCCTGCTGAGCCGCATCAAGATCGACGTTGAGGCTGACAAGAGCTTCCACTTCGCCAGCGTCGAGAAGGTGTTCGCGGTGCTGATGATCTTCACCGCCTGCTCCATGGCCTTCGCCCACGGCTCCAACGACGTGGCCAATGCGGTCGGTCCGCTGGCAGCCATCGTCGGGGTGATCCAGAGTGGCGGCGAGATGGTCGGCGCCAAGGCGGCCCTGCCGGCCTGGGTACTGTTGCTGGGTGCGATCGGCATTGTCGTCGGCCTGGCCACCTACGGTTACAAGGTAATCGCCACCATCGGCAAGGAAATTACCGAGCTGACCCCCAGCCGTGGCTTCGCCGCCGAATTGGCGACCGCCACCACCGTGGTCGGCGCCTCGGCCATCGGCCTGCCGGTGTCCACCACGCACACGCTGGTCGGCGCCGTGCTCGGCGTGGGCATCGCCCGGGGTATCGGCGCGCTGAACCTGGGCGTGATCGGCAAGATCTTCATGTCCTGGCTGATCACCCTGCCGGTCGGCGCCGCGCTGTCGATCTTCTTCTTCTTCATCCTGCGCGGGCTGTTCGGCGGCGTCTGATTCGGCGCCGGCGGTTTCCCCTGAGGTTGGATGCTCCTATGATGGGAGCTCCGACCCAGGAGAGCGCCGATGCCCTTGCCGTCCTTTCAGGAGCAGTTCGCCGCGTTGATTGCAGCGCCCTCGGTGAGCTGTACCCAGCCGAACTGGGACCAGACCAACGCACCGGTGATCGACCTGCTCGCCGCCTGGCTGAGCGATCTCGGCTTCCGCTGCGAGACCCAGCAGGTCGCGCCGGGCAAATTCAATCTGCTGGCCAGCTATGGCAGCGGTCCTGGCGGCCTGGTGCTGGCCGGGCACAGCGACACCGTGCCTTTCGACGCAGCGCTGTGGCAGAGCGACCCGCTCAAGCTGACCGAGGTCGGCGACCGTTGGGTCGGTCTCGGCAGTTGCGACATGAAGGGTTTCTTCGCCCTGGTCATCGAGGCCGTTCGGCCGCTTCTCGAACAACCTTTCCAGCAGCCGCTGCTGATTCTCGCCACCTGTGACGAAGAAAGCTCCATGGCCGGCGCCCGTGCCCTGGCCGATGCCGGCCGGCCGCTGGGCCGGTCGGCGGTGATCGGCGAGCCGACGGGGTTGAAGCCCATCCGCCTGCACAAGGGGGTGATGATGGAACGCATCGACATCCTCGGGCAGAGCGGCCATTCCTCCGACCCTGGCCTTGGCCACAGTGCGCTGGAGGCCATGCAGGACGTGATGGGCGAGCTGCGCGCCCTGCGTGCGCAGTGGCAGCGCGAGTTCAACAACCCGCAGTTCGGCGTGCCGCAACCGACGCTCAACCTGGGCTGCATCCACGGCGGCGACAACCCCAACCGTATCTGCGGGCAGTGCGCGCTGGAGTTCGACCTGCGCCCGTTGCCGGGCATGGACCCGGAGGCTCTGCGCGAGGCGATCCGTGGCAAGCTGCAGCCGCTCGCGCTCAAGCATCAGGTACGCATCGACTACGGGCCGCTGTTTCCCGCCGTGCCGCCGTTCGAGCAGGCTGCGGATGCGGAGCTGGTGCGCGTGGCCGAGCGATTGACCGGACATGCGGCGCAAGCGGTGGCATTTGGCACCGAGGCGCCTTATCTTCAACACCTTGGCTGCGAGACCCTGGTGCTTGGCCCGGGCGACATCGACTGTGCGCATCAGCCCGGGGAACACCTGGCACTCTCCCGTATCGAACCTACGGTGACACTGCTGCGCCAACTGATCCAACACTATTGCCTGATTCGGAGTGAAGACGTGCAGCGACGATGAGCGGACCTCTCGAACCGAACATGGCGGGTGATTTCCGCCCTACGTCTCGACGCTAACGGATTTGTCATGCACGACTACGTCAACTGGCTACGCCACGCTTCGCCCTATATCAATGCTCACCGTGACTGCACCTTCGTGGTCATGCTGCCGGGGGAGGGCGTCGCCCACCCGAACTTCGCCAACATCGTCCACGACCTGGTGCTGCTGCACAGCCTCGGCGTGCGCCTGGTGCTGGTCCACGGCTCGCGCCCGCAGATCGAGACACGCCTGGCCGCGCGTGGCCTGACCCCGCACTACCATCGCGACCTGCGCATCACCGATGCGCCGACCCTGGAGTGCGTGATCGATGCCGTCGGCCAGCTGCGCATCGCCATCGAGGCACGCCTGTCCATGGACATGGCCGCCTCGCCGATGCAGGGCGCACGGCTGCGCCTGACCAGCGGCAACTTCGTCACCGCGCGGCCAATCGGCGTCGTCGACGGCATCGACTACCACCACACCGGCGAAGTGCGCCGCATCGACCGCAAGGGCATCAACCGCCAGCTCGACGAGCGCAGCATCGTGCTGCTGTCGCCGCTGGGCTATTCGCCCACCGGGGAGATCTTCAACCTGGCCTGTGAGGACGTCGCCACCCGCGCCGCCATCGACCTGGGGGCGGACAAGCTGCTGCTGTTCGGCGCCGAGGACGGCCTGCTCGACGAGGCGGGCAAGCTGGTGCGCGAGCTGCGCCCGCAGCAGGTGCCCGCGCACCTGACGCGCCTGGGCGGCCACTACCAGGGCGAATTGCTCGACGCCGCTGCCCAGGCCTGCCGGGGTGGCGTGAAGCGCAGTCACATCGTCAGCTACGCCACCGATGGTGCCCTGCTCAGCGAACTGTTCACCCGCACCGGTAACGGTACCCTGGTTGCCCAGGAGCAGTTCGAGTCGCTGCGCGAGGCGAGCATCGAGGATGTCGGTGGCCTGATCGAGCTGATCAGCCCGCTGGAGGAACAGGGCATTCTGGTGCGTCGCTCGCGCGACGTGCTGGAGCGCGAGATCGAGCAGTTCAGCATCGTCGAGCGTGAAGGGCTGATCATCGCCTGTGCGGCGCTCTACCCGATCGCCGATTCCGACTGCGGCGAGCTGGCCTGCCTGGCGGTCAATCCGGACTACCGCCATGGCGGTCGCGGTGACGAGCTGCTGGAGCGGATCGAGGCGCGGGCACGGGCGCAGGGGATCAAGACCCTGTTCGTGCTCACCACCCGCACGGCGCACTGGTTCCGCGAGCGCGGTTTCCAGCCGAGCAGCGTCGAGCGCATGCCGACGGCGCGCGCATCGTTGTACAACTACCAGCGCAATTCCAAGGTGTTCGAGAAGGCGTTGTAACCCGCAACGCCGCGACCGCTGGGAACGGCTTCAGTTACCAGCTCGAGAGGCGTCGATCAGGCGCTGTGCTGCTGCAGGCGCATCTGTTCATGGCCGTCGTCCCAGCCGGCCTCCCAGGCGGCGGCGGGGATTTCGTCGGGGTAGGGTTGGCGGTTTCTGGCCTGGCCGGTAAGGCCGGCCATATAGCCTTGCTGGTAGGCCTTGGTCAGGCTTTCCAGGCTCCATTGCGGCGTGGCTTCGTCGGCCATGGGGCGCTGCTCGTCTTTCGTCCGTTACCCGGCAATGCTAGCTGGCCGGGCGGCCTGCAGTGTGGCCGCCCATCCCGGCTTTTGCTCCGCTGGTTGGCTTTGTGACGCAGTCGACTATTGCCGTTTCGTTACACCGCCAGTGCCAGGATGCTCGCCTGGTAGGCGGCGACGAACGCGTCGAAGTCGCCAGCGGGCTGCGCTTCCAGCTCGGCCTGCTCGGCCAGCGAGTTCTGCGCGGCCTGCTCGAAGGCAGCCTGCTGCCCGGCGTCGAGCGGCTGGGCGCGGAAGTACTCGGCGTGCTGCAGGCTCTGCTGCAGGGCGAACTCGGCGAAGCTGGTGCCCTGGCGCAGGATCGCCAGCACCTGCGCCGACGGCGTCAGCTCGACATCCGCGACCTTGGCCTGCTGATGGGCCAGCGCCTCGACATGGGCCTGGCTGTCCTGGCTGCGGTCGAGCAGCTCGGCCAGCGGCAGGATGCGCTCGAGCAGTTCGCCCGCCCAGGCCTTCAACTCCACCGAGCGCCCCTGGCGCTGCAGGTGCAGGCCGGGACGACGTCCTTCCTTGACCACCTTGAGGAAGTTGCGGGTGCAGTCGCCGCACTCGCCGTTTTCCAGCAGCGGGCTGTCTTCCAGTGCACAGAACAGCAGGAAGGCGTCGATGAAGCGCGCTTGCGCCACGTCGATGCCCAGCGGCAGGAAGGGGTTGATGTCGAGGCAGCGCACTTCCACGTACTGCACGCCACGGCTGGTCAGCGCCTGGATCGGGCGCTCGCCGCTGTGGGTGACGCGTTTCGGGCGGATGCTCGAGTAGTACTCGTTCTCGATCTGCAGGATGTTGGTGTTCAGCTGCAGCCACTCGTCGCCACGCTTGGTGCCCGCCTCGACGTAGGCCGGGTAGGGCGTGCCGACCGCCAGGCGCAGGCTGTCGGTATAGCTGGCCAGGTCGTTGTAGCACGGCGTCAGGCCGGACTGGGCGCTGCTCTGGTAGCCCAGGTCGCTCATGCGCAGGCTGGTGGCGTAGGGCAGGTACAGGGTGCTGGCGTCCAGCTCCTGCAGCTGGTGCGGGCGACCGCGCATGAAGCCCTTGTCCAGCGCCGGCGAAGCACCGAACAGGTACATCAGCAGCCAGCTGTAGCGACGGAAGTTGCGGATCAGCGCGATGTAGCGCGCCGACTGGTAGTCACGTGCGCTCAGCGTGTCGCCTTCGGCCTGCTGCTGCAGTTGCCACAGGCGCTCGGGCAGCGAGAAGTTGTAGTGAATGCCGGCGATGCACTGCATGGTCTTGCCGTAACGCAGGGCCAGGCCCTTGCGGTACACGTACTTGAGGCGGCCGATGTTGGAGCTGCCATAGCGGGCGATGGGAATGGTCGCCTCGTCCGGCAGGGCGCAAGGCATCGACGGGCTCCACAGCAGTTCGCTGCCGAGCTTGTCGTAGGCGAAGCGGTGGATACGTTCCAGCTCGCCCAGGGTCTCGGCCGGGTCGGCGGCCGTTCCGGTGATGAACTCCAGCAGCGACTCGGAGTAGTCGGTGGTGATCTGCGAATGGGTCAGCGCCGAGCCCAGCGCTTGCGGGTGCGGCGTCAGGGCCAGTTGGCCGTCACGGTCGACGCGCAGGCACTCGCGCTCGATACCGTGCAGGCACTCACCCAGCAGGGACAGGTTGGCCGGCTCGCCGAGCTGGGCCAGGCGGCGGGAGAGAAGATCGCTCAAGATGCAATTCCTAACTGGGCAGTCGCCACAATATGGGGATCGCCCCCGCACTCTGCAAGGGGCACAGTTTCACCCACAGTAGACGAGTTCGCTCAGCGCGGATTACACGCAGGCGAAGGTGCCTTGTGCCTTGGCGACCAGCTTGTCGTCCTGCCAGACCTCGGCTTCGACCACCTGGGTGCGGCGGCCGGCGTGCAGGACCTTGGCATGGCACAGCACGCTGCCGTCGGAAACCGGGCGGATGTAGTTGATCTTGCATTCCAGCGTGACGCTGCTCGGGCCGCCGTCGCCCAGGCTGTGGCTGGCCTGGCCCATGGCGGTGTCGATCAGCGAGAACAGCGCGCCGCCATGCAGCTTGCCGTGCAGGTTGCGCAGGTCATCGGTCAGGGCCAGGCGGATGCGCGCCTCGCCGCCGCCGACCTGCAGGATCTCCAGCCCGAGCAGGCGGGAGAAGGCGCTGCTCGCGCCTACCTCCTGCTTGCCGCTCATCGCTTGAGCTGCTTGGCGTTGGCGAACAGCGCTGCCATGCCGCCGGTGGCCGGGGCCGGCTTGTCCTGGCTGGAGTGACGCTCGCTGCGCGGCGTGTTGCCGCCACGGTTGCCGTTGCCACGCTGGCCGCCGCGTGCGCCCTCGACCTTCTCGCCGGGCGTGTCGCCCATGCGCATGGACAGGCCGATGCGGTTACGCGGGATGTCCACTTCCATCACCTTGACCTTGACCACGTCGCCGGTCTTGACCGCTTCGTGCGGGTCCTTGATGAACTTCTCCGACAGCGCGCTGATATGCACCAGGCCGTCCTGGTGCACACCGATGTCGACGAAGGCGCCGAAGTTGGTCACGTTGGTCACCACGCCTTCGAGCACCATGCCGGGCTTGAGGTCGGCCAGGGTCTCGACGCCTTCCTGGAACTCGGCGGTCTTGAACTCCGGACGCGGGTCGCGCCCCGGCTTGTCCAGCTCCTTGAGGATGTCGCCGACGGTGAGCAGGCCGAAGCGCTCGTCGGTGAACTTGGCCGGGTCGAGGCGCTTGAGAAAGCCCGAGTCGCCGATCAGCGAGCGGATGTCGCGGCTGGTGTCCTGGGCGATACGTTCCACCAGGGGGTAGGTTTCCGGGTGCACCGCCGAGGCGTCCAGCGGGTTGTCGCCGTTCATCACGCGGAGGAAGCCGGCGGCCTGCTCGAAGGTCTTGTCGCCCAGGCGCGGCACCTTCTTCAGCGCGGCGCGCGAGGCGAACGCGCCATTGGCGTCACGGTATTGCACGATGTTCTGCGCCAGGGTCGCGTTGAGGCCGGAGATGCGCGCCAGCAGTGCGGCGGACGCGGTGTTCACGTCCACGCCGACGGCGTTCACGCAGTCCTCGACCACGGCATCCAGCGAGCGTGCCAGCTTGAGCTGCGACACGTCGTGCTGGTACTGGCCGACGCCGATGGATTTCGGGTCGATCTTCACCAACTCGGCCAGCGGGTCCTGCAGGCGACGGGCGATGCTGACTGCGCCGCGTAGCGACACGTCGAGATCGGGGAATTCGCGGGCGGCCAGCTCGGAGGCCGAGTACACCGAGGCGCCGGCCTCGGAGACCATCACCTTGGTCAGCTTCAGGCCCGGTACCTTCTTGATCAGCTCGGCGGCCAGCTTGTCGGTCTCGCGGCTGGCGGTGCCGTTGCCGATGGAGATCAGGTCGACGCCATGCTTGGCGCACAGCTTGGCCAGGGTCGCCAGGGTGCCGTCCCAGTCGTTGCGCGGCGCGTGCGGGTAGACGGTGGCGGTGTCCAGCACCTTGCCGGTGGCATCGACCACGGCCACCTTGCAGCCGGTGCGCAGGCCGGGGTCCAGTGCCAGGGTGGCACGCGGGCCGGCCGGCGCGGCCAGCAGCAGGTCGTGCAGGTTGCGGGCGAACACGGAAATCGCCTCGTCCTCGGCCTTCTCGCGCAGCTCGCCGAGCAGGTCGGTTTCCAGGTGGTTGTACAGCTTGACCTTCCAGGTCCAGCGCACCACCTCGGCCAGCCACTTGTCGGCGGCGCGACCCTTGTTCGCGAGGCCGAAGCGCTCGCCGATCATCAGCTCGCACGGGTGCAGGGTGCCGGGCAGTTCTTCACCGACCTTCAGGCTGGCACTGAGGATGCCTTCGTTGCGCCCGCGGAAGATCGCCAGCGCGCGGTGCGACGGCACGCCCTTGAGCGCTTCGTCGTGTTCGAAGTAGTCGCTGAACTTGGCCCCTTCGTTTTCCTTGCCGGGCACCAGGCGGGCGCTGAGGGTGGCGTTGTCCTTGAGGAAGCTGCGCAGCTTGTCGAGCAGCGCGGCATCCTCGGCGAAGCGCTCCATGAGGATGTACTTGGCGCCTTCGAGCACGGCCTTGACGTCGGCGAAGCCCTTCTCGGCGTCGATGAAGCGCTCGGCTTCCTGCTCGGGGGTCAGGTTCGGGTCGTTGAACAGTGCGTCGGCCAGCTCGCCGAGGCCGGCTTCCAGGGCGATCTGGCCCTTGGTGCGGCGCTTCTGCTTGTACGGCAGGTAGAGGTCTTCGAGGCGCGTCTTGGTGTCGGCCAGGTCGATCTCGCGCTTGAGTTCCGCGGTCAGCTTGCCCTGTTCCTCGATGCTGGCGAGGATCGCCCCGCGACGCTCGTCCAGCTCGCGCAGGTAGCGCAGGCGCTCTTCCAGGTGGCGCAGCTGGGTGTCGTCGAGGCTGCCGGTCACTTCCTTACGGTAGCGGGCGATGAAGGGCACGGTGGAGCCTTCGTCGAGCAGGGCCACGGCGGCGGCAACCTGTTGCGGGCGCACGCCCAGTTCTTCGGCGATGCGGTTGTTGATGCTGTCCATATAGTGCTACCCACGCTGGTACGACAAGGCGGCCGCGCCAGGGCGGCCAGATACGAAAGCGGCGCATTATAAACACCGCATCCACCGACGCTGAGAACCGTTCGGGGAAAAATCTGCTAACAATGGCTAAGGCGCCCATCCATGCGCCTGAGCGATAATGCCGCCACTCGCCGTCCATCGTACGGCTGTCCAAGGAGACGCCATGACCCAGTCCGCCCCCGCCGCCGAAGGCGAGAAGATCCTCATCGTCGATGATGACGCCCGTCTGCGCCGCCTGCTCGAGCGCTTCTTCGACGAGCAGGGCTACCGGGTACGTGCGGTGGAGAACGTCGAGCAGATGGATCGTCTGCTGGCGCGCGAACTGTTCAATCTGGTGGTGCTCGACCTGATGCTGCCGGGCGAGGATGGCCTGTCCGCCTGCCGTCGTCTGCGTGAGTCGAACAACCAGATCCCGATCATCATGCTCACCGCCAAGGGTGATGAGTCGAGCCGTATCCAGGGCCTGGAACTGGGCGCCGACGATTACCTGGCCAAACCCTTCAACCCGCGTGAGCTGCTGGCGCGGATCAAGGCCGTGCTGCGCCGCCAGGCGCCCGTGGTGCCGGGCGCGCCGGGCTCCGAGGACGAGAGCGTCAGCTTCGGCGACTACGAGTTGTCCCTGGCCACGCGCGAACTGAAGAAAGGCGACGAAGTGCACATGCTCACCACCGGTGAGTTCGCCGTGCTCAAGGCCCTGGTGCAGCACGCGCGCGAGCCGCTGACGCGGGACAAGCTGATGAACCTGGCGCGTGGCCGCGAGTGGGATGCGCTGGAGCGCTCCATCGATGTGCAGATCAGCCGCCTGCGCCGCCTGATCGAGCCGGACCCGTCCAAGCCGCGTTATATCCAGACCGTCTGGGGTGTGGGCTACGTGTTCGTGCCGGATGGCAATAAGTGAAGTTGCACGCTGCCAGTCACACGCTGCAGGTGATCGGAGGTTGGGCGGCTTCTTCTTGCGGCTTGCAGCTTGAGGCTTGCCGCTCGTGAAGACTCCCGTCTGGTTCCCGCAAAGCTTCTTCGCCCGCACCCTCTGGCTGGTGCTGGTGGTCGTGCTCTTCTCCAAGGCGCTGACGCTGGTTTATCTGATGATGAACGAGGACGTGCTGGTCGACCGCCAGTACAGCCATGGTGCGGCGCTGACCCTGCGCGCCTACTGGGCGGCCAACCCCGATGACCGCGACCACATCGCCCAGGCGGCAGGGCTCAAGCGCATCCCGCGTGACAAGGTGCCGGCCAGCGAACAGCACTGGCCCTACAGCGAGATCTTCCAGCGGCAGATGCAGACCGAGCTCGGTCCCGACACCGACACCCGGGTGCGTGCCACCACACCGCCTGCGCTGTGGGTGCATGCCCCCAGCCTCGGCGACGGCTGGGTGCGCGTGCCGATGTACCCGCATCCGCTGCGTGGCCAGCGCATCTGGAGCGTGCTGGGCTGGTTCCTCGGCATCGGCCTGCTGTCCACCGCCGCCGCCTGGATCTTCGTGCGCCAGCTCAGCGCACCGCTCAAGCGTCTGGTTTACGCGGCTCGCCAGCTGGGCCAGGGGCGTAGCGTGCGCCTGCCGATCAGCGACACGCCCAGCGAGATGACCGAGGTCTATCGCGCCTTCAACCAGATGGCCGAGGACGTCGAGCAGGCCGGGCGTGAACGCGAGCTGATGCTGGCGGGCGTCTCGCATGACCTGCGCACGCCACTGACCCGCCTGCGCCTGGCCCTGGAGTTCATGCAGAACGATGCGGAAACCGAGGACATGGTGCGCGACATCGAGGACATGGACGCGATTCTCGATCAGTTCCTCGCCTTCATCCGCGACGGACGCGACGAGCCGGTGGAGGAGGCGGACTTCCCCGAGCTGGTGCGTGAAACCCTGGCGCCCTACAACCAGGGCGGCGAGCGTGTTCGCCTGTGCCTGGAGCCGATTCCTCCCTTCCCGCTGCGCCGCGTCTCGACCAAGCGGCTGCTCACCAACCTGGTGGAGAACGCGCTCAATCATGGCGGCGGCGATGCCGTGGAGGTGGTTGCCAGCCTGGCCGGTGACCACAGCGCGCCCTATGTGGTGCTGAGCGTCCTCGACCGTGGCAACGGCATTGATCCGACCGAACTGGACAGCATCTTCAACCCTTTCATTCGCGGTGACCGGGCGCGTGGCGGGCGGGGCACCGGTCTCGGCCTGGCCATCGTCAAGCGCATCGCGGCCCTGCATGGTGGCAGTGTCGAGCTGCGCAACCGCAGCGGCGGTGGCCTCGAGGCGCGCGTGCGGCTGCCCCTCGGCCTGCTGCTGCCGCGTGACGCGGTGTAGCTGAGCGGCCTGCCCGGCGGCGGCGTGCTGGCAATACGCTGCCAAGCGCTCTGGCGCTGGGCTATGCTGTGCCTGCGAATCGATTCGAGGCCCGCATGTCCGCCGCCTTCCCTGACCGCCTGCCCAGCTGGACCTGGTGGCTGCCGCTGCCGATCTTTCACCTGGGCACCTGGATATCCCTGGCAACCCGCCTGAACGATGGCGTGGCGCTGTGCTACCTGCCGCTGGTGCTCGGCCTGACGCTGTGCCTCTGGTGGGGGCCGCGGGTGTTGCCGGCGCTCTACCTCAACGCCCTGTTCAGCGTGCCGTTGTGGGGCCTGCCCTGGCAGTGGGCGCCGCTCTATGCCTTGCCGGAAACGGCGGCGGTCGCCCTGGGCTGGTGGTTGCTGCAGCGGCAGGTCTTCGACCCCGCGTTGGGGCGCCTGTCGGATCTGCTGCGTTTCTTCGCCCTTGGTGTACTGGTGCCCGCCACCCTGCTGGCCCTCGGGCTGCAGACCAACCTGTGGCTGACCGGCCTGCAGATCGGCGAGCGCTGGGCGCTGGCCAGCCTGTCGATCTGGCTGACCGACGCGATCAACCTGCTCGCCCTGTGTGCGCCGCTGCTGGCCTTCGCCACGCCGCTGTTGCGCGCGCGTGGCTGGCTGCGCAAATGGGCCGAGACGCCCGGGACGACCTCGTTGCTCAGTGCCTCGCCGTCCGCCTGGTTGCTCGCCGTGGGCGTATTCGTGCTGCTGCTGGTGTTGCTGGGCAGCCTGCCGTTGCTGCTCGCCCTGCCGGTACTGGGCATCAGCATGCTGGTGTTGGCGCTGCGCCATGCGTTCGTCGGCGCCCTGTACGGCGTCATCCTCGGCTATTGCGCGACCCTGGTGCTGCCCCTGCTGCGTACCAGCCTCGGTCAGGAGGACCTGGACCTGCAGCGCAACCAGTTGCAGCTGGCTGTCCTCCTGCTGATGGGCGCGGTCCTGCTGGTGGGCCGGGCGCTGAGCGACCTGCGCCAGACCCTGGCACTCAGCGCGCAGATACAGCAGCAACTGGCGCGCGCCAACCTGGCGATGGAAGCCAGCCCGCTCGGGGTGACCATCGCGGATGCGCGGCAGGCCGACATGCCGCTGGTCTACTGCAACCCGGCCTTCACCCAGATCACCGGTTACTCCGCCGCCGAGGCCGAGGGGCGCGAGTGCCTGTTCCTGGCCGGCGATGAACACAACCAGCATGGCCTGCAGAAGCTGCGTACGGCGCTGCGCGAAGGGCGCGCCGCACAGGCCGTGGTACGCAACGTGCGCAAGGATGGCAGTCGCTTCTGGAACGAGGTGGTGCTGGCCCCGATGCGCGACGAGCAGGGCATCAGTCATTTCGTTGGCCTGCAGCACGATGTCAGCGAGCGCGAGGAACTGGCGGCGCAGGTCGAGCGGCAACGGCTGGCCATGCTGCGCCAGAGTCATCTGTTCACTCAGACCGAGGACATCGCCAACCTGGGCGGCTGGGTGCTGGAGCTCAGCGACTACGGCATGTTCTGGAGCGAGGGCTGCTACCGCATCGTCGAACGCGACATCCAGCAGGGCCCGCCCGACCTGCAACAGGCGCTCGACTACTACGACACGCCGAGCCAGGCGCTGATCATGCAGACCCTGCAGGCTGCGCTGGGCGGGGTCGAGGAGCTGGACGTCGAGGCGCGCCTGGTCGCGCGCCTGGGCGGCCGGCTGGTGCGCCTGCGCGGGATTCCCGAGCGTGATGCCGACGGCACCCTGGTACGCATCTACGGCGTGGTGCAGGACATCAGCGAACGCAAGCGCGCGGAGTCGCAACTGCGTGAGCGCGACGAGCGCCTGCGCCTGTTCTTCGAGGCGCCGCTGATCGGCATGGCGCTGACGACTCAGTCGTTCGGCTGGGAAGAGGTCAACCAGAAGCTGTGCAACATCCTCGGGCTGGAGCGCGACGAACTCCTCGCCAGCTCCTGGCAGCAGCTGTCGCACCCGGGCGACCTGCCGACGGAGCAGTCGCGGCTGGAACCCGTGCTGCAGGGCTCCAGCGACGGTTTCGAGATGGACAAGCGCTTCCTGCGCGGCGATGGCCAGGTGGTCTACACCCGCGTCAGCCTGAGCGTCGTGCGTGGCACTGGCGGTCGTCCGACCCTGTTCCTGCTGCTGGTCGAGGACATCAGCGCACGGCGCGAGGCCGAGGCGCGCTACCGCACCCTGGTCGAGCACGCCCCCGAGGCCATTCTGCTGTTCAGCCCCGATGGCGGCATCGTCGAGTTCAACGAGAACGCCTTGCAGCTGTTCCGCTATCGCCGCGAGGAGCTGCTCGGGCGCTCGATCCAGAGCATCAGTCCGCTGCGCCAGGGCGACGGGCGGCTGTCCTCGCGGGCCGGCCAGGAGTACCTGAAGCGCGCCATCGAGGGCGAGGCACCGGTGTTCGAGTGGAACCACCGCGACAGCGCCGGTCGTCAGTTACCCTGCGAGGTGCGTCTGGTGCGCATGCCGGGCGAGCAGCTGCTGATCCGCGCCAGCGTCACCGACATCTCCGAGCGCCAGCGCTACCAGCGCGAGATCGAGCGCCTGGCCTACAGCGACGAGCTGACGGGCCTGCCCAACCGCCGGCTGCTGCTCGACCGTCTGCAGCACGCCATGGACCGCGAGCACCGCGAGGGCAGCCTGGGCGCGTTGCTGTTCATCGATCTCGATCACTTCAAGACGGTCAATGACAGCCTCGGCCATCTGGTCGGCGATGCCTTGCTCTGCGAGGTCACCACCCGCCTGGCGGGCGAGTTGCGCACCGAGGACACCCTCGCCCGTCTCGGCGGTGACGAGTTCGTGGTCCTGCTCGAGGCCCTCGGCCAGGAGCCCAAGGCCGTGGCCGAGCATGCGGCGGCGGTTGGCGAGAAGCTGCTCCGGGGCCTGCAGGGCAGTTGCCTGATCGATGGGCATGAGCTGGCGATCAGCGCCAGCATCGGGATCGCCCTGCACCCGCTGGGGTTGCAGCAGGCCTCGGACATTCTCAAACAGGCCGACACGGCGATGTACCGGGCCAAGCACGCCGGGCGCAACGCCCTGCATTTCTTTGCCCCGGAGATGCAGGCGGCCATCGACCAGCGCCTGCAGCTGCAGAGCGAGCTGCGCCAGGCACTCGCCCGCCAGCAGTTGCAGCTGGTGTTCCAGCCGCAGCTGATGCTGGCCGACGACTCCGTTGCCGGTGCCGAGGTGCTGCTGCGCTGGATGCACCCCGAGCGCGGCGAGATCGGCCCGGACCAGTTCATCCCCCTGGCCGAGGAAACCGGCCTGATCCAGGAGATCGGCCAGTGGGTGCTGGAGCAGGCCTGCGCGGCGCTGGCGCGCTGGCAGACGCAGTGGCCGCAGCTGGTGCTGGCGGTCAACCTCAGCCCGCGCGAGCTGCGCCAGAGCGAGTGCGTGGAACGCGTCGAGGCCTGCCTGCAGCGGCATGGCGTGCCGGCGCAGGCACTGGAGCTGGAGATCACCGAAGGCGTGCTGCTCGAGGACGTCGAGCGCTGCATCGGCAACATGCAGCGGCTCAAGGAGCAGGGCGTGCGTTTCGCCATCGATGACTTCGGCACCGGCTATTCGTCGCTCACCTACCTCAAGCGCCTGCCGCTGGATCGCCTGAAGATCGACCGCAGTTTCGTCGCCGACCTCGATGGCGACAGCAGCGGGCGCATGCTGGTGCAGACCATCCTGATGATCGCGCGCAACCTGGGCCTGGAGTGCGTGGCCGAAGGCATCGAGCGCGACAGCCAGTTGCAGTTGCTACGCGAGCAGGCCTGCACGCTGGGCCAGGGCTATCTGTTCGGCCGGCCCATGGCCGAGGCCGAGTTTCTCGCCTGGATGGACAGCCGCGTCACCAGCTGAGGCGGTTGCCGCCCAGGCGCGCCTGCTGGCCGCAGGGCCAGGGGAAGTTGCTGTCGCCGTGCCCGCTGGGCAGCTCGCTGTAGAGCGCGATGCCCAGCGGCGTCAGGTATTCGCTGAAGATCTGCTCCAGGCTGTGGTGCACGCCGCGTCGCGGGCAGTCGGTGAAGCCGCCGAGGCACACCGCACGCGGGCGTCGCCCGGCGAAACTCTGGAGCAACTGCCAGAGGCTGCGCTCCAGGCGGTAGTAGGGTTCGCCGACGTCCTCCAGGATCAGGATGGCATCGTCCATCAGGTGCAGCTGCGCTGTGCTGCCGCAGGCACTGGCCAGTGCCGTGAGATTGCCGCCCTGCAGGCGGCCCTCGAGGTGCTGCGCAGGGCCGCTGATATGGCGCACGGGCAGTTCCTGCGGTTGCCCGTCGAGCAGGCGCCACAGCGCCTGCATCGAGGCCAGGCGCTCGCGCTGGCCACCTGGCGCCGCCAGCGCCTGGTGCCCGAGGGCGCTGGCCACCGGGCCGTGAATGGCCGGCAGGCCATGCTGGCGGAAGGCGTCGAGCAGGATCGACAGATCGGAGAAGCCGATCAGCGGGCGTGGGCTGGCCTGGCGCAGCAGGGCCCAGTCGATGTCGGCCACCAGCTGCGCGCAGCCGTAGCCGCCACGCAGGCACCAGACGGCATCGATGTCGGGCAGGGCGAAGGCCTGGTGCAGGTCTTCCAGGCGCTGCTCCGGCGTGCCGGCCAGGTAGCGGTGCCGAGCGCGCACGTGCCGGCCCAGGTGGTAGCGGATACCCAGGACGTCGAGCTGCGCCAGGGTCGCTTCGAGCACATCTTCGGCAAGCGCCGCTGCCGGAGCGATCAGCGCCACGCGGCCGTCGAACGCAGGGCTCATCCGCGGCCCTTGGTGCGGGTCTGGCCGGGCTCGGCGTTCTTCTCCAGGTACTGGATGATCATGCCGGCCACGTCCTTGCCGGTGGTGGTTTCGATGCCTTCCAGGCCTGGCGAGGAGTTCACCTCCATCACCAGCGGGCCGTGGTTGGAGCGCAGGATGTCCACCCCGGCCACGTTCAGGCCCATGACGCGGGCGGCGCGCACGGCGGTCATGCGTTCTTCCGGGGTGATCTTGATCAGGCTGGCGCTGCCGCCACGGTGCAGGTTGGAGCGGAACTCGCCGGCCTTGGCCTGGCGCTTCATCGCCGCGATCACCTTGTCGCCGACCACGAAGCAGCGGATGTCGGCGCCGCCTGCCTCCTGGATGTACTCCTGGACCATGATGTCCTGCTTGAGGCCGAGGAAGGCCTCGATCACCGATTCGGCGGCCTTGTGCGTCTCGGCCAGCACCACGCCCATGCCCTGGGTGCCTTCCAGCACCTTGATCACCAGCGGTGCGCCGCCGACCATCTGGATCAGGTCGGGAATGTCGTCCGGCGAGTGGGCGAAACCGGTCACCGGCAGGCCGATGCCCTTGCGCGACAGCAGCTGCAGTGCGCGCAGCTTGTCCCGCGAGCGGCTGATGGCCACCGACTCGTTGAGCGGGTAGACGCCCATCATCTCGAACTGGCGCAGGACCGCGCAGCCATAGAAGGTCACCGAGGCGCCGATGCGTGGAATGACCGCGTCGAAGCCCTCCAGCGCCTGGCCACGGTAGTGGATCTGCGGCTTGTGGCTGGCGATGTTCATGTAGGCGCGCAGGGTGTCGATCACCTGCATGTCATGGCCCCGTTGCTGACCGGCCTCCACCAGACGGCGGGTTGAATACAGACGCGGGTTGCGCGACAGCACGGCGATCTTCATTGGGCACCTGGAAGGGACGAGGAGAGAGAGGGTTTTTCCTGCACATAGCTGAGTGCCGGATTGACCACCAGTTGGCCGGTGATCAGCGCCTTGGAACCGAGCAGTACGCGATAACGCATGGTCTTGCGGCAGGCCAGGGTGAACTCCACCGGCCACAGGCGATCGCCCAGGGCCAGGTGGGTACGGATGACGTAGCGGCTCTGCGCCTGGCCATTGGAACTCTTGATGCGCTTCACCGAGACCAGCTGCGCCTCGCAACGGTGGCGGCGCTGCACCTGGGTGCCGAGGTAGGCGGTGAAGCGCACCCAGTCCTCGCCGTCGCGCTGAAAGGGCTGGATATCGCTGGCGTGCAGGCTCGACGTGCTGGCGCCGGTGTCGATCTTGGCGCGCAAACCGATGATGCCGAGCTCCGGCAGGTTGATCCACTCGCGCAGGCCGATCACGCTGAGCTGGTCGAAAGTCTTCAAGGCAGTGGTATTCCCCTGAGGCGACAGCGCCTATGATTCCGCGCATTCTAGTTGTGTGCTGTGACAACTGCATCTGCCGCGCTTGGCGAATGCGAAATCCCTTCAGAGAGTGAGATGAGCGAGAAAGACGACGACAAGGTCCGCCTGGACAAGTGGCTGTGGGCGGCACGCTTCTACAAGACCCGGGCGCTGGCCAAGGCCGCCATAGAAGGTGGCAAGGTGCATCACCGGGGGGAACGCTGCAAGCCGGGCAAGGAGCCGAAGATCGGTGACGAGTACGTGCTGCGCACCGGCTTCGACGAGCGCACCGTGCAGGTGCTGGCGCTGTCCACGGTGCGCCGGGGGGCGCCCGAGGCGCAGTTGCTGTATCGCGAGACGGACGAGAGCATCGCGCGCCGCGAGCAGGCTGCGGCGATGCGCAAGGCCGGGGCCATCGGCGTGCAGACCGACGGCCGGCCGAGCAAGAAGCAGCGGCGGCAGATTCAGCAGTTCAACGAACAGCAGGGTGGCGGCTTGCGCCACCCCTGGGCGGACGAGGAATAGCGCGCGGCGCGGTCAGTGTCCGCTGACCACGCTGATGCGTCCGAGCAGCGGCAGCCTGGCCAGGCGCGAGGTGAGCGGCAGGGTGATCTTCTCCAGCCACTCGCTGGCGCGGTAGCCCAGCGGGGTGAAGCAGCCCCAGGCCAGGCCGGTCAGGCTCAGCAGCACGCCGCCAACGAAGGCATCCGAGCCCCAGTGCGCACCGGCCACCAGGCGCGGCAGCATGCCGATCACGGCAATGGCCCAGACCAGCGCCAGGCGCCAGCCACGGGCGAAGAAGCTGAGGAAGAAGGCCCAGATCATCAGCACCGAGGCGTGATCGCCAGGGAAGCTGCGGCTGGCGCTGTCCTTCAGGTCCCAGCGTTCTTCCCAGGCCGGGAACATCTCGGTCAGGCGCGCACTGCCTTCGACGGCCAGCGAGGCGCTCTGGCGTTGCCAGCCCATGTAGTCGACGAGGTCGGAAAACAGCACGCGGATCAGCAGCATCACGATCAGCATCGCCAGGAAGGCGTAGAGCGCGCGGCGCACCTGCGGGCCTTCGAACACCAGGCCGGCCTTGAGCATCACCGCCAGCATCACCACGCCGACACCGGCGTCGACCGGGCGCATGCTGCCGATGGCCCAGATGTGCGCCCACACGCCGGCGGCATGCACCGGGTCGTTGAGCAGGTGGAACAGCTGCAGATCGAAGGCGTCCCACAGCTGGCGCGTCGGCTGCCACAACCAGCTGGCGAGCAGCAGCAGGCTGACGACATGGCAGGCCAGCAGGGGCTTCACGCGCCACTGCGTATTGAGAAAGACGGTCGACATGAGAAGTCCCTTTGCAGAAATATGACAGCTCTACCCGAGCGCGCGCATGGTAGACCCTTATGGCCAGGATGCAATGTGACTCCGTGCTCGGTTCAGGTCAGGTTCAGAGCAGGCCCCGGCTTCCGCGCAGGTGACGCTCGGCGCCTGGCCCTTGGTTGTGCGGGCATTTGTGCATAAAATCGCCAGCCTTTTTTTGCAGACCCTGAGCCCGCCGCTATGAACGACTTCAGCCAACGTTTCCTGTTCGACGACACCGACGTGCGTGGTGAGATGGTCGCGCTGCGCGAGAGCTACGCTCACGTGCTGGCCAAGCATGCCTACCCGCAGCCCGTGGCGCAACTGCTGGGCGAGATGATGGCGGCCGCCGCGCTGCTGGTCGGCACGCTCAAGTTCGATGGCCTGCTGGTGCTGCAGGCGCGCTCGGAAGGGCCGCTGTCGCTGCTCATGGTGGAGTGCTCCAGCGCGCGCGAACTGCGTGGCATCGCCCGCTACGACGCCGAGCAGATCGGCGCGGACGCCGACCTGCACAGCCTGATGCCCAACGGCATGCTGGCGATCACCATCGACCCGGCCAAGGGCCAGCGTTACCAGGGTATCGTCGACCTCGACGGCGTCGACCTGGCCGAGTGCCTGAGCAACTACTTCGCCAGCTCCGAACAGCTGCCGACGCGCTTCTGGCTCAAGGCCGACGGCCAGCGTGCCCGTGGCCTGCTGCTGCAGCAGTTGCCCGCGCATCACCAGACCGAGCCGCAGGAGCGCGAGGAAAGCTGGAACCATGTGCTGACCCTGGCCGATACCCTGACCGCCGAAGAGCTGCTGGGCCTGGACAACCCGACGCTGCTGCATCGTCTCTACCATGAAGAGAACGTGCGCCTGTTCGACGAGCAACTGCTGCAGTTCCGTTGCAGCTGCTCGCGTGAGCGCTCGGCCAGCGCCCTGATCAGCCTGGGCCAGGCCGATGCCGAGCTGCTGCTGGCCGAGCAGGGCGGCCAGGTCGAGATCGACTGCCAGTTCTGCAACGAGCGCTACCTGTTCGACGCCGCGGACATCGCCCAGCTGTTCGCAGGGGCCGGTAGCGAGGCGCCGTCGCAGACCCGTCATTGATGAACTTTTCCACCTTATAGAAGTTCTCTATCGGATCGGAGGATGCCAAGAAGTTCGCTTTTCTGGCATACTCCCGCGACTTTTTTACCGTGTAGTCCAGTTGCCCCTGGACTACACAACGTTCGGAAGACTCGGCCCAGCGGCCGACGGGGACCCTCATGACGCAAGCCAACAACGCCGTGTACACCGACATCAGCGCCGCGCAACTGGTCGAAGAAGCCATTCGCCGTGGTGAAGGGGAACTGGCCGCCAATGGCGCCCTGGTGGTACGCACCGGCCATCGCACCGGCCGCTCGCCGGCTGACCGTTTCATAGTGCAGGAGCCGAGCACCGAGGCGCAGATCGCCTGGGGCAACATCAACCGTCCGTTCCCGGCCGACAAGTTCGATGCCCTTTGGGATCGCGTCGAGGCGTTCAACAATGCACAGGAGCATTTCGTCTCCCACGTGCACGTCGGCTCTGCCGAAGCTCACTACCTGCCGGTGAAGATGACCACCGCGACTGCCTGGCAGAACCTGTTCGGCCGCCAGCTGTTCATCAATCCCGAGGCCTACAACCCGGCCGGTCGGGAGCAGTGGCAGATCCTCAACGTCGCCAACTTCGAGTGCTCGCCCGAGCGTGATGGCACCAACTCCGACGGTTGCGTGATCATCAACTTCGCCGCCAAGAAGGTGCTGATCGCCGGCATGCGTTACGCCGGTGAAATGAAGAAGGCCATGTTCTCCGTGCAGAACTTCCTGCTGCCGGAAAAAGACGTGCTGCCGATGCACTGCGCTGCCAACATCGGCGAAGAGGGTGACGTGACCCTGTTCTTCGGTCTGTCCGGCACCGGCAAGACCACCCTGTCCGCCGACGAGTCGCGTTACCTGATCGGTGACGACGAGCACGGCTGGGGCGAGGGTGTGGTCTTCAACGTCGAAGGCGGCTGCTACGCCAAGTGCATCGACCTGTCCGAGAAGAACGAGCCGGTGATCTGGAAAGCCATCCAGTTCGGCACCGTGCTGGAAAACGTCGTGCTCGACGAGCAGCGCACGCCGGATTACGCCGATGACAGCCTGACCCAGAACAGCCGTGCGGCCTACCCGCTGGAGTACGTCGAGAAGCGCAGCGAGAAGAACCTGGGCGGCGAGCCGAATGCCGTGATCTTCCTGACCTGCGACCTGACCGGCGTACTGCCGCCGGTGTCGATCCTCAATAACGAGCAGGCGGCCTATCACTTCCTGTCCGGCTACACCGCGCTGGTCGGTTCCACCGAAATGGGTTCGGGCGGCGGCATCAAGTCGACCTTCTCCACCTGCTTCGGCGCACCCTTCTTCCCGCGTCCGGCCGGCGTCTACGCCGAGCTGCTGATCAAGCGCATCAACGCCTTCGGCTCCAAGGTCTACCTGGTCAACACCGGCTGGACCGGCGGTGGCTACGGCGTCGGCAAGCGTTTCAACATCCCCACCACCCGTGGCGTGATCTCCGCGATCCAGAGCGGTGCGCTGATCGGTGCCGAGACCGAGCACCTGCCGATCATCAACCTGGACGTGCCGAAGTCGGTACCTGGCGTCGAGACCAACCTGCTCAACCCGCGCAACACCTGGGCAGACAAGAACGCCTACGACGAAGCCGCCAAGGGCCTGGCCAAGCTGTTCATCGACAACTTCACCAAGTTCGATGTCAGCGACGCCATCAAGAGCGCCGGCCCGCAGCTGTAAGCGCTGTGCAAGCAAAAGAAACCGCCTTCGGGCGGTTTCTTTTTTTGGGGCTGCAGGCAGGAGCAAAGGCCGTTGTCCGCAGGCTCGCAGTCAATGCAGTAGGCTTGTAGCCAATGTGGCGGGGTTCACCCGCCCTACGAGGTTCGTAGCCGCAAGGCGCACGACCCGTATCGCCATTTCGCCCTGGGGCGAGTGCAACCCGCCGTAACCGACGGGACTCTCAGCCTGCCGCCTGAAGCATTTCAAAGGAGTGATCGCGCATGTCCACCCTCAAACGTGTCTTCGGCTTCGATCGCCTGCGCCCCGGTCAGGAGGCGGTGATCAGCGCCGTGCTGGCGGGGCGTTCGGCGGCGGCGATCTTTCCTACCGGTTCGGGCAAGTCGCTGTGCTATCAGTTGCCGGCGCTGCACCTGCCGCACCTGACCCTGGTCATTTCGCCGCTGCTGGCGCTGATGCAGGATCAGCTGGCCTTCCTCCATGCCCATGGCATTGCCGCCGCCAGCATCGACTCGGCGCAGGACCGCGAGCAGGCCCAGCAGGTGATGAACCGTGCGCGCAGTGGCGAGCTGAAGATTCTGATGATCTCGGTGGAGCGCCTGAAGAACGAGCGCTTTCGCCATTTCATCGCCCAGGTGCCGATTTCCCTGTTGGTGGTCGATGAGGCGCACTGCATCTCCGAATGGGGGCACAACTTCCGCCCGGACTACCTCAAGCTGCCGGACTATCAGCGCCAGTTCGGCATCGCCCAGGTGCTGCTGCTGACCGCCACGGCCACGCCCAGGGTGATCGCCGACATGCGCGACAAGTTCGCCATCGCCGAGGCCGATGTGGTCACCACCGGTTTCTACCGCGCCAACCTCAACCTGCTGGTCGAGCCACAGCCCGGCGGCGCCAGGCTGCAACGCCTGCAGCAATGGCTGTCGCCGCGCCGGGAGCAGGCGAGCATCGTCTACGTCACCCAGCAGAAAACCGCCGAGCAGGTCGCCGAGCACCTGCAGGGACAGGGGCTGGCGGTCAGTGCCTACCACGCCGGCATGGGCCATGAGGCGCGTGAGGCGATCCAGCGGCGCTTCATGGCCGGTGAGCTGGCGTGCATCGTCGCCACCATCGCCTTCGGCATGGGCATCGACAAGCGTGACATCCGCAACGTGGTGCACTTCGACCTGCCCAAATCGGTGGAGAACTACAGCCAGGAAATCGGCCGTGCCGGGCGCGATGGCCAACCTTCCGACTGCCTGGTGCTGGCCAGTCGCGATGGCTTGAGCGTGCTGGAGAACTTCGTCTACGGCGATACGCCGGAGCCCGGCGGCATTCGCGCGGTGCTCGAGGATCTGCGTGCCGTCGGCACGGGCGGGCAGTGGGAGCTGATGCTCGGGCAGCTGGCGGACCTGAGCAACATCCGCGCATTGCCACTGAAGACCCTGCTGGTGCAGCTCGAACTGCGTGGCGTGATCGCGCCACGCTATGCCTACTTCGCCGAATATCGCTTCAAGTTGCTGCTAGATGACCAGGCGTTGCTGGCGCAGTTCGAGGGCGAGCGGCGGCAGTTCGTCGAAGCGCTTCTCTCCAGCTCGCGTCGCGCGCGGACCTGGAACACCCTGGACTTCGACCTGCTCTACCGCGAGCACGGCGCCGAGCGCGCGCGGGTGGTCAAGGCGCTGGACTACTTCCAGGAGAAGGGCTGGCTGGAACTGGAAAGCAAGCAGATGACCGAGGTCTACGCGGTGCTCGATGGCGCCTTCGACCTGGAAGCGCTGACGGCTGAGCTGCATGCGCATTTCGTTGCCCACGAAGCCAGCGAGATCACGCGTATCCAGGCCATGCTGGGACTGTTCGAGAGCCGTGAGTGCCTGAGCCGACGCCTGGCGCTGTATTTCGGCGACGAGCAGGCCCCCGAGCGCTGTGGGCATTGCTCGGTGTGCCTGGGGCGCGTCGCCGTCCTGCCAGCTCCGCCGGAGCTGCCGTCGCTGCAGGGGCGTGATGCCCAGGCGCTGTGCGCGGCGTTCGTCGAGAAGCACGCGCAGCACGCCGGGCAGGTGCCGAGTCGGGAATGCCTGACGCGCTTCCTCTGTGGCATCAGCACGCCGCTGTTCACCAGGCTCAAGGCGCGCCAGCTGGCCGGTTTCGCCGCGCTGGAGGACTATCCCTACGCCCAGGTGCGTGACTGGCTGCAGGGCGCCTGGGCCACATAAAACAGTGGCCGTGCCCTACCCGGTGTCGATCAGCGCTTGCGCTGTCCTTCGCTCAGGGTCCAGTCCACCAGCTCGCGAGACAGACGATCGCCGGCCTGGCCGAATGCGGCCACCACCGCCGTTATCGAGGTGTCGGTCGCCGGCTGACTGGCGCTGAAACGGCGGCTGGCGAGGATGCGCTGATCGCGCGGGTTGACCAGGCGCGCATCGAGCTGGATCAGCGCCACCGGACGACCGTCCTGATACTGGCTGTGAAAGCTGCGCAGGTCGCTGACCAGTTCCAGGTCGGCCTGCAGGCGCTGTTCATCGTTGCTCAGCGCCTGTATCCGCCCGTCATCGTGAAAGGCGTCCAGCAGCCGGCCGCGCAGCAACTGCGGCGTGCGTTCGCTCCAGCGCGCGCCCTGGTAGGTGTTGACTCGCCCGGGCTCGGGCAGCACGACGATGCGCGTGCCATCGAGCAACTGGCCGCTGCTCGGGCTGCTCACCCGCAATGACCAGTCGACGCGCTGCTGCTGCGCCGGCAGCGTGCTGCCGGGCAGCAGGTAGATATCCAGCGGTTCGCTCTGCGGCAGGATCGAACAGGCGCCGAGCAGGCCGGCCATCAGCAGCGGCAGCAGGTGCTTCATGGTTGGAACTCCTTGATGCTGTCGTTGCGCAGCAGGTAGCCGGTGGGGTCCTGCTCCAGGCGGCGGGAGAAGCCGCGCAGGGCGCTGAGGGTTTCGTGCAGCTCGGCGATGGCCGGGCCAAGCTCGCTGAGCCCCTGCATGCCGTTGTCCAGGGCGCTGCGGTTGTTCGCCAGCAGCTCCTCGATGTTGCGGCTGCTGCGTTCCAGCGAGGCCATCAGGCGTTCGGCGTTCTCCATCACCTGCGTGCCCTGGCCGTCGAGCAGGCGGTTGGCCGTGCGCATCAGTGCGGCGGCTTCGCGGGTGGCGGCGCCGACCTGCTGCATGGCGGCGCCGAGATCGTCGCGCTGATCGGCCAGCCCGGCGGTGGTGCGCTCCAGGTTGTCCAGGGTGCGTGACACCCGTTCGGCATTCTCCCGCGACAGCATGCGGTTGGCCCGGTTGAGCAGGCGGGTGATGTTGACCAGCAGGTCCTCGCCGTTGGCCATCAGGCGTGACAGTGGCGAGCGATCGGCGATGATGATCCCCGGTTGGCCGTGCTCGCCTTCCAGCGCCGGACTTTCCGGGCTGCCACCATGCAGCTGGATCACCGCCAGGCCGGTGATGCCGGTGATCGCCAGGCGGGCGCGGGTGTCCTGCTTGATCGGGGTGTTGCCGACGATGCGGATGCGCGCCCGTACGGTGCGTGGATCGTTCGGGTCGAGGCCGAGGCTGACCACGTCGCCGACCTTGATGCCGCTGTACTGCACGGCGCTGCCCTGGGACAGCCCGGTGACTGCCTCGTTGAAGATCACCTCGTAGTCGGTGAAGGCGCGATCGGAGCTGCTGCTGTTCAGCCACAGGCCGAACAGCAGCGCGGCACCCACCGTGAGCACGGTGAACAGGCCGATCAGCACGTGATGGGCTCTGGGTTCCATTCATTGACTCCCTGCCGCGGTCGCGGCCTGTGCGGCTGCGCGTCCACGCGGGCCGTGAAAATATGCCTGAATCCAGCTGTCGTCGGTGGCGGCCACCACCTCCAGGCGGTCGGCCACCAGCACCTTTTTCTGCGCCAGCACCGCGACCCGGTCGCAGATGCTGTAGAGCGTGTCGAGGTCGTGGGTCACCAGAAACACGCTCAGCCCCAGGCTGTCGCTGAGGGTACGGATCAACTGGTCGAAGGCCGCCGCACCGATCGGGTCGAGGCCGGCAGTGGGTTCATCGAGAAACAGGATGTCCGGGTCCAGCGCCAGCGCCCGGGCGAGTGCGGCACGCTTGACCATGCCACCGGACAGCGAGCTGGGGTACTTGTCGGCGGCGTCCTGTGGCAGGCCGGCCAGGGCGATCTTGACCCGTGCCAGGCGCTCGGCGGCGGCACGTGACAGGCCGGCATGCTCGATCAGTGGCAGGGCGATGTTCTCGCTGACCGTCAGCGAGGAGAACAGCGCGCCGCGCTGGTAGAGCACGCCGAAACGGCGCTCCAGCTGCGAGCGCTTCTCGGCCGGCAGGCTCAGCAGCTCTTCGCCGAATACCCGCACGGTGCCAGCGTTGGGGCGGCGCAGGCCGACGATGCTGCGCAACAGCACCGACTTGCCGGTACCGGAGCCGCCGACCACGCCGAGAATTTCGCCGCGATAGAGATCGAAATCCAGGTGCTCGTGCACCACCTGGCTGCCGAAGCGGTTGCTCAGGTCGCGCACCTCGATGATCGCCTCGCGCGTCACCAGCCCATCTCCATCAGGAACAAGGCAGCCAGCGCGTCGAGCAGGATGACCACGAAGATCGACTGCACCACCGCCGAAGTGGTGTGTTCGCCCACCGACTGGGCGCTGCCGCTGACCTTGAAGCCTTCCAGGCAGCCGATCAGGGCGATCAGGAAGGCGAAGATCGGCGCCTTGAGCAGGCCGACCAGGAAATGCCGCAGCAGGTCGCTGTCCTGCAGGATCGACAGGTACATCGCCGACGGAATGTCCAGCGCCACTGCGCAGACCAGGGCGCCGCCGAGCATGCCGCTGAGCATGGCGATGAAGGTCAGGATCGGCAGGGCGATGAGCATGGCGAACACCCGAGGCAGCACCAGCAGCTCGACGGGGCTCAGGCCCAGGGTGCGGATGGCGTCGATCTCCTCGTTGGCTTTCATCGAGCCGATCTGCGCGGTGAAGGCGCTGGCGGTGCGTCCGGCCATGAGGATGGCGGTGAGCAGCACGCCGAACTCGCGCAGGAAGGAGAAGGCAACCAGGTTCACCGTGTAGATGCTGGCGCCGAAGTCCGCGAGGATGGTGGCGCCGAGGAAGGCCACCACGGCGCCGACCAGGAAGGTCAGTAGGGCGACGATGGGTACGGCGTTGAGCCCGCACTGCTCCAGGTGCGCGGCCAGCGACGTCAGGCGCCAGCGCCGTGGGCGTATCAGGATGGCGAGCATGCCGCTCAGGGTCAGGCCCATGAAACCGAGCAGCGCCCGCCCCTGGTGCCACATGCCCTCGACGACCTCGCCGATATGCCCAAGCACTTCGCGCAGCACCGACGGCTCGCCAGGTGTCTGCGCCTGCCGGCTGTCGGCCATGGCATCGGCCACCGCCAGCAGCAGCGCACGGCGCTGGCTGTTCAGCGCGCTCCGCTCCGTGAGCTGGCGCAGGCGCGCGCTGCCGAACAGCTCCACCAGCAGCGCGGCGCCCGCGGTATCCAGTGCGGCCAAGGTGCTGAGATCGACCGGCTCCTCGCCCTGCAGGCGCTCGCGCAGAGCCAGCACCTGGGGTTCTAGCCGGGCGTAGTGGGCCAGCGTCCAGTCGCCGCCAATCCGCAGGCCGTTGGCGGCATCCTTGCTGCTGGTCTGAAGCGGGGTCAGGTAGGGCGTGGTCATGGAGACAGCTTAGCGCCGCAGAGGCCTCGCCGGCCAGTCGAGGCACGCGCGCGCCGTGACGGACCAATCGAAGGTCGGATGACAGGGCGATCAACTAAGGTGAGTCTGTGTCGACCGTCCTTCTCTCGCGAGTGCGTGCCATGTCCGTGGAACACCTGGATGTCCTGATCATCGGTGCCGGCCTGTCCGGTATCGGCGCCGCCTGCCATCTCAAGCGCCTGTGCGCCGACAAGCGTTTCGCCATTCTCGAGGGGCGACAGGTCATGGGCGGGACCTGGGACCTGTTCCGCTATCCGGGCATCCGTTCCGACTCGGACATGTACACGCTGGGCTACAACTTCAGGCCCTGGAGCGATCCGCAGGCCATCGCCGACGGGCCGTCGATTCGCCGCTACATCGAGGACACCGCTCGTGAGCAGGGCGTCGATCGGCTGATCCGCTATCAGCACCGGGTGCTCGAGGCGAACTGGTGCAGTGCCAGCGCCACCTGGCAACTGCGGGTGCAGCGGGGTGATGAGGACGAGCCGCTGCGCATGAGCTGCCGCTTCCTGATGATGTGCACCGGCTACTACCGCTACGAGGCGGGCTACACCCCGGCGTTCGCCGGGCGCGAGGCCTACCGGGGCACCTTCATCCATCCGCAGTCCTGGCCGCAGGGCTTCGACTGCAGCGGCAAGCGGGTGCTGGTGATCGGCAGCGGTGCGACCGCCGTGACGCTGGTGCCGGCGCTGGCCGAGGCGGGCGCGCAGGTCACCATGCTGCAGCGTTCGCCCAGCTACGTGATCAACCTGCCGCAACGCGATGCGCTGTCCAACGCGCTGCGCCGGGTATTGCCGGAAACCTGGGTCTACCGCCTGGCGCGCGGGCGCAACGTGACCTTGCAGCTGATCTTCTACAAGCTGGCCAAGCGGTTCCCGGGGCTGGTGCGCCGGGTGCTGCTGGGGCTGGTGCGGCGGCAGCTGGGGACGGTCGATCCGCAGCACTTCAGCCCGAGCTACAAACCCTGGGACCAGCGCGTGTGCGCGGTGCCGGACGGTGATCTGTTCCGCGTGCTGCGGCAGGGCAAGGCGCAGGTGGTGACGGCCGAGATCGAGCGTTTCACCGTGCACGGCGTGCGCCTGAGCAATGACGAGGAGCTCGAGGCCGAGGTGGTCGTCAGCGCCACCGGCCTGCAGCTGCAGTTGTTCGGCGGCATTGCCGTGAGCGTCGATGGCGCGCCGTTCGAGGCGCCGAAGAGCATGGGCTATCGCGGCATCATGTTGCGTGATCTGCCCAATCTGGCGGTGGTGATGGGCTACACCAACGCCAGCTGGACGCTCAAGGCCGACCTGTCCAGCGAATACTTCTGCCGCCTGATACGGCACATGGACGCCACCGGCATGCGCCAGGTGACGCCACGCGACGGCGACGGCCAGGTGCGTCCACAGCCGTTTCTCGACCTGCAGTCCGGCTACATCGAGCGCGCTGCGCACCTGCTGCCGGCGCAGGGCGACCGGGTGCCCTGGAAGTTGCACCAGAACTACCTGCTGGATCTGCTGCAGTTGCGCTACGGCAGGCTGGAGGACGATTACCTGGTCTTCACGGCGGAGCAGGATGAGGGGCAGGCGGAACTGGCCCAGCCCTGATGGCGTGGGGGGTATAGCGAATGTCCTACAAAAAAATGCACGATCGCGCCGCTGACAGCCCTGGCACAGGGCTACTACCATTTTGCGATATGCGTCACGGATGAGTCAGCGGGTGTGAGATCACCCATTCAACGAGAGGTCGGCCATGAAGGAACAGCGCCATTTACCTGCACTGCGTGCCCATATCGAGCACCTGCTCAGCAGCGGCTGGGTGATCTCCAGCCGTACCCCCTTGACGTTGCAGAACGGACGACGCTGTTATCTGGTCTCCCACGGCATGCTGATCAGCGAATCCGCCTCGCGCGCTGCCTGAGCAGGTTTCCCGACCGCTGCGCCCCCCATCCCGCCTTGGCGCAGCGGCGTTTTTGGTTACCGGATATTGCGCCGCCAATCCCCTCGCTTCACGCCTGCACCCCGGTTCATCTGGGCTGCGCCCATCCTGCCCCTCTTTGCTGATGATGTGTCGATCGCTGTAACGCCTTGGTCCGGGCGTGGTCTGTGCCTATAACCCTTCGGTCACCGTTAGAGGTTCCACGCCATGCCCAGCCGTCGTCGATTCCTGCACGGTAGCGCCAGCCTGGCGGCGCTCGCCGCCCTGATGCCCTGGTTGCCATCATCCGCCTTCGCCTCCAGCGGCCTGATGAGCAGGCCCATACCCAGTACCGGTGAGCTGCTGCCGGTAGTGGGGCTGGGCACGTCGCGCACGCACGATGTCGCCATGACGGACGCAGCGCTGGAGCCCCTGCGCGAGGTGCTGCGCACGCTGGCCAATGGCGGTGCCAGCCTGGTGGACACCGCGCCCAGCTACGGGCGGGCGGAGGCGGTCTGCGGTGCGCTGGCGGCGGAGGACGACATGCGCAAGCGGCTGTTCCTGGCCAGCAAGGTATCGTCCACGGGGCGTGCGGCCGGGGAGCGCCAGGTCGAGGCCAGCTTCGCCGCGTTGCGCACTGACACCATCGACCTGATGCAGGTGCACAACCTGCAGGACACCCACACCCAGCTCGGCCTGCTGCGTGAACTGAAGGCGCAGGGTCGGGTGCGCTACATCGGCGTCACCCATTACCTGGACTCCGCCCATGAGCGCCTGCTGCAGGTGCTGCGCCAGGAGCCGGTGGACTTCGTCCAGTTCAACTACTCCATCGGCGAACGCAACGCCGAGCGCGAGCTGTTGCCGTTCTGTGCCGACAAGGGCATCGCGGTGCTGATCAACCGCCCCTTCCAGCGCGCCGCACTGTTCGACCGGGTGCGCGGCAGGAGCCTGCCCGACTGGGTGGCCGTGGAGCTGGGTGCGACCTCCTGGGCGCAGTTGATGCTCAAGTTCATCCTCGCCCAGCCCGCCGTGACGGCGGTCATTCCGGCCACCTCCACGCCGCGCTACATGGCCGACAACCTGCTGGCCGGGCAGGGCAAGTTGCCCGACGCGGCCCAGCGCCAGCGCATCGTCGAGCTGTTCGCCTGAGATGCAGGCGCTCACCCGGCGCCTGGCACGGGCAGTCAATGCCGAATGCGGGGAACTGCCGGCGGTGCTCGCCGGTTTCGCCCTGTTCTTCTGCCTGTTCGCCGGCTATTTCATGCTGCGGCCGATCCGCGAGGCGATGGGCATCACGGGTGGGGTGAGCAACCTGCAGTGGCTGTTCAGCGCCACCTTCGTCGTCATGTTGCTGGCCGTGCCGCTGTTCGCCTGGCTCAACTCGAAGGTCCCGCGCATTCAGTTCATCGACTGGGTGTACGGCTTCTTCTGCCTCAACCTGCTCGCCTTCGTCCTGCTGTTTCGCCTCGATCACGACAGCGTCTGGCTGGCGCGGGTGTTCTACGTGTGGATATCGGTCTACAACCTGTTCGTCGTGTCGGTGGCCTGGAGCCTGATGGCCGATGTGTTCGATGCGGCCCAGGCCCGCCGCCTGTTCGCCTTCATCGCCGCCGGCGCCAGTGTCGGCGGGCTCTGCGGTCCGCTGCTGAGCACGCTGCTGGTCGGCTACGTGGGGGAGTCGGGCCTGATGCTGATGGCCGCCGTGCTGCTGGGCGTGGCCATCTCGCTCAAGCGTTACCTGATGGGCTGGCGCGAAGGGCGGGGCGCCGGTCGACCCGGGGCGCAGGCCAGTGAAAGCCCGCTCCGGCCGGTGGCGGGCAATCCGTTCAGTGGCCTGACCCGCCTGCTGCGCTCGCGCTACCTGCTGGGCATCGGCGCCTTCATTCTGCTGCTGACCTCGGTGAGCACCTTTCTCTACTTCGAGCAGGCACGCCTGGTGGCTGCGCTGTTCCCGGACCGTGCCGAGCAGGTCCGGGTATTCGGGGGGATCGATTTCGTGGTGCAGGCCGGTGCGCTGAGCGCACAGCTGTTCATCACCGGGCGGCTGGCGCAGCGGCTCGGGGTGCGGGTGTTGCTGGCGCTGGTGCCGGCCCTGGTCAGCCTCGGTTTCATCGGCCTGGCGCTGGCGCCGACCTTCGCCATGCTGGCGGGGCTGATGATCGTGCGGCGCATCGGCGAGTACGCCTTCGTGCGTCCGGGGCGCGAGATGCTGTTCGCGCCGCTGGATGCCGAGAGCAAGTACAAGGTGAAGAACTTCATCGACACGGTGGTCTATCGCGGCGGCGACGCCCTCAGTGGCTGGGCCAAGGCCGGCCTGGACATGCTCGGCCAGGGTACCTGGCTGGTCGCCGTGGTCGGCGCGTTCTGCGCCGCGCTGTGGGGCCTGCTCGGCTGGTACCTGGGTGGCCGCGCCGATGCACGGGCGGGTGAGCGGCAATAGCGCGGTGTGCTGATCAACCGGCCACCGCGATGATCTCCTCGATCAGCCATTGCAGCGCGGCGTCACGCTGGCGCTGGGCCAGGCTGACCACCTCCAGGTGGAACGGGCCGAGGGTGAAGGGCAGGTCGAACAGCCGCAGCGGCAGCAGGCTGGCGAAATGCCGGGCCAGGGCGGTGGGCAGCACGGCGGTCAGCTCGCTGCCGGCGACGATGTGCGCGGCCTGCAGGTAGTTCGGCGTGGTGTAGAGAATCTGCCGCGACAGACCCTGTTCGCCGAGCCACTGATCGACCATGCCACGGGTCTGTCCACCGTGTACCCAGAGGTGGCGCAGGCGCAGGAACACACTGAGCTCCGGCGGCTCCTGCAACAGCGGATGGTCGTTGCGCGCCGCCAGTTTGAGCGTCTCGCTCATCCAGTGGCGGCGGGCGAAGCGTGCGGGCAGCTCGTCGAAGCGTCCCAGCACCAGGTCCAGCTCGCCCTTGTCCAGCGCTTCCATCGGCAGGCTTGGGCTGAGGTGGCGAATGTCGATGCCGACGCCCGGTGCGTGACGGCTGAGGCGGTCGAGCAGGCGAGGCATGCACACCAGCTCGACGTAGTCGGTGACGGCGATGCGAAAGCGCTGGCGGCTCTCGCCGGGCACGAAGGACTCGCCGGCGCTCAGGCTCTGCTCCAGCTGGCGCAGGGCGCTGCGGATCGGCGCCTCCAGGGCCAGCGCCCGTGGCGTGGGTTGCATGCGCCTGCCCACGCGCACCAGCAGCGGGTCGTCGAGCAGCTCGCGCAGGCGGTTCAGGGCATTGCTCACGGCCGGCTGGCTCAGTGCCAGGCGTTCGGCGGCGCGCGAGACGTTCTGCTCGCGCAGCAGGGCGTCGAGCACGCGCAGCAGGTTGAGGTCGAAGTTGCTGAAATTCATCTGCTGAATACGTCGTATCACAAGACTAAATTTCAAAAATAGTAGCGGCTTGCTTATCGTGACCCAAGCTTTTGGGCGCTTTCGAGAGGAACAACAATGAACAACACCGTCTCGCCGCTTCGCTGTGCCGCCGTGATCGGCGCCGGCACGATGGGCCGCGGTATCGTCATCAGCCTGGCCAATGCCGGCCTGCGGGTGCTCTGGCTGGACAACAACCGGCAGATGCTCGACTCCGGTCTGCAGATGGCCGAGGAGACCTGGGCGCATAACGTCGCCAAGGGCCGTATCGATGCGCCCGAGGCGGCCGCGCGGCGTGCCCTCGTCGAGGCGGTGGATGGCTATCCGGCGCTGGCCGATGCCGACCTGGTGATCGAGGCGGTGTACGAGAATCTCGAGCTCAAGCAGCAGATCTTCCGTGAGCTGGACGCGGTGATGAAGCCCGGGGCGTTGCTCGCCAGCAACACCTCGGCGCTGGACATCGACGCCATCGCTGCGGTCACCTCGCGCCCCGAAGCGGTGCTCGGGCTGCACTTCTTCAGCCCGGCGCACATCATGAAACTGCTGGAAATCGTACGCGGCGCCAGCACCGCGCCGGCCGTGCTGCAGGCCGCCGTGGCACTGGGCACGCGCATGGGCAAGGTGGCGGTGGTCGCCGGCAACTGCCACGGTTTCATCGGCAATCGCATGCTGCACACCTACGTACGCGAGGCGCGCATGCTGCTGCTCGAAGGCGCCTGGCCGCACCAGGTGGACGCGGCATTGCAGGGGTTCGGTTTCGCCATGGGGCCGTTCCGCATGTACGACGTGGTCGGTATCGACCTGGAGTGGCGGGCCCGCGAGCTGTCCGGGCAGGGCCAGGACGACCCGGCCGTGCAGGTGGATAACCGCCTGTGCGAACTGGGACGCTTCGGCCAGAAGAGCGGCAAGGGCTACTACCTGTACGCGCCGGGTAGCCGTCAGGCGGAACATGATCCGGCCGTCGACGGCCTGGTGCAGATGCAATCGGAGCGCCTCGGGTTCGTCCGTCGCGATGTCGGCACCGAGGAGATCGTCGAGCGTTGCCTGCTGGCGCTGGTCAACGAGGGGGCGAAGATCCTCGAGGAGAACATCGCCGTCAGCAGCGCGGATATCGATCGGGTCTACCTCAACGGTTATGGCTTCCCCGCCGAGCGTGGCGGGCCGATGAGCTGGGCCGATGCTCAGGGCCTGGCCGCCATCCGCCAGCGCCTGTTGCTGCTGGCCGAACGCTTCGGCGCACACTGGCAGCCTGCGGCGCTGATCGAGCGCCTGGTGCAGGAGCACAAGACCTTTGCCGATGTTCAGGAGGGTAAGGCATGAGCTACCAGGCACCTCTGCGCGACATGCGCTTCGTGCTGCACGAACTGTTCGATGCCGCCGGCCACTGCGAACGCCTGGGCAACGGCCTGGATCGCGAGCTGATCGACGGGGTTCTCGAGGAGGCTGCCGCCTTCGCTGCGGGCGAGGTCGCCCCGCTCAATCGCAACAGCGATGAAGAGGGCTGCCGGCTCGAGGATGGCTGCGTGACGACGCCCCGGGGCTTTCGCGAGGCCTACCGGCAGTACGTGGACAACGGCTGGGCGAGCATGACCGGGCCGCTGGAACATGGCGGCCAGGGTTTCCCGCAGCTGGTGGCGTTCGCCTTTCACGAGATGCTGATGGGCGCGTCACTGTCCTTCCGCGTGTACTCCGGGCTTACCGAGGGGGCGGTGCTGGCGCTGCACCGGCATGGCAGCGAAGCGCTCAAGCAGGGCTACCTGGACAAACTGGTCAGCGGTCAGTGGGCCGGCACCATGTGCCTGACCGAGCCGCAGGCCGGCACCGACCTGGCACTGCTGCGCACCCGTGCCGAACCGCAGGCCGATGGCAGCTACCGGGTGAGCGGCAACAAGATCTTCATCAGTGGCGGCGAGCAGGACCTGTCGGAGAACATCGTCCACCTGGTGCTGGCGCGCCTGCCGGATGCGCCTGCCGGGGTGAAGGGCATCAGCCTGTTGCTGGTGCCGAAGTTCATCGCCGCGGCCGACGGCACGCCGGGCGAGCGCAATGCCCTGAGCTGCGGCGCCATCGAGCACAAGATGGGGATCAAGGGCGCCTCCACCTGCGTGATGAACTTCGACGGTGCGACGGGCTGGCTGGTCGGCGAGGCCAATCAGGGCCTGGCCTGCATGTTCACCATGATGAACGACGCGCGCTTCCAGGTCGGTCTGCAGGGCCTGGGGATCGGCGAGGCGGCCTTCCAGGGCGCGTTGCGCTATGCCCGCGAGCGTTTGCAGTCGCGGGGGCTGACAGGCGTGCAGGCGCCGGACAAACCGGCCGATCCGATCATCAATCACCCTGACGTGCGGCGCATGCTGCTGACCCAGAAAAGCCTGCTCGAAGGCTGCCGCATGCTCGCCGCCTATACCGCGCGCCAGCTGGACCTGGAACACGCCGCCGAGGACGGCGAGAGCCGCAAGGCGGCTGGCAAGCGTGCGGCGCTGCTGATCCCCGTGGTCAAGGCGTTCTTCACCGACATGGGCCAGGAGGTGGCCAGCCATGCGGTGCAGGTCTACGGCGGCCATGGCTTCATCCGTGAATGGGGCATGGAGCAGCTGATGCGCGACAGCCGTATCACCCAGCTCTACGAAGGCACCAATGGCATCCAGGCGCTGGACTACATCCGCCGCAAGGTCCTGGGTGATGGCGGCAGCGAACTGTCTGCGCTGCAGGCCGAGTTCAGCGAGCTGTGCGATGCTCAGGCCGAGCATCCGCGCCTGGCGGAGATGGCCAGGGTCGTGCAGGGCCGAATCGGCGAGTGGCGGGAGCTGAGCGCGGCGCTGCTCGCGGCTTGCCAGCGCGACCCGCAGGAGATTGGCGCCACCTCGGTGGACTTTCTCCAGTACTCGGCCTACGTACTGCTGGCCGGCTTCTGGTTGCAGGCTGCGGCGCGAGCCCAGCAGGCGCTGGACGCCGGCAGCGCCGAGGCGGACTTCTACCAGGCCAAGCTGCACAGCGCGCAGTTCTACCTGCGCCGTGTGCTGCCGCGCGCCAGTGCCCACCGCGAGGCGCTGCTGGGTGGTGCGGACTGCCTGATGGCCATGGCCGAGGAGAGCTTCGCCTTCTGACCGAGCGACGGTGCAGGGCCCGGCAAGCCGGCGCTTGCACCGTCAGTGATACCCGAGGCCACGACTACAACAAGAGGAGCACTGCATGCACCCTTTCAGCTTCACCACCACCGCGCAGATTCTCTGCGAATCCGGCGCCAGCCTGAGGCTGGCCGAACTCTGCCATGAGCGTGGCGCTCGCCGCGTGCTGATCGTCACCGATCCGGGCATCACCCGGCTCGGTCTGCTCGCCCCGTTGTTGCCGGGCTTTGCCCGTGCCGGGATGGACGTGCGGGTATTCGATCAGGTGCTGGCCGACCCGCCCGAGGCGGTGGTGCTGGCCGCCGTGGCCCAGGCCCGCGAGCAGCAGGCGGAGCTGGTGATCGGCTTTGGCGGCGGCAGTTCGATGGACGTGGCCAAGCTGGTGGCGCTGCTCGGGCATCCCGACTGCGACCAGGGGCTGGCGCAGATCTACGGCGTGGGCAACGCGCGTGGTCGGCGCCTGCCGCTGATCCAGATCCCGACCACCGCCGGTACCGGCTCCGAGGTTACCCCCATTGCCATCGTCACCACCGGCGAGACGACCAAGATGGGCGTGGTCTCCCCGCTGCTGCTGCCCGATCTGGCACTGCTCGACGCCGACCTGACCCTGGGGCTGCCGCCGGCGGTGACCGCCGCGACCGGCATCGATGCCATGGTGCACGCCATCGAGGCCTACACCAGCGCGCTGAAGAAGAACCCCATCTCCGATCTCCTGGCGCGTGAGGCGCTGCGTCTGCTGGCCGGGAATCTCGACGAGGTGGTGGGTAATGGCGGCAACCGCCAGGCCCGTCAGGCCATGCTGCTCGGCGCCTGCCTGGCCGGCCAGGCATTCGCCAACGCGCCGGTGGCGGCGGTGCATGCGCTGGCCTATCCGCTGGGCGGGCACTTCCATATTCCCCATGGCCTGTCCAATGCCCTGGTGCTGCCGCAGGTGCTGGCATTCAATGCGCCGGTTGCCGCACCGCTGTATGCCGAGCTGGCGCCGCTGGTGCTTGGCGATCGACTGCGACCTGGCACTGCGGCTGCGCAGACCGGGCAACTGATCGAGGCCCTGGCCGCCTTCAGCGAGCGCAGCGGCCTGCCGACGCGCCTGCGCGACGCCGCTGTCAGCGAGGCCATGTTGCCGACGCTGGCGGCGGACGCCATGCTGCAGCAGCGCCTGCTGGTGAACAATCCACGTGAGATGAACGAACAGCAGGCCCTGGCCATCTACCAGTCCGCCTACTGACGCGCCAAGGAACCTGCATGAACCCACCCCAGCACCTGCGTGGCGACTACCGCCATTTCCAGCCGATCACCACGCGCTGGCACGACAACGACATCTATGGCCACGTCAACAACGTGACCTACTACAGCTACTTCGACAGTGCGGTGAATGCCTACCTGATCGCCGAGGGCGGCCTGGATATCCATGCCGGCGAGGTGGTGGGCTTCGTGGTCAGCTCCAGTTGCGACTACTTCGCTTCCATCGCCTTCCCAGATGCCATCGAGGTGGGGCTGCGCGTCGGCAAGCTGGGCAACAGCTCGGTGCAGTACGAACTGGCGATCTTCCGGGCGGGCGAGGAGCAGGCCTGCGCGGCGGGGCGCTTCGTGCATGTCTTCGTCGAGCGCACGAGCAATCGCCCGGTGGCCATACCCGATGCCTTGCGCGCGGCGCTGGCGAGCCTGCTCAGCGCCTGATCGGCTGCGTCGGCTGGCGCACCGGCAGAAGATGACCGGTGGCCTGCAGTGAAGCCGCGATGTGACGCTGCTTTCAGCGCTACCTTGCCGGCATAGGTAGTTCTGCGATGGCCTGCTAGGCTGTGGGCAGTCATTCGCCAGGGAGTGCCCATGTCCGATTTCGAGCGTGAGCAGGCGCAGCAGCGCGCTGCCCGCATCGCTGCGTTCCGTGAGGAGTTGAGCGCACTGAGCGCGGAGCAGGTCCTGCAACTGAGCGAGGCTCAGGCGCAGGCGGTCAGCAGCCACCATCAACGCCTGCTGGCGCACTTTCGCCAGACGCTGGACATCGACGCCGACGCTCGTGCCCGCCAGTTGTCGCTAGGCATGCGCCTGGCCTCGTTGTTCGGCGCGCTGGCGCTGGCCGCCGGCCTGTTCTTCCTCTTCTACCAGTTCTGGGGGCTGTTCGCCGCTTCCGCTCAGGTCGCCATCCTGCTCGGCAGTACCCTGGGCAGCCTGCTGCTGTGCCACTGGCTGCAGCGGCGCGACAGCTCCGGCTATTACGCCAGGCTGGCAGCCGTGCTGGCGTTCGTGTGCTTCGTGCTCAACCTGTCGATGCTCGGGCAGATCTTCAACATCGCCCCGTCCGACAAGGCCTTGCTGCCCTGGGGCGCGCTGGCCCTGCTGCTGGCCTATCAGTGCCGCCAGCGCCTGCTGCTGGTGGTGGCGCTGCTCTGTTTCGGCCTGTTCGTCGCCGCGCGCCTGGGGAACTGGGCCGGCTGGCACTGGTGGTCGCTGGCGGAGCGACCGGAGCTGTTCATGCCGCTGACCGCATTGCTGCTCGTGCCGCAGGGGTGGGATCAGCGCCGCTACCTGGGGTTCGCGGCCTGCTACCGGGTGATGGGGCTGCTCTATCTGCTCGGCCCGGTGCTGGTACTGTCCTACTGGGGCGGCGGCAGCTATCTCGGCTGGTCCACGGGCTGGATCGAGGCGTTCTATCAGACCCTCGGCTTCGCCCTGTCAGGGTTGGCGATCTGGTTGGGCATTCGCCGTGGCTGGAGCGAAGTGGTCAGCACCGGGCTGGTCTTCGCCCTGATCATGCTGTTCGCCAAACTGTTCGACTGGTGGTGGCAGCTGTTGCCACGCTACCTGTTCTTCCTTCTGCTCGGTCTGATCGCGTTGCTGCTGCTGGTGCTGCTGCAGCGCTGGCGGCGCACGGCCAATGGCGGTGCAGCATGAAGCGCCCCCTGTGGCTGGCCCTGGGTATCGTGCTGCTGAGCAACGCCGTTACCCTGGGGGGGGTCTGGTACAACCGCAGCGGTGAGCCCGAGGCGCGCCTGTCGCTCAGCGAGCGCGAGCTGCAGCGCTTTTCCAGTGGCTGGCTGGCGGATGAGGGGGATGCCGTGACGCGTCTGCAGCTGCTCTGGCGCCGCCCCGGTGACGACTGGCAGCTGCCCTGGCTGGACGCGGCCAAACTCAGGGCGCTGGGGTTCGCTGTGGGTGACGGGCAGGTCGAGCTGGGGCGACAGCCGGCGCGCGAGGTCTGGCTGGTGCTGGAACTGGATGGGCCGAGCTACCGGCGCCAGGTCGAGCAGGTGCGCCAGGCGCTGAACCTGGCCGAGGCCGAGTTGCAGGCCAGCCCCGACAGCGAACTGCTGCAGCAGGAGCGGGACGAGCGTCGCCGTCGTCTGGAGCACGAGGAACAGCGGGCCAGTCGCCTGATGCTGGTGGATGCGGGGGTGGACCCTGAGGCGCTGCGCCAGCGCTGGCCGGATCGGCAGCGTCAGGTGTTGCTGGCCGGACGCATCGAACCTTACCGCCATTCGGAGCAAGGCGGTTATGGCGCCAGCATCCGCCTGGACAATGGACGCCTGAGCGTTCCCCATGCCTACCGGGAGCAGGCGCGCGGCTGGACGCCTGCCTATCAGCAGTCAGGGTTCAAGGCGCAGGTCGATGTCGCTTTCGGTCGCCGCCACGAACCCTGGGTACTGGGCGTGCGTTAGCGACGGTGCCAGTGCTTGTGGTGTTTCCGATGCTTCTTGCCGTTGTAGTGGCGATGCTTGCCACGGCGATCGTCGTCGTAGCTGGCGTTGCCCATGTAGTTGCCCAGCGCGCCACCGGCACCGCCGCCGACCGCGGCACCGACCACGCCGCCGGTGTTGCCGCCAACCTGCTGACCGACGACGTTGCCGCCCGCCGCACCCAGTGCGCCACCGATGGCTGCTTCCGTACGGCTGCGGCGATCGGCTCCGACCATGCTGCCGGCTGCGCCGCCCAGGCCAGCGCCCACGGCGGCACCGGTGTTGCCACCGACCTGCTGGCCCACCATCGCACCCACCGCTCCGCCCAGGGCGCCGCCGAGGCCGGCTTCGGTGCTGCCGGCAAAGGCATAGCCCGCGCTGCTCAGGCCAAGGGAAAGGAAGAAGAGTTGCAGAGACTTCATGGACACCTCGAATGCAGAAACCGCCAGATGGCAGGGGTTACGCCATTGACCGGCGATTTCCGTTCGAGGTTCCTGGCCGCCGGTCAGTTGGTCGCGCTGCTGCCCAGCAGGTTGCTGCCGGTCGCTGCCGCGAGGCAGATGGCGACGAACTTGGAGGTCGGCGTGCTGCTGCCGACACCGGCACTTTCCAGCGGCACCAGCGGGTTGGCCTCGGGGAAGTAGGCCGCAGCCTGGCCGGCGGGAATGTCGAAGGCCAGCAGGGTGAAGCCGCTGACGCAGCGCTCGACACCGTCGTTCCACAGCGAGCGGATGTTCACTTTCTGGCCGGGCTTGAAGCCCAGGCGCAGGATGTCCGCCTCGTTGGCGAACAGCACGTCGCGCTGGCCGCGCACGCCCCGGTAGCGGTCATCGAGGCCGTACACCGTGGTGTTGTACTGATCGTGCGAGCGCAGGGTCTGCAGGATCAGGTCCGGGGTCTCACCGCTTTCGCGAACCTGCGGGGGGAGCAGGTCCTCGAGCAGGGCGTTGGCCTTGAAGTTGGCCTTGCCGGAGGCGGTGCTCCACTGCCGGGCCCCGGCCGAGTTGCCGAGGTAGAAGCCGCCGGGGTTGGCGACACGCCGGTTGAAGTCCTGGAAGCCGGGAATGGTGTCGGCGATCAGGTCGCGGATGCGGTCGTAGTTGGCGATCAGTGCGTCCCAGGCCACCGGGTGATCACCCAGCGTCGCCTTGGCGATGCCGGCGATGATGGCCGGCTCCGAGCGCATCTCGCTGCCGGAAAGCGGTTCCAGCTGGCCGTAGGAGGCGTGGATCATGCTGAACGAATCCTCCACCGTCACCGCTTGTGGACCGTCGACCTGGCGGTCGATGTCGGTGCGGCCGAGGCACGGCAGGATCAGCGCATCCTTGCCCATGGTCAGGTGGCTGCGGTTGAGCTTGGTGCTGATCTGCACGGTGAGGTCGCAGCTCTGCAGTGCCTGGTGGGTGCGCGGGCTGTCCGGGGTGGCCTGGGCGAAGTTGCCGCCGAGGCCGATGAACACCTTGGCGTGGCCGTCGAGCATGGCGTTGATCGCTTCCACGGTGTTGTGCCCGTTCTCGCGCGGCACCTTGAACTGGAAACGTTCCTCGATGGCGTCGAGCAACGCCACCGGTGGGCGGTCGTTGATGCCCATGGTGCGGTCGCCCTGCACGTTGCTGTGGCCACGCACCGGGCACAGGCCGGCGCCGGGGCGGCCGAGGTTGCCGCGCAGCAGTTGCAGGTTGACGATTTCCTGGATGGTGGCCACCGAATGGTGGTGCTGGGTGATGCCCATGGCCCAGCAGATGATCACCCGCTCGGCACGGCGGTACATGCGTGCGGCCTGCTCGATGTCCCTGAGGCTCAGCCCCGACTGGTTCTCGATGACCTCCCAGGAGGTGTCGTCGAGCAGCGCCAGGTAGGCGTCGACGCCATCGGTGTGTTCGGCGATGAAGGCGTGGTCGAACAACGCGGGCTCGCCCTTGGCCTGCGCCTCGCGCTCCCACTGCAGGAGGAACTTGGCGATACCGCGCAGGGCGGCCATGTCACCGCCCAGGGCTGGACGGAAGAAGGCGGTATTCAGCGGCTCGGAACCGTTGGTGAGCATCTCCAGGGCGTTCTGCGGGTGCTGGAAGCGCTCCAGGCCACGCTCCTTGAGCGGGTTGAAGCAGACCACCTGGGCGCCACGCTTGACCGCCTCGCGCAGCGGTTCGAGCATGCGCGGGTGGTTGGTGCCGGGGTTCTGGCCGAGCACGAAGATGGCGTCGGCGTGCTCGAAGTCGTCGAAGGTGACGCTGCCCTTACCGATGCCGACGCTCTGGATCAGCGCCACGCCGCTGGCTTCGTGGCACATGTTCGAGCAGTCGGGGAAGTTGTTGGTGCCGTAGGCGCGGACGAACAGCTGGTAGAGGAACGCGGCCTCGTTGCTGGCGCGGCCGGAGGTGTAGAACTCGGCGTGATCCGGGCTCGGCAGCGCCTTGAGGTGCTGCGCAATCAGGGCGAAGGCGTCGTCCCAGCTGGTCTGCACGTAGCGGTCGCTGGCAGCGTCGTAGCGCATCGGGTGGGTCAGGCGGCCCTGGTATTCGAGCCAGTAGTCGCTCTGCTCGCGCAGCTGGCTGACGCTGTAGCGCTTGAAGAACGCCGCATCCACGCGACGTTTGGTGGCTTCCCAGTTGACCGCCTTGGCGCCGTTCTCGCAGAACTTGATGCGACCGTCCTCGGGGGAGTCGCCCCAGGCACAGCCGGGGCAGTCGAAGCCGCCATTCTGGTTGGTCTTGAGCAGGGCGCGCAGGTTCTTGAACGGCTGCTTGCTGTCCAGCCAGAAGCGGGTGACGGCGTTCAGCGCACCCCAGCCCGCAGCGGGGCCGTTGTAGGGTTTGTAACGAGGGTTGACGGGTTGCAGGCTCATGGTCGGTCTTCTTCGTCAGGCGCCGGGCTGTAGACGCGCGGCGTGCTGTGATGAGGCAGGTGGATCAGGTTGAGGCGATGGCGTCGCGCCCATTCCACGGTCAGTGCCGTGGGGGCGGACAGGCTCACCAGGGTGCCGATGCCGGCACGTACGGCCTTGTGCAGCAGTTCCAGGCTGCAGCGGCTGGTCACCAGGGCGAAGCCGCCGCGGGTGTCGATACGTTCGCGGGCCAGGGCGCCAATCAGTTTGTCGAGAGCGTTGTGGCGGCCGATGTCTTCGCGGCACAGGCGGATCTCGCCCGCCGCGTCGATGAACAGGGCGGCATGCAGGGCGCCGCTGTGGCGTGCCAGCTGCTGCTGTTCGCCGATGCGTTCGCGCAACCCGCTCAGGTGCTGCAGTGCCGGCAGCGGTGCGCCGGGCAACGCCTGCAGGGCGGGCAGGGCCTGCTCCAGTGCATCCACGCCGCACAGGCCGCAACCGCTGCTGCCAGCCAGTTGCCGGCGCTGCTGCTTGATGGCCCAGAATGCGCGGCTGCTGACTTCCAGGCGGGCTTCGCGGCTGTCGCCGAGACCGCGCAGCTGGATGTCATAGATATCGTCGATGGACGAGATCAGACCATTGCCGAGGCTGAAACCCACGGCGAAATCTTCCAGGTGATGGGGCGAAACCATCATCACGGCTTGGTTCAGGTCGTTGTAGCTGATCGCCAGGGCGCATTCTTCGGCGAGTGCGGCATGCTGCGCACGGCCGTCACCAAGTTCGGCGTAGGCGTAGGCACTGGCAATCTGCGGCGAGGCGTCTGGCTTGGCCATCGAGGCGTGCTCTGTGACAGATTGACACAGGCAAGCCTAGGCTCATGGACGAGGAGCGTCTAATCGTTGGCTTTGATACCTTGATCGAGCGTATCTATCGTGGTGTTTGCAGCCAGTCCCGGGCCTCTTCGAAACAGGCCTGGGCCAGGGGCGAGCCTGGCGCGCTGCGGCGCATGATCAGGCCCTGCGGGGCCAGGGTGTGGGCATCTTCGATGGGCAGCAGGCGCAGATGGCCTTCGGCCGGGGTGCCGTCTATCGGCAATGGCATGATGCAGCAGCACAGCCCGGCGCTGACGGCTTGGGTGAGGTGATGGACGGCGTCGGCTTCCACGCGCACCTGCGGGCTCAGGCCACGGGCGCGGAAGCTGTGGTCGATGGATTGGCGGAAGTGCATGCCGGTCGACAGCAGCCCCAGGGGTAGGCCGGCCAGTTGCTCCCAGCGCAGGCTGCTGCTGGCGAAGTGAAAATGGCGCTGGTCGTAGAGCAGGCCCATGCGGGCTTCGGCCAGCTCCAGGCCGGCGAAGTGTTCGCGGTCCAGGCGGTCGAGATAGGACAGGCCCAGGTCGAGCTGATTGCGCGCCAGCTGTTCGAGAATCTGTTCGCTGCTCAACGCCTGCAACTGGAAGCGCAGGCCCGGATGACGGGCGGCGAACAGGCCGATCAGGCGCATCGGGTCGAAGCTGGCCAGCGGCACGACGCCCAGGCGCAGGGTACCCACCAGGTGACCACGACAGGCCGCCGCTTCCGCGAGCAGGCCATCCTGGGCTGCCAGCAGGCTGCGTGCCCAGGCCAGGATGCGTTCGCCTTCGGCGCTGAACCCTTCGAAACGCTGGCCGCGACGCACCAGCTCCAGGCCCAGCTCGTCCTCCAGCTGGCGCAGGCGCATGGACAGCGTCGGCTGGGTCACGTGGCAGCGCGCGGCCGCCTGACCGAAGTGGCGTGTTTCGTCGAGGGCGACGAGAAATTTCAGTTGCTTGATATCCATGGGAACTCCTGGTCTGGGCGGATTCTAATGTGCGCGGGCCAATCCGGGGCGTCTGCTGAACTAGACTTTGCGCTCCGGGAGCTGTGCCCGGTCATCCACAAGGAAAGAGAGGAATTGCCATGAGTCTGTTTGCCTTTGTCAAAGATGCTGGGGTCAAGCTGTGGGAGTCACTGGTGGGGCAGGAGGCGCAGGCCGCCGAATCGCTCAAGGAACATGTTGCCAAGGTCGGCCTGGGCAACCCGAATATCGACGTCAGCGTCGAAGGTGACAAGGTCATCGCGCGCGGCGAGGTGGCCACCCAGGAAGAGAAGGAGAAAATCCTGCTGGCTCTGGGCAACGTGGCTGGCGTCGGTGAGGTCGAGGATCAGATCAGCGTGACCACACCGGCCCCAGCCGCGCGTTTCGTCACCGTGAAGAAGGGCGACACCCTGAGCGCCATCGCCAAGAGCGAGTACGGCAACGCCAACGCCTACATGAAAATCTTCGAAGCCAACAAACCGATGCTCAGCCATCCGGACAAGATCTATCCGGGCCAGGTGTTGCGCATCCCCTAGGGCGCAGCCCGCTTCTCGCCGCCGGCTTCGGCGGTCTCGGGTGGAAAGCCTTCGCGGTTTCCACCCTACAGCCCCCGCAGCAGCTCGCGGTAGTCCTCCACGGCGGCGAACTCTTCGCTGTCCTTGGGGCCGGCCTGGCTGTCCGGCTGGCGCACGGCGAGCAACTGGGCGACGCCGAAGCGCCCGGCGCTGCGCAGGATCGGCAGGCTGTCGTCGATGAACAGGCTGCGTGCCGGATCGAAGTCGACGTCCTGGCGCAGGGCGAACCAGAACTGCTGGTCTTCCTTGGGATAGCCGTAGTCGTGTGAGCTGATCAGGCGTTCGAACCAGGTCGCCAGTTCCACGCGCTCCATCTTCAGCGACAGCGAATCGCGGTGTGCATTGGTGATCAGCACCACGCGCTTGCCGGCGTCGCGCAGCGCGCGCAGGAACAGCTCGGCATCCGGGCGCAGGGCGATCAGGTGGGCGACCTCGCGTTTGAGATCGCGGATCGACAGGCGCAGTTCGCGACTCCAGAAGTCGGTGCAGTACCAGTTCAGCGTGCCGGCATGTTCGCGAAACAGCGGCAGCAGTTCGGCCTCGGCCAGCGCCAGGCTGATGCCGTGGTGCTCGGCATAGCGCCGTGGCAGATGGCTCAGCCAGAAGTGGTTGTCGAAGTGCAGGTCGAGCAGGGTGCCGTCCATGTCGAGCAGGACGGTGTCGATCTGGTGCCAGGGCAGTGCGGGCATGCTGGCCTCGTGCAAAGAGTGAATCCGTCGACCTGTTTCGCCTTGATGCAATCTCGGCCAGGGACAATGACAAAAGCCGCTGTATGATAACCGACCAGGTCACGCCAAGGAGTCAGCCCATGCGTCAGAAGCCCACGGTACTCGCCCGTGAAATAGTCGCCAGCAGTCGTCTGTTTCGTGTCGAGGAAGTGCAGTTGCGCTTCTCCAACGGCGCGGAGCGCACCTACGAACGTCTGGTCGGCAAGGGCTCGGGCTATGGTGCGGTGATGGTGGTGGCGATGCTCGATGCCGAGCATGCGGTGCTGGTGGAGGAATACTGCGGCGGCACCGACGACTACCAGCTGTCGTTGCCCAAGGGCCTGATCGAACCGGGTGAGGACGTGCTGGTGGCGGCCAACCGCGAGCTCAAGGAGGAGGCGGGCTTCGGCGCCCACGAGCTGGAATACATCACCGAGCTGAGCCTGTCCCCCGGCTACATGAGTCAGAAGATCCAGGTGGTGCTGGCGCGCAACCTGTTCGAGGAGCGCCTGCCCGGTGACGAGCCGGAGCCGATGCGGGTGGACCGCATCAGCCTGCGCGAGCTGTCGAGCCTGGCCCGGCATGAGCAGTTCAGCGAGGGGCGTGCCCTGGCGGCGCTATACCTGGTGCGTGATCTGTTGAGCGCACGCGGGGAGTTCAGCCTGTGAGCCATCCTCTCGTTCCGCGGGTGATCGAACTGGTGCGCGCCGCCGGTGCGGCGACCCTGCCGTACTGGCGCAGTGGCGTCGCGGTGACGGAGAAGGCCGATGCCTCGCCGGTGACCGCTGCCGACCTGGCCGCGCACCACATTCTCGCCGACGGACTGAAGGCCCTGGCGCCGGACATTCCGGTGCTGTCCGAGGAAGCCGCCGACATCCCCCTGAGCGAGCGCTCGGCCTGGACGCGCTGGTGGCTGGTCGATCCGCTGGACGGCACCAAGGAGTTCATCGCCGGTTCGGAGGAGTTCACCGTCAATGTCGCGCTGATCGAGCAGGGCCGCGTGGTGTTCGGCGTGGTCGGCATCCCGGCCAATGGCCGCTGCTACCACGGCGGTACCGGCCTGGGTGCCTGGCGCAGCGACGTGGCGGGTGACGAGCGCCCGATCAGCGTTCGCCTGACGCCGGCACGGGGCTTTACCCTGGTGGCCAGCAAGCGCCATTCGAGCCCGGCACAGGAAACCTTGCTCGCGGGCTTGACCGCCCGTTTCGGCGCGCCGCTGCTGGCCAATATCGGCAGCTCGCTGAAGTTCTGCCTGCTGGCCGAAGGCGACGCTGATTGCTACCCACGCCTGGCGCCCACCTCGCAGTGGGACACGGCGGCAGCGCAGGGCGTGCTGGAGGGGGCAGGGGGCGAGGTGCTTGATCTGGCCGGCGAGGCACTGACCTACGACGCGCGTGAGTCCTTCCTCAACCCGTCGTTCCTGGCGCTGCCGGCCGCAGCCGAGTGGCGCGGCGAGCTGATCGAGCTGGCGCGCGATCTGGAAGGTTGAGGCATTTTCTGCGGGGGTGGCGGGTTGCACCCGCCCTACCTGAGGCCGCAGGGTGTGGCCGTGGGAGGCGCTTCAGCGGCGACTTGCGCGGCGAAAGCCACTCCCCGGGGCATCATGCTCAGTCGAGCATGTCGCTGTAGCGCTCGTCCTTCCTGAACACCAGCGGCTGGTCGAAACCGGGCACCTTCACTTCGTCGCGGGTGATGGAGATCGCCTGGTCGTCGATCATGTCGTTGCCGAAGTTGTAGATGATGTCCAGCTTGCCCTGCAGTGCCTGGCTGTCGTAGGCCGCTGCGGCAGTGCGCGTGCCCTCGCGGCGCGCCAGGTAGGCGTCGAAGGCGGCCTGGCCGTGGCGTTTGCGCAGCATGCGCTCGGTCACGTGCGGAGCCAGCACCAGGGCGCTGGCGTTGTTGCCGCCGAAGCCCTTGGAGTTGATGAAGGCCACGTCCAGTGCCTGCTCGCCGACCTTGCGGTCCTCGGTGGACAGGCTCAGGTGCTTCTGGTGCACGTCGTCGGCCACCGCGTCGATGGTCTTCAGGCCGGGCACGATGCCGTACTTGAAGGCGCCGAGTGCGGCGATCACCTGGTCACCGCTGGCGGTGGCCAGGGAGTGGCCGACGAAGGCCTTCACCGCAGTGATCGGCCACTGCTCGATGCCGAAGGCCTCGGCGACGCGGTCGAGGATTTCCGACTCGGTGACGCGGTTGGCCGGGGTGCTGGAACCGTGTGCGTGAACGAAGCTGCGCTGCTGCACGGCATCCAGCCCCAGCAGCTGCACGGCGCTGGCCACGGCCTTGGCCACGGTCAGGTAGTTGCCCGGGCCCGGGGCGGAAATCGACTTCTTGAAACCATCGGCGTTGATGAACACGTCCGGCACCGCGCCGTGGATCTCGGCACCCAGCTCCAGGGCCAGTTCGTCGTCCATCAGCACCACGAACTGGCAGGCCTCGGCCAGGGTGAAACCGCAGTTGGCGCCGAACGGGCGGCTGGCGCGGCGGAAGTCGACGCTGTCGCGGCCTTCGAGCTGGCGCAGGCCATCCTCGGTGGCCAGTGCGCCCATGGCGCCGTAGCCTTCGATGCACTCTTGGTTGATCGGTGCCTCGCTGCTGCCGACGATCACCACGCGGGCCTTGCCGCTGGCGATCTGCTCGATGCCTTTCTGCAGGTTGTAGAGGAAGGTGGCGCAGGCGCCGGTGATGCTGCCGGTGGTGCCGACGCTGCCGAGCACGTAGGCGTTGATGAAGTCGGCCGGCATGGTGTTCAGGCCCAGGGCCAGCTGTTTGGCGGTGACGCGGCCACCCTTGAGGCGCGACTGCATCATGCCGCCGAAACCGTTTTCGTCGAGCTGGCTCATGATGCAACTGGCGAACACGGCGATTTCATCCGGCGCGACGTGCTGGACGATGCGCTGCCAGTCGATACCCACCGAACGCAGCGCGTCGGTGACGCCGACCACGGTCATGGCCAGGCCGCGCGGGTGGAAGCGCGAGTTGTACAGTTCGCTCGGCTCGAAGCCGGTGGGCAGTTGTCCGGCGGATTTCACGGCCAGCGGGCGGTAGCTGTCGACCTTGAATTCGCAGCTGTCGTGCAGGGTGACGCGTACGTCGTTGCCGTCGAGCGCTTCCAGCGACCAGTTGGCCGGCAAGGGTTCGGGCAGCTGCTTGCGCTGGGTGACGAAGCTCAGGGCCGTGCCGTTGGCAGGCGCGATGCCGATGTTCTTGTGCCAGTGGGCGGCATCCGGATCGAGGTGCTGCTTCTCGATACGGCGGACCAGCGTGCCGGCGAGGATCTGCTCGGCGTAGCGGCTTTCGATGTCTGCCAGGCTCAGTGGCTGGCCGTCCTGGTCCCGGTACTGGCCGTCGACCACGCGCACCAGTTTCATCATCTGCGCCAGACCGGCCAGCGTCTCCTGGCGGGCCTGGGGCTGCAGCGACTCTTGTACGGTGCGACGGAAACCATGGTGGAAGGAGCTGCGCCCGGCTGCGTTGTAACCCCCAAAACCCACGATCACAGGTAAGCGCGACATAACTCAAAAGCTCCTGAACAAGGCCAGCGCGACGCCAGGCCGGCGCCTTGGGCGCGGGCGGGAGTCATAGGGCGGTGGCGTTTGGAAAATCTCGGCTGCCTAACCTGACGTGGATCATGACTGTCGAGTCACTCATTCGTCCAATGTCGTGGCGCGGGCAAGGCATGTCGCGGATGAGACAGGCCGTGTTCAGGGCGATGCGTGGGAGGCGGGGTGCGCCCCGCGAGACGCGCGCCCGCCGGGTGGCGGGCGCGGAGGGCTCAGCTCTGGTAGCTGATGTGACCATCGACCAGCGTATAGCGCACTGCCGCAGGCAGGCTGTGGTCGAGGAAGGGGCAGTTCCTGCCCTTGGAGTACCAGCGCTCGCCAGCCAGGGTCGAGGCCTGAGGGTCGAACAGCACGATATCCGCGGCGCTGCCGACGGCCAGTTGCCCGGCAGGCAGGCGCAGTGCGCTGGCCGGTCCGCTGGACAGGCGTGCGAGCAGTGTCGGCAGGTCCAGCAGGCCATCCTGCACCAGCGTCATGGCCAGCGGCAGCAGCAGTTGCACGCTGCTGATGCCCGGCTCGGTGGCGGCGAAGGGCGCCAGCTTGGCATCGCGCTCGTGTGGCTGGTGATGGCTGGCGATGGCGGAGATCACGCCGGCCTTGAGCGCCTCGCGCAGGCCGTCGCGGTCCTTGCCGGAACGCAGCGGCGGTTGCACGTGGTAGAGGCTGGAGAAGTCGATCAGTGCCTCGTCGGTCAACAGCAGCTGGTACAGCGCCACGTCCGCCGTCACCGGCAGGCCACGGGCCTGGGCGGCGGCGATCAGCTCGGCGCCACGGGCGCTGGTGATCTGGCTGAAGTGCGCGCGCACGCCGCTCTGTTCCACCAGCAGCAGATCGCGGGCCAGGGCCACGGTTTCGGCGCTTTCCGGGATGCCGGCCAGGCCGAGGAAACTGGCGGTGGGGCCCTCGTGGGCCAGGCCGCCTTCGGCCAGGTCGAAGTCCTGCGAGTGGAAGATCACCTGCAGGTCGAAGGTCGCGGCGTATTCCAGTGCGCGGCGCAGGGTGCGGCTGTTGCGGAAGTTGTCCAGGCCGTTGCCGAAGGCCACGCAGCCGGTGTCGCGCAGGGCCACCAGCTCCGCCAGCTGTTCACCGGCCAGGTTCTTGCTCAGCGCGCCGATGGGGAACACCTTGGTGTGCCCGGCCTCGCGGGCGCGGTCGAGAATCAGCTCGGCCACCGCCGGGGTGTCCAGCACGGGTTTGGTGAACGGCGGGCAGCACAGGCTGGTGACGCCGCCGGCAGCCGCTGCCAGGGTCTCGGTGGCGATGCTGCCCTTGCGGCTGTAGCCGGGCTCGCGCAGCGCCACGGACAGGTCGACCAGGCCGGGGGCGGCGACCAGTCCCTGGGCGTCGAGGGTCTTGTCGGCAGTGAAGCCGGCGGGCGTCTGGCCAATGGCGGCCAGCTTGCCACGGTCGAGGTACAGGTCGCTGACCCGATCCAGGCCGCTGCTGGGATCGATCACACGGGCGCCGAGGATTGCGGTACGCATCAGTTGGCCTCCTCGGCGTTGAGTTGACGTTGCGCGTTCTGCCCGCTCATGGCCATGGACAGCACGGCCATGCGGATGGCGATGCCGTAGGTGACCTGGTTGAGAATCACCGATTGCGGGCCGTCGGCCACCGCCGACTCGATCTCCACGCCGCGGTTGATCGGTCCCGGGTGCATCACCAGGGCATCGGGCCTAGCCAGGGCCAGGCGCTGCTCGGTCAGGCCGAACAGGCGGTAGAACTCGCCTTCGCTGGGCAGCAGACCGCCCTGCATGCGTTCGCGCTGCAGGCGCAGCATGATCACCACGTCGACGTCCTTGAGGCCTTCGTCGGCATCGCTGAACACGCGCACGCCGTAGCTCTCCTCCAGGCCGATGGGCAGCAGGGTCTTCGGCGCGATCACGCGGATGTCCGGGCAGCCCAGGGTCTTCAGGGCGAGCATGTTGGAGCGCGCCACCCGCGAATGCAGGATGTCGCCGACGATGGCCACCGAAAGGTTCTCGAAGCTGCCCTTGTGCCGGCGAATGGTGAGCATGTCGAGCATGCCCTGGGTCGGGTGGGCGTGACGGCCGTCACCGCCGTTGATGATCGCCAGGTTCGGGCACACGTGCTCGGCGATGAAGTGAGCGGCACCGGAGTCGGAGTGGCGCACGACGAAGATGTCGGCGGCCATGGCCTCGAGGTTGCGCAGGGTGTCGAACAGGGTTTCGCCCTTGCTGGTCGAGCTGGTCGACACATTGAGGCTGATGACGTCAGCCGACAGGCGCTGGGCGGCCAGTTCGAAGGTGGTGCGGGTGCGCGTGGAGTTCTCGAAGAACACGTTGCACACGGTCTTGCCGCGCAGCAGCGGGACCTTCTTCACCGCACGCGCGCCGACCTCGAGGAAGGAGTCGGCGGTGTCGAGGATTTCGGTCAGCAGCTCGCGGGGCAAACCGTCGAGCGAGAGGAAATGGCACAGCTGGCCTTGGTCATTGAGCTGCAGCGGGCGCTTGGCGGCGAGTGGCGTCATCGCGGGGGTCTCAGTTGGCGAGCGTCTGGAGTTCGAGGGTCAGGGGCGTGGGGCCGGACAATTTTACCCGCTCGTTGGCCGCCAGTGACAGGGTGGCGCCGACCACATCGGGGCGAATCGGCAGTTCACGGGCGTTGAGGTCGAGCAGGCTGACCAGGGTCACGCTGGCCGGGCGGCCGTAATCGAACAGTTCGTTCAGGGCGGCGCGGATGGTGCGACCGCTCATCAGCACGTCGTCGATCAGCACCAGGTGCTGGCCTTCGATCTCGAATGGCAGCTCCGAGGGCTGTACCTGCGGGTGCAGGCCGTTCTGGGTGAAGTCGTCGCGGTAGAAGGAGACGTCGAGGATGCCCAGCGCGTCCTCGCGGCCGAGTGCCTGGAGCAGGGCCTGGGCGACCCAGACGCCGCCAGTGCGGATGCCGATGAAGCGTGGCTCGCTGATCTGCCGCTGGTTGAGGTGCTGGGTCAGGGCGCTGGCCATGGCCGGCAGCAGGTCGTTGGGGTTCGGTAGCATGGCGAAACTCCTTGATTAAACGGCTGCTGAGAGCGTGAGCGAGGCTGCCGAGCGCCGGCAGCGCAACCGGTTCTCAGCCCGTGCAGTTTTCCTCCAGCCAGCCCTGCAGCAGCAGGGCGGCGGCAATGGCGTCGACGGGGCGCTCGCGGTAGCCGCCGCTCTGGCCCTCGCGCAGGCGCTGGCCCTTGGCCTCGAAGGTGGTCAGGCGCTCGTCGTGGGTGTAGGCCGGCAGGTTGAAGCGGCCGTTGAGGCGGCGCGCGAACTTTTCCGCACGGGCGCTCATCTCGCTGGGCGTGCCGTCCATGTTCAGCGGCAGGCCGACCACCACGGCGTCGGGCTGCCACTCCTTGATCAATGCTTCCACGCGGTTCCAGTCCGGCACACCGTTCTGGGCCTTGAGCACGCACAGTTCACGGGCCTGGCCGGTGATCATCTGGCCGACGGCGACGCCGATCTGCTTGCTGCCGTAGTCGAAGCCCAGCAGCAGGCGCAGTGGTTTGTCGCTCATCAGGCGTGGCCCGCCTGCGAGGTGAGCAGGCTGAGATTGACGCCCAGGCGTGCGGCGGCGGCATTCAGGCGCTGGTCGTAAGGCAGGTCGAAGAGGATGCTGCTGTCGGCCGGGCAGGTCAGCCAGGCGTTGTCGACCAGCTCGGCCTCCAGCTGCCCGGCGTCCCAGCCGGCGTAGCCCAGGGTGATCAGGTACTTGTCCGGGCCGCTGCCGTCGGCGATGGCGAAGAGCACGTCCTGCGAGGTGGACAGGCCCAGCTCGCCCAGCTCCAGGGTGGCCTGGAACTGCGGGCCGGCGGGGTGGAGGACGAAGCCACGGTCGGTCTGCACCGGGCCGCCGGCGAAGATCGGCAGGCTGTGGCACAGCGCGGCGGGCTCCTCGTCCGGGCGCAACTGCTCCAGGACGTCGGCCAGGTTGAGGCCGTTGGGCTTGTTGATCACCAGACCCATCGCGCCCTGGTCGTTGTGCTCGACCAGGTAGGTCACGGTCTGCGCGAAATTCGGATCGGCCATGTGCGGCATGGCGATCAGGAAATGGTGCTTAAGCGAGGTCGGGGCTGATGTGTTCATGGCGCCTAGTTTGGAGCGGCTGGCGACAAGCTACAAGCGCGGCCGCTCAGGCGGGTGCATCGTCCCGGCGCGGGGTCAGTTGCTCGACAGCCGGTCGCCGCGCTCGAAGCGCCAGGTGCGGATGATTTCCAGGCGGTCGATATCGGCCAGGTCACCGGTGAACGGGGCATAGGGCGCAGCCAGACGCACGATGCGCTGGGCCGCCTGGTCGAGTTCGGCATGGCCCGAGGACTCCAGTATCTGCACCTCGTAGAGACTGCCGTCGCGGTTGATCGACACCAGCAGGCGCAGGCTGCCGTAGATACGCTTGCGGCGGGCTTCATCCGGGTAGTTGAGGTTGCCGATGCGCTCGACCTTCTTGCGCCACTCGTCCTTGTACCAGGCGCCCTTGTCGCGCATGGTCGAGGCGGCGTTGAGGCGATGGATCTTCGGGCGTTTCGCGTACTGCTGGACTTCCTGGGCCAGTTCGGCCTCGAGGCTGGCGATCTCCGCCGACAGCTGCGCGGAGTCGAAGACCGGCGCCGGGCGCGTGTCCGGCACCGGCTTGGCTTCCTCGCGCTTGACCGGGGTCTTCTGCTGTTGCGGCGCGCGCGTGGCCACCGCCGCCTTGGGCGCTTCCTGGCGGGTGGCGGGTTGCTGCGGGGTGGCCGGCGGCGTGACCTTGCGCACCTCGCTGTCCTGGAACGGCGCCTGCTCCGTGGTCTTGGGGGCGGCGACGTGTTCCAGGGTGCCGCTGCCCTGCTGGTTGTCCTGGGCGAGGAAGTCGGCCTCCTTGGGCTTTTCCTCGCTCTTGAAGGTGGACAGGGTGATTTCCAGCGTCTTGCTGATGTCCGGTGGCGACTCCAGGCCGAAGCCGATGCCGAGAATCAGTGCCACGTGCAGCGCAGCGGCGAGAAACAGGGTGAACCCCAGGCGGTCCGCCGGACGGACGGTGGCGGAGGTGGTGGGCGGTGGGGTGGCTGCTGCGTTCATCGCGTTTCGGGTCTGCTTTCGAATGTCGCGCAGTCTGCCGGGTCGGGGTGTGCGCCTGCAAGTTGCAGGCGCCAGGCTGCCACCTGCGTCAAGCTTTTAGGCCGCGTTTGCTCGCGATGCAGTCCATCAGCCGGTCGCCGATGCGGGTGTCGAAGGCCGCATCGATCTCGCGGATGCAGGTGGGGCTGGTGACGTTGATTTCCGTCAGGTGTTCGCCGATCACGTCGAGTCCGACGAAGATCAGCCTCCTGTCGCGCAGGCTCGGGCCCACTGCCGCGGCGATCTCGCGGTCACGCTCGGTCAGCGGGCGTGCCTCGCCCCGGCCACCGGCCGCGAGGTTGCCGCGGGTCTCGCCGGCGGCGGGGATACGCGCCAGGCAGTAGGGCACCGGTTCGCCGTCGATCATCAGGATGCGCTTGTCGCCTTCCTTGATGGCCGGCAGATAACCTTGCGCCATGATCTGCTGTTGGCCATGCTGAGTGAGGGTTTCCAGAATCACCGAGAGGTTGGGATCGCCCTCGCGATGGCGAAATATCTGCGATCCGCCCATGCCATCCAGGGGTTTGAGAATGATGTCACGGTGCTGTATCGCAAACTCGCGCAGAATGTCCGGGCGCCGACTGACCAGGGTCGGCGGTGTGTATTGGGGAAACAGGGTAGCGAAGAACTTTTCGTTGCAGTCGCGCAGGCTCTGAGGTCGATTCACCACCAGTACGCCGTCACGTTCGGCCTGCTCGAGCAGATAGGTGGAGTAGACGAATTCATTGTCGAAGGGCGGGTCCTTGCGCATCAGGATCACGTCCAGCTCGGCGAGCTGCATGTCCTGTTCCGTACCAAGGGTGAACCACTTTTGCGGGTCGTTGAATACTTCCAGCGGCCGCAAGCGGGCTCTGGCCTGGCCCTGGGCCTGGTAGAGATCCTGCTGTTCCATGTAGAACAGCGACCAGCCGCGTGCTTGAGCGGCCAGCAGCATGGCCAGCGAGCTGTCCTTCTTGAAGGAGATGCTGGCAATCGGATCCATGACGATCCCGAGACGAAGGCTCATGGGGAAAATCTCCGCGAGATAAAGGGTGAAAGCCGGGTTGGCCGTACCGAACAATGGCTGTCAGGGTGGCGTCGGCCGGGGCCTTGGTCAAGGGCCGGTGCTGCCCTGGCGGCCTTATAGATTGCATGTGGAGAGTGTGCTAAAAAGGCCCGACGATTGGGGCAAGACCAATCGGCGACTGGGCCTCAGGCATACTGATAACGCGAATATAACGACTCACCGAGGCGATGGTAGGGCGAACATGGAACAGCATTCCGAGGGTTTGAAAGTGATGGTGATCGACGATTCGAAGACGATTCGTCGCACCGCGGAAACTCTGCTGAAAAAAGTGGGTTGTGATGTCATCACCGCGGTCGATGGCTTCGATGCCCTGGCCAAGATTGCCGACACTCACCCGAGCATCATCTTTGTCGACATCATGATGCCGCGTCTCGATGGGTATCAGACCTGTGCCCTGATCAAGAACAACAGTGCTTTCAAGTCCACCCCGGTGATCATGCTGTCCTCCAAGGACGGTCTGTTCGACAAGGCCAAGGGGCGGATCGTCGGTTCCGATCAATATCTGACCAAGCCCTTCAGCAAAGAAGAGCTGCTCGGAGCGATCAAAGCCCACGTGCCGGACTTCACCCCGGTAGAACAAGCCTCCTGACGTGTCGGCCTGCAGGGCCGTACGCCTCTTCTGTATTGGGAAACACCATGGCTCGAATTCTGATTGTTGATGACTCACCGACCGAGATGTACAAGCTGACGGCCATGCTGGAAAAGCATGGCCATCAGGTGTTGAAGGCGGAGAACGGCGCCGATGGCGTCGCCCTGGCTCGCCAGGAGAAACCGGATGCGGTGCTGATGGACATCGTCATGCCCGGGCTCAATGGTTTCCAGGCGACTCGTCAGCTGACCAAGGACGCCGAAACCAGCCACATCCCGGTGATCATCGTCACCACCAAGGATCAGGAAACCGACAAGGTCTGGGGCAAGCGCCAAGGCGCCAAGGACTACCTGACCAAGCCGGTTGACGAAGAGACCTTGCTGAAAACCCTCAATGCGGTACTGGCCGGCTGATGCCGGGCAGGTCGCGAAGCAGATAAGAAAAGGCCAAGGCCGGCATGGCGGACGTGCAGACTCCATTCCAGATTCTCCTCGAGATCGACCAGCGTTGCCGAGCCCTGGCGGCCGGCTTGCCGTCGCAGCAGACGGCGGTGCAGACCTGGAGCGGCATCGGCTTTCGCATGGGCGAGCGATTCTTCGTTGCGCCGATGGGGGAGGTGGGTGAGGTGTTGCACGAGCCACGCTACACCCTGCTGCCGGGTGTGAAAGGCTGGGTCAAAGGGGTGGCCAACGTGCGTGGCCGCCTGTTGCCGGTGATGGACCTGTGCGGGTTCTTCGGCAGCGAACTGTCGCCGCTGCGCAAGCTGCGACGCGTGCTGGTGGTCGACCACCAGGAGATCTTCGCCGGCCTGACGGTCGACGAGGTCTTCGGCATGCAACATTTTCCCGTGGATGCGTTTTCAGAACAGCTGCCGCCTCTCGAGGCGAGCATTGCACCGTTCATTCACGGAGTCTTTCAGCGAGAACAGCCCTGGTTGGTATTCAGCCCGCATGCGTTGGCGGCCGATCAGGGGTTTCTCGATGTTGCCTACTAACAGAAATTCGGTTGGGTCGGTTCTTCCGGCCCTTTGGCGTTACATGGGAACCGTAGTGCGGTCGGTCCAGGCGGGGGCCAGATAATGAAAAAACTCAATACAGGCAATTTGTTGGTCGGGGCACGCAGCAGCACGCTGATCGCGGCGCTGTTCGTCGTGCTCATCGTCTCCATCGTGCTGTTGTTCGCGAACTTCGCCTACATCAACACCCAATCCAACTACGATACCGAGTACATCGGCCACTCCGGTGAGCTGCGCGTACTCTCCCAGCGTATCGCCAAGAACGCCACGGAGGCGGCGGCAGGTACTGCCGAGGCCTTCGGCCTGTTGCGCGATGCGCGCAACGACTTCCAGCAACGCTGGGGCTACCTGACCGACGGCGACGCCGCCAGCGGTCTGCCGCCGGCGCCCGAGGCCGTACAGCCGCAGATGGCCACGGTGCAGCAGGACTGGGACAGCCTGCGGCAGAACACCGACGCCATTCTCGCCAGTGAGCAGACCGTGCTGTCGCTGCACCAGGTAGCCGCCACCCTGGCGGAAACCATTCCGCAGCTGCAGGTCGAGTACGAGGAAGTGGTCGACATCCTGCTGGAAAGTGGTGCGCCGGCCGCGCAGGTTTCCGTGGCCCAGCGTCAGTCGCTGCTGGCAGAACGTATCCTGGGTTCGGTGAACAAGGTACTGGCGGGTGACGAAGACTCGGTACAGGCCGCTGACATGTTCGGCCGCGACGCCAGCCTGTTCGGCCGCGTACTGGCTGCGATGCTCGAGGGCAACGCGGCAATGGAAATCACCCAGGTGACCGACGAGGAGGCTCTCGAGCGTCTGGCGGAGATTTCCGAACTGTTCGAATTCGTATCCGGTTCGGTGGACGAGATTCTCGAAACCTCGCCGGAACTGTTCCAGGTGCGTGAATCGGCGAACTCCATCTTCACCGTTTCCCAGACCCTGCTGGACAAGGCATCCGATCTGGCCGGCGGCTTCGAAGACCTGGCCGACGGTCGTGCCATGAACACCCTGTTCGGCTACGTGCTGGGTGCGCTGGCGCTGGCTGCGATCATCCTCATCGGTCTGGTGATGGTGCGTGAGACCAACCGCCGTCTCGCTGAAACCGCCGAGAAGAACGAGCGTAACCAGGCGGCGATTCTGCGACTGCTCGATGAGATCGCCGACCTCGCCGACGGTGACCTGACCGTGGCCGCGACGGTAACCGAGGACTTCACCGGTGCCATCGCTGACTCCATCAACTACTCCATCGACCAGCTGCGCGACCTGGTAGCGACCATTAACCTGACCGCCGTTCAGGTAGCCGGTGCTGCCCAGGAAACCCAGGCCACGGCGATGCACCTGGCCGAGGCTTCCGAGCACCAGGCCCAGGAAATCGCCGGTGCTTCTGCGGCGATCAACGAAATGGCCGTGTCGATTGACCAGGTATCGGCGAACGCCAGCGAATCGTCCGCGGTAGCGGAACGTTCGGTAGCCATCGCCAACAAGGGTAACGAGGTCGTACACAACACCATCACCGGCATGGATAACATCCGTGAGCAGATCCAGGACACCTCGAAGCGGATCAAGCGCCTCGGTGAATCGTCCCAGGAGATCGGTGACATCGTTAGCCTGATTAACGACATTGCCGACCAGACCAACATCCTCGCACTGAACGCCGCGATCCAGGCCTCCATGGCCGGTGACGCAGGCCGAGGCTTCGCGGTGGTAGCGGACGAGGTACAGCGCCTTGCAGAACGTTCCTCTGCGGCGACCAAGCAGATCGAAGCGCTGGTGAAAACCATTCAGACCGACACCAACGAAGCCGTTATCTCCATGGAGCAGACGACCTCCGAAGTGGTGCGCGGTGCACGCCTGGCGCAGGACGCCGGTGTGGCACTGGAAGAGATCGAGAAGGTATCGAAGACCCTCGCGGCCCTCATCCAGAACATCTCCAACGCTGCCCGTCAGCAGGCCTCGTCGGCTGGTCACATCTCCAACACCATGAACGTGATTCAGGAAATCACCTCGCAGACGTCCTCGGGTACCACCGCCACCGCGAAGAGCATTGGTAACCTGGCCAAGATGGCCAGTGAGATGCGCAAGTCGGTGTCTGGCTTCACCCTCCCGGACGCCTGATAAAGGAGTGCGGAGGCTGGCTGCAGCCTCCGCGACATAGCCATGACCCAGGGCGAAGGTATGCAGTCAGCGGGCGTATGGGCATTGCGCCCAGTGACCGACATGTCGCAAGCCGATTTCCACGACTGGCAGACGCTGCTCGAAGCGCGTACCGGTGTGGTGATCAGCGAACAGCGACGTGCCTTTCTGCAGACCAACCTGAGTGCGCGGATGCGCGAGTTGGGCGTCACGGACTACGCCAGTTACTACCGACAGGTCACCGATGGCCCCCGTGGCGCGGTGGAGTGGTCGACCCTGCTGGATCGTCTGACCGTGCAGGAAACCCGCTTCTTTCGCCATCAGCCATCGTTCGAGGTGCTCGCGCAGTATCTGCAGGAGCGCTTGGCCGCAGGGCTGAGCAAACCCTGGGAGTTGTGGAGCGTGGGTTGCTCCAGTGGTGAGGAGCCCTATTCGCTGGCCATCCAGGCCGCCGAGACCTTGCAGGGCAGTGAGTTGCCGGAGCATTTCGCGGTCACCGGTACCGATATCAGTCAGGGTGCGTTGAGCCGGGCGCGTGAAGCCAGTTACTCGGCGCGGCGCCTGGAGCAGGTGGGTGATGAACTGCGTGAACGCTACTTTCTCGCGCAGGCAGACGGACGTTTCAAGGTAGTACCGAGCCTGGCAGCTCGCGTGTGTTGCGCCAGGCTCAATGTGCTGGAACTGGCCAAGGCGCCAATGTCCGGCATGGATGTGATTTTTTGTCAGAACTTGCTGATCTATTTCCGCCGCTGGCGTCGCCGCGACATCCTCAACCGCCTGGCCGAAAGCCTGGCGCCGGGTGGCCTGCTGGTCGTAGGTGTGGGCGAAGTAGCCGGTTGGCAGCACCCGCACCTGGTGCCGGTGGCCGACGAGCGAGTTCTGGCGTTTACCCGCAAGGGATAAGGCCAAGTTTATGAGTGGAGTGGCTATGGGTGATCGGCATGATTATGTCGCCCTGGAGTGGGTAAAAGGCGAGATCGGGGAAACCCTGAAGCAGGCGCGGCAGGCCCTGGAGGCGTTCGTCGAGAACCCGCAGGACCCCACGCGCATGCGCTTCTGCCTGACCTACGTGCACCAGGTTCACGGCACCTTGCAGATGGTCGAGTTCTACGGCGCTGCGTTGCTCGCCGAAGAGATGGAGCAGCTGGCCAAGGCACTGATGGAAGGCCGCGTCGCCAACCAGGGCGAGGCCCTGGAAGTGCTGATGCAGGCTATCCTGCAGCTGCCGGTCTACCTCGACCGCATCCAGACCGCCCGTCGCGACCTGCCGATGGTCGTGCTGCCACTGCTCAACGACCTGCGCGCCGCCCGTGGCGAGAAGCTGCTGTCGGAAACCAGCCTGTTCTCCCCGGACATGTCCGTCCGCCTGCCGGCGCTGCCGGAGGGTGGCCTGGCGCGTCTGCGTACCGCCGAACTGCCGGTGCTGCTGCGCAAACTGCGGCAGATGCTGCAGATGGCGCTGGTCGGCGTCATCCGCAACCAGGACCTGGCCACCAACCTCGGCTACATGGCGCGGGTCTTCGCCCGTCTGGAGAACCTGTGCAAGGACGCCCCGCTGGGCGGCCTGTGGCAGATCGCCTCCGGCCTGATCGAAGGGCTGGCCAACGGCAGCGTGGTCAACGGCACCTCGGTGCGCACCCTGCTGCGCCAGGTCGACAAGGAGCTCAAGCGCCTGGTCGAGGAAGGTGCTGACGGCATCAACCAGTCCGCTCCCGACGAGCTGACCAAGAACCTGCTGTTCTATGTGGCCAAGGCGCCGGCGCAATCGCCGCGCATCCGCAGCCTGAAGGCGCAGTACCGCCTCGACGATGCCCTGCCCGATACCGAGGTGGTGGACGAAGAGCGTGCCCGCCTGGCTGGCCCCGACCGCGATGCCATGCGCTCGGTGGTGGCGGCACTGTGCGAGGAACTGGTGCGGGTCAAGGACAGCCTCGACCTGTTCGTGCGCAGCGACCGCAGTCGTCCGGGCGAGCTGGATGCCCTGCTGGCACCGCTGAAGCAGATCGCCGATACCCTCGCGGTGCTTGGCTTCGGCCAGCCGCGCAAGGTCATTCTCGACCAGATCGACGTGATCCATGCGCTGTCCCTCGGCCAGCGCGAACCCAACGACGCGGTGCTGATGGACGTGGCTGGCGCGCTGCTCTACGTCGAAGCGACGCTGGCCGGCATGGTCGGCCCGGGCGATGACAGCCAGAACGAGCAAAGCCACCTGCCGACCACCGATGTCGGACAGATTCACCAGCTCGTCATCAAGGAAGCGCGCAATGGCCTGGAGCAGGCCAAGGACGCGATCATCGAGTTCATTGCCTCGCAGTGGAACCACGAACACCTGGCGCGCGTGCCCGAGCTGCTGACCCAGGTCCGTGGGGGCCTGGCGATGATTCCGCTGCAGCGCGCCGCCGACCTGCTCAATGCCTGCAACCGCTACATTCAGGAGCAGTTGCTGGCACGCAAGGCCGTGCCCAACTGGCAGAGCCTGGATACCCTGGCCGACGCCATCACCAGCGTCGAGTACTACCTCGAACGTCTGGCCGAAGACCATGGCACCCAGGGCGATCTGATCCTCGACGTTGCCGAGGAAAGCCTGGAGACCCTGGGCTATCCGCTCAAGGAAAAGCCTTCGATTCTCGACCGTGTCGAGCCGGAGGAAGAAACCCTGGCGCCACTGGCCGACCCGCTGCAGGAAATCGAACTGCTCGGCGCCGAGGACGAACTGCTGGAAGAGCCGCTGGCCGAGATCGCGCCCCAGGTTGACGAGATCGACGAGCAGCCCGCCGAGGCACCGGCCGATCTGGAATTGCTGGAGGGCGACGCGGAGCTGCCGGTCGTCGCTGATTCCGCTGACGGCTTCACCTTCGAGCTGGCGGAGCTCGATGAGCTGCCGTCGCTGCAGGACGACGAGCTTGCCCCTGCCGCGCTGATCGAGATCGAGGCGGAACCTGAGCTGGAAGAGCTGAGCCTCGAGCAACTGAGCGAGACGCCGCAGTGGGACGAGCTGGAACTGGCGGACCTGGAGCTGCCGGAAGTCGAACTGCCCAGCGCGCCCGAGGTTGCGCCGCCAGCCGCCGAGGCGGAGGCGGACAAGCCGCTGTCGATGGCCGACGTGATGGCCGCACCGGTACAGGCGATCAACCCGCCTGCCGCCGACGTTCCGCCCAGCCTGCTGCCGCCGCCTGCCGACGAAGAACCGGTGGACGAGGAGCTGCTGGAAGTCTTCATCGAAGAAGCCGGTGAAGTGCTGGAAACCATCGCCGAGTACCTGCCGCAGTGGCAGGCCGATACCGACAACAAGGATGCGCTGATCGAAGTGCGGCGCGCCTTCCACACCCTCAAGGGCAGCGGGCGCATGGTGCGCGCGCTGGTCATCGGGGAGCTGGCCTGGTCCATCGAGAACCTGCTCAACCGTGTTCTGGATCGCAGCATCGAGCCCGCTGCACCGGTGCAGCAGGTCGTGCTCGACGTCGTCGCCCTGATGCCGGCACTGGTCGAGGAGTTCGCCGCCAAGGCCCAGCGTCAGCGCGATGATGTCGACCTGCTGGCCGCCACGGCGCACGCCCTGGCCAAGGGGCAAACGCCCCCAAAATCTGACGCCCCGGCCGCTCCGCAGGTAGCCGAGCCCGTGGGCGTAACCGAAGCTACCGCCGCCGTCGAGCAGGCCCCGGTCGCCCTGGATCAGGACCTCGATGGCGAGCCCCTCGATCCTCAGCTGCTGGAGATCTTCCGCAACGAGGCCGAGACTCATCTGGATACCCTGGTCGGCTTCCTCGCCGATTGTGCGCAGGAGTTGCCGCAACCGGTAACCGACGACCTGCAGCGTGCCCTGCACACGCTCAAGGGCAGCGCCTACATGGCCGGCATTCTCCCCGTGGCGGAAATCGCCGCGCCGCTGGAGAAGCTGGTCAAGGAATTCAAGACCAACCTGATTCAGGTCGACCTCGCCGCTGCGGAACTGCTGAGCAGTGCCGAGGGGCTGTTCCGCATCGGCCTGGACAACCTGGAAAGCCAGCCACTGGCAGCGATTCCCGGTGCCGAGGCATTCCTTGCCCGGGTCCAGGCACTGCATCAGGATCGCCTCGCCAGTGCCGAGGACGAGCGTAGCGGAGAAAGCGGCGAGAGCCGTGATCCGCAGCTGATCAGCATCTTCCTCGCCGAAGGCATGGACATCCTGCTGGATGCCGAGGACCTGCTGCGCAAGTGGCGCGAGCACCCCTCCGAGCGTCAGGAGTTGTCCGCGCTGCTGGAAGAGCTGACGACCCTGGGGCGTGGCGCGGAAATGGCCGAACTGCCGCAGATCGACGAGCTCTGCGAAGCCTTGCTCGACCTCTATGGCGCCGTCGAGGAAGGCAGTCTGGCCGTCAGCGAGCGTTTCTTCGACGAGGCAGAGAAAGCCCACGAAGCGCTGATCGGCATGATGGACCAGGTGGCCGCCGCGCTGCAGGTCAGCCCTCAGCCCGAGCGTGTTGAGGCGCTGCGTCAGTTGCTGGCCGAGGCCATCGACCCGAACACCCTGGCGTTGCTGTCGCCCGATGTCGAAGGCCTGCAAGTCGTCGAACTGGACCAGGCCACCGCCGAACTCGAGCAGGCCGAACAGTCGGCCGCGAGCGATGCCCCCGCCGAGCCGCAGCTGACCGAGGAGCCGTTCGAGGCCGTCGAGGCCGAGCCGATGCCTGAAGCGCACGCGAGCTTCAGCCCGGCCGATGCCGAACTCGACGAGGAGATGGTCGAGATCTTCCTCGAAGAAGCCGTCGACATTCTGGAAAGCGCGGGGCAGGCGCTGGAGCGCTGGCTGAGCGAGCCGGACAACACCATGCCGCTGTCGTCGCTGCAGCGTGACCTGCACACCCTCAAGGGTGGTGCGCGTATGGCCTCGATTCGTCCGATAGGCGATCTGGGCCATGAGCTGGAGTCCCTGTACGAAGGCCTGGTCGACCGCCGCTACAACCATTCGCCGGAGCTGGGTAACCTGCTGCAGCAGAGCCACGACCGCCTGGCGCAGATGCTCGACCAGCTGCAGGCGCGCCAGCCGCTGGTTTCCGGTGATGACCTGATCCAGGCGATCCGTCAGTTCCGCCAGGGCGGGCCAGCACAGAGCCTGTCGGCAGCCGCTGCCCAGGTCGAGGCGCCGATGCTCGACGAACCACCGGCCAGCGAGGCTGACGAGCCGCTCGAATTCGATCTCGCTGACGATGACACGCCGCCTCTGGCCCTGGTCGAGGACGACGTCGTCGTCGACGAGGTCATCGACGTACCGCTCGAAGACAACCTGCCGCTCGTCGACGAAGTGGAGCTGGAACTGCCTGACGAGCCGCTGCTGCCGTTGGCCGAGACTGCTGCCGAGCCCGAGCCCGAGCCCGAGCCCGAGCCCGAGCCGGAACCTGCGCCTGCACCTGCAGCGCAGGTCGTGGACAGCTGGCACGAGGAACGCGATCCCGAGCTGGTGGAGATCTTCCTCGAGGAAGGCTTCGACATCATCGAAAGCGCGGGCGCAGCCCTGCAGCGCTGGATGGGCGATGTCGACAACAGCCTGGAACTGGAAGCCCTGCAGCGCGATCTGCACACCCTCAAGGGTGGTGCGCGCATGGCCGAGATCCGCGAAATCGGCGATCTGGCCCATGAGCTCGAATTCCTCTACGAAGGTCTCGGCGGCGGCCGTCTGCGTGCCAGCCCGGAACTCTTCACCCTGCTGCAGGCCTGTCATGACCGCCTGGCCGAGATGCTGGAAGCGGTGCGTGGCCAGCGTGCGGTGCCCTCGGGCGAGGACCTGATCGATACGATCAAACGCTTCCGCGCCAATCCTGACGAACAACTGAGCATGCCGTCGGCCGTTCAGCTCAAGGCGGTGGTCGAGAGCGACGACGCCGATGAGGCGGACAGCGACATTCTCGACATCTTCCTCGAAGAGGGCGATGACCTGCTCGAGGCGATGGAAACGGCCATCGGGCGCTGGGAAGATCAGCGCGAGGACAGCGCGCCGATCGACGAGATGCTGCGCATCCTGCACACCCTCAAGGGCGGTGCGCGCCTGGCCGGGCAGAAACGCCTGGGCGACATGAGCCACGACCTTGAACAGCATCTGAGCGAGGCATTGCAGCAGGGCGCACCGTGGCCGGAAAGCCTGTTCCTCGATGTGCAGTCCGGTTTCGAAGGCCTGCAGCAGGAACTCGATCTGCTGCGCCAGCGCCTCAGTGCCAGCCTGGCCGATGAGCCGGCTGCCGCGCCGGTCGAACCGGTCGAGGTTGCCACGCTGCCGGTGCAGAGCAGTGCGCCGATCGTCGCCGCCAGCGACGCGCCGACGCAGCTGCAGGCACCCAAGGTCCTGCCGTTCGTGCGCCGGGCCGAAGAGGCGGCTGCCGAGGCTGCCGCGCGCCGCGCGCCACAGGAACTGGTCAAGGTTCCTGCCGAGTTGCTCGAAGGGCTGGTCAACCTGGCCGGTGAGACCTCGATCTTCCGCGGCCGTGTCGAGCAGCAGGTCAGTGACGTGAGCTTCACCCTGAGCGAGATGGAAGCGACCATCGACCGTGTGCGTGACCAGCTGCGTCGTCTCGACACCGAGACCCAGGCGCAGATTCTCAGCCGCTACCAGGCCGAGGCCGAACGTGCCGGCTACGAGGATTTCGACCCGCTGGAAATGGACCGTCACTCGCAGCTGCAGCAGCTCTCGCGTGCGCTGTTCGAGTCCGCGTCCGACTTGCTCGACCTGAAGGAAACCCTGGCCGCGAAGAACCGCGACGCCGAGACCCTGCTGCTGCAACAGGCGCGGGTCAACACCGAGTTGCAGGAAGGCCTGATGCGTACGCGCATGGTGCCCTTCGACCGCCTGGTCCCGCGCCTGCGGCGCATCGTCCGGCAGGTGGCCGGCGAGCTCGGCAAGCAGGTGGAGTTCGTCGTCGGCAACGCCGAGGGGGAAATGGACCGTACCGTGCTCGAACGTATCGTCGCGCCGCTGGAGCACATGCTGCGCAACGCCGTCGACCACGGGATCGAAGTGGCTGATGTACGCCGCGCCGCAGGCAAGCCGGATGCCGGCACCATCCGCCTGAATCTGGGGCGCGAGGGCGGTGATATCGTCCTCACGCTGGATGACGATGGCGGTGGTATCCGTCTGGAAGCCGTGCGCCGCAAGGCCATCGAACGTGGCCTGATGGACGCCGACAGCGACCTGAGCGATCACGAGATCCTGCAGTTCATCCTCGAGGCCGGTTTCTCCACCGCCGAGAAGGTCACGCAGATTTCCGGACGCGGCGTCGGCATGGACGTGGTGCACTCCGAGGTCAAGCAGCTCGGTGGCTCGATGAGCATCGACTCGACCCTGGGTCAGGGCACGCGCTTCACCATCCGCCTGCCGTTCACCGTGTCGGTCAACCGCGCGCTGATGGTGTACTCGGGCGAGGACCTGTACGCCATTCCGTTGAACACCATCGAAGGTATCGTGCGCGTTTCGCCTTACGAACTGGAGGCCTACTACGCCCCGGATGCGCCGCGCTTCGAGTACGCCGGCCAGGCCTACGAACTGAAGTACCTCGGCGACCTGCTGAACAATGGCCAGCAGCCCAAGCTGGTGGGCCAGAGCCTGCCGCTGCCGGTGATCCTGGTGCGCTCCAGCGAGCACGCCGTGGCCGTGCAGGTCGACAGCCTGGCCGGTTCGCGCGAGATCGTGGTGAAGAGCCTTGGCCCGCAGTTCGCCGGGGTGCACGGCATCTCCGGTGCGACCATCCTCGGTGACGGGCGCGTGGTGGTCATTCTCGACCTGCTGGCGACCATCCGCGTGCTGCACGCGCACCTGCAGAATCAGCTGCTGCCGCGTCTGGCTTCGCGCCAGGTGGCGATCAGCGAAGAGGTCGAAGTCGACCGGCCGACCCTGGTCATGGTGGTGGACGATTCGGTCACCGTGCGCAAGGTCACCAGCCGTCTGCTCGAGCGTAACGGCATGAACGTGGTCACTGCCAAGGACGGGGTGGATGCCATCGCCCAGCTGCAGGAGCACAAGCCGGACATCATGCTGCTGGACATCGAGATGCCGCGCATGGACGGCTTCGAGGTGGCGACCCTGGTGCGCCACGATGAACGCCTGAAGGACCTGCCGATCATCATGATCACCTCGCGTACCGGTGAAAAACACCGTGAGCGGGCGATGTCCATCGGCGTCAACCAGTACCTCGGCAAGCCCTACCAGGAGTCCTTGCTGCTCGAAACCATCGCTCAGTTGGTGGATAGCCATCAGGTCAAGCGGACATGACAGAGAAATCCCTCGCGCGCATTGCGGTCATCGCCGACACCTCGCTGCAGCGCCATGTGCTGCAGCAGGCGCTGGCAGGTGGTGGTTACCAGGTGGTGCTCAACAGCGATCCGGCGCGTCTCGACGAGGATGCCCTGGCCGCTTGCGAGACCGACCTGTGGCTGGTGGACCTGGCCCAGTCGGACGATTCGCCGCTGGTCGACAGCCTGCTGGAGCGCGCCAGCGCGCCGGTGTTGTTCGGCGAGGGGCATGCCCCTGAACGGCAGTCCGAAAACTATCCGCGCTGGGAGCGCAGCCTGTTCGGCAAGCTCAAGCGTCTGGTCGGGGACCCGGCCCAGGCCGTTGGCCCCAGCCTGCAGGCCCTGCTGGACGAAGCGCAGCGGCCGACCCGCCTCGAGCTGCCGCAGGCGCTCGCCGATACGCCGCTGAAGGCTGGCGAACCGGCGCGTCAGGTCTGGTTGCTGGCGGCCTCGCTGGGCGGTCCGGCGGCGGTGAAAGCCTTTCTCGATGCACTGCCGGGTGGCCTGCCCATCGGCTTCATCTACGCCCAGCACATCGACGCCAGCTTCGAAGCGGCATTGCCGCAGGCCGTCGGGCGGCACAGCCAGTGGCACGTCAATCCGGCACGCCAGGGCGACCCGGTGCGCTGTGGCGAAGTGGTGGTGGTGCCGATCGCCAGCGAGCTGGGTTTCGACGATCAGGGCGCCATGCAGATCGCCGAGCGCGGTTGGCCGGAGCCCTACAGCCCCTCCATCGACCAGATGATGCTCAATCTGGCGCAACAGTTCGGTGCCCAGTGTGGCGTCATCGTCTTCAGTGGCATGGGCAGCGACGGCAGTGCCGCCGCCGCGTACGTCAAACGCCAGGGCGGGGTGATCTGGACCCAGCGCGGCGACAGCTGCGCCTGCCCGAGCATGCCCGACAGCCTGCGCGAGGGTGGCTACAGCAGCTTCAGCGCGGACCCGCGCGAGCTGGCCGTGGCCCTGGTCAATCACCTTGCCGAACATTGCAGTTGATCGGGGGTTGCCCCCGTATAGGACGTTTTCATGAGTCAAGCCGTCGCCACCCAGAACAGTGCAGCCAACCTCACCGGGTTGCTGGTGCCGCTGGCCGACCGCACCCTGCTGCTGCCCAACGTGGCGGTCGCCGAGCTGATTCCCTATCGCGCGCCCCAGGTGAGCGAAGGTGCGCCGGCGTGGTTTCTCGGCCAGATCGCCTGGCGTGACCTGAGCCTGCCGCTGTTCTCCTTCGAGGCCGCCAGTGGTGGCCAGGCGCAGGTCGCCAGCGGGGCACGGGTCGCGGTGATCAACGCACTGGGCGGTCGCCCCAAGGTCAAGTTCATCGCCTTGCTGGTGCAGGGCATTCCCCGCTCGCTGAAGGTCGGTAGCGACCTGGCTGCGGCCGATGTCGAGCTGGCGCCGCTCGAACTGGGGGCCGCACGCATTGCCGATGAGGTGGTGCGGATTCCGGATCTGGTGGCCCTGGAGCAGATGCTGGACGATGCCGGCCTGATCTGAGTCGCGCCGCACGGCGCAGCAGGCCCCAACGAAAAAGCCCCGGCACATGGCCGGGGCTTTTTTATGCCGTCAGCGAGCGCAATCAGCGCTGCGCGTTAGCCTCTGCAGCTTCGGCTTTCTTTTCTTCTTGCAGATTGTCTTCCGAGGTGTGGCTACCCCAGTAGTCGGCGTTCTTGATGCCGAGTTTTTCCGGGTGGAACACCGGGTCCTTGCCTTCGTCCTGCTGTTGCTCATAGTCCTTCAGGCACTTGTAGGCAATCTTGTGCATGAGCACGATGGCGATGATGTTCAGCCAGGCCATCAGGCCCACGCCGAGGTCACCCAGGTCCCAGGCAACGGTGGCGCTGCGCACGGTGCCGTATACGGTGGCCGCGATGATGCCGAACTTCAGCAGCAGGGTGAGGATCGGGCGCTTCACCTTGCGGTTGATGTAGGCAATGTTGGTTTCGGCGATGTAGTAGTAGGCCAGGATGGTGGTGAAGGCGAAGAAGAACAGGGCGATGGCAACGAAGGCGTTACCGAAGCCGGGCATCATGTTCTCCATCGCGGTCTGCACGTAGCCCGGGCCGGCGGCGACGCCAGCGATACCGGTGAACAGCGCGCTGCCATCGGGAGCCTGTACGTTGTACTGACCGGTGATCAGCAGCATGAAGGCAGTCGCCGAGCAGACGAACAGGGTGTCGATGTAGACCGAGAAGCCCTGTACCAGGCCCTGCTTGGCCGGGTGGCTGACAGCTGCCGCGGAGGAGGCGTGCGGGCCGGTGCCCTGACCTGCTTCGTTGGAGTAGACGCCACGCTTCACGCCCCACTGGATAGCCATGCCGATGATGGCACCGAAACCGGCTTCGAGGCCGAAGGCGCTACGGAAGATCAGAGCGATCACTTCCGGCAGCTTTTCGATGTTCAGCAGGATGATCACCAGGGCGACCAGGATGTAGCCCAGCGCCATGAACGGCACCACCACCTGGGTGAAGTGGGCGATACGCTTGACGCCACCGAAGATGATCAGGCCGATCAGGACGGCGAGCAGGGCAGCGGTCACGTTCGGGTCGATGCCGAATGCGGTTTGCGCGCTGGAGGCGATGGAGTTGGCCTGTACGCCCGGCAGCAGCAGGCCGCAGGCGAACACGGTGACCACGGCGAACAGCCAGGCGTACCACTTCAGACCCAGGCCTTTCTCGATGTAGAAGGCCGGGCCACCACGGTATTCACCGTTGAGCTTTTCCTTGTACACCTGGCCGAGGGTGGACTCGACGAACGCCGAGCTGGCGCCGAGGAAGGCAACCATCCACATCCAGAAGATCGCACCCGGGCCGCCGAAGGTGATGGCGGTGGCCACACCGGCGATGTTACCGGTACCGACGCGACCGGCGAGGGTCATGGTCAGGGCCTGGAAGGAGGAGATGCCGTGCTCATCGGTTTTGCCGGTGAACATCAGGCGGATCATTTCTTTGAAGTGGCGGACCTGGAGGAAGCGGCCGCGAAGGGAGAAGTAGAGACCAACGCCGAGACATAGATAGATCAGCGCCGGGCTCCAGACCAGACCGTTGAGGGTCGAGACCAGTTCGTTCATGCAATGCTCCTGGGCATGCGGCCGCCTTTTGGGCGGGGCCGAAGCCCGTTGATTTGTTATTGGAAGAGGAACGACGCAGCGGGGCGCCGGCCTCGGCCGGGCGCAGGTCGCTGGTAAAGCAGGTCGCGCACGCGGCGCGCAGAGCATGACAAAGACTGCTCGGCTTGCAATCTCTTGAGGTCACATTTTGTTACGCCAAGGCGACATTTTACGCCTGGAGGTCGCCCCACAGCTGCTGAGCGATGCTCAGGGCCACCACTGGCGCCGTTTCCGTGCGCAGAACGCGCGGTCCCAGGCGTGCTGCGTGGAAGCCGGCGTGCATGGCCTGTTCCACTTCCGCATCGCTCAGGCCGCCTTCCGGCCCGATCAGGAAGGCCAGGCTGTCTGGCTGCTCATGGCTCTGCAGCGGCGCGGCGACCGGGTGCAGTACCAGCTTCAGATCGGCTTCGGTCTGCTGCAGCCAGGCGGCCAGTTCCAGTGGTGGGTAGATCACCGGCAGCACCGAGCGCCCGCACTGTTCGCAGGCGCTGATCGCCACCTGGCGCCAGTGGGCCATGCGCTTGTCGGCCCGTTCGTCCTTCAGGCGCACTTCGCAGCGCGTCGAGACGATGGGGGTGATTTCCGTCGCGCCCATCTCGGTGGCTTTCTGGATAGCCCAGTCCATGCGTTCGCCGCGTGACAGGCCTTGCCCGAGGTGAATGCGCAGCGCGGACTCGGCCAGGCCATCGAGCGCCTCGCGCAGCTCCACGCGCACGCTTTTCTTGCCCACCTCGATCAGCTCGCCCAGGTACTCGCGGCCACTGCCGTCGAACAGCTGCACGGCATCGCCCACGGCATGACGCAGCACCCGGCCGATGTAGTGCGCCTGGGCCTCGGGCAGCTCGTGCTGGCCGAGGGAGAGCGGGGCGTCGATGAAGAAGCGGGATAGGCGCATATGAATAGCTACCGAGCGACGAGTTCGAAGCGGCAAGTGTAAAGCACTGCGCCTCTGCGCTGTTACTTGCCGCTGGCCGTCGTCGCTAGCCTGGATCGCGGTGATCGGGGAAGCGATTGTCCACCGCGACGCTGACCGATTCACGGGTGGCGATATCGATCCCTTCGCTGGCCACCTCGGCGAGGAAGTCGATTTCCTCGGGGGTGATCACGTAGGGCGGCAGGAAGTACACCACGCTGCCGAGCGGACGCAGCAGCGCGCCACGCTGCAGGGCATGCTGATAGACGCGCAGGCCACGTCGCTCCTGCCAGGGGTAGGCGGTCTTGCTGGCCTTGTCCTGCACCATCTCGATGGCCAGGGCCATGCCGGTCTGGCGGATCTCGGCGACGTGCGGGTGTTCGGCCAGGTGCGCGGTGGCGCTGGCCATGCGCGTGGCGAGGGCCTTGTTGGCCTCGATCACGTTGTCCTGCTCGAAGATGTCCAGGGTCGCCAGCGCCGCCGCACAGGCCAGCGGGTTGCCGGTGTAGGTGTGCGAATGGAGGAAGGCACGCAGGGTCGCGTAGTCGTCGTAGAACGCCGCGTAGACATCGTCGGTGGTGAGTACGGCGGCCATTGGCAGGTAGCCGCCGGTGAGCGCCTTGGACAGCACCATGAAGTCCGGGGTGATGTTGGCCTGTTCGCAGGCGAACATCGTCCCGGTACGGCCGAACCCCACGGCGATCTCGTCGACGATCAGGTGCACGCCGTAGCGGTTGCAGGCGTCACGCAGCAGCTCGAGATAGACCGGGTGGTACATGCGCATGCCGCCGGCGCCCTGGATCAGGGGTTCGACGATCACTGCAGCGACTTCGTGGTGATGCTCGGCCAGGGTCTGTTCCATGTGGGCGAACATGCTGCGCGAGTGCGCTTCCCAGCTCACGCCCTCGGGACGCAGGTAGCAGTCCGGGGTCGGCACCTTGAGGGTGTCGAGCAACAGGGCGCGGTAGGTGTCGGTGAACAGCGACACATCGCCCACCGACATCGCCGCGACCGTCTCGCCGTGGTAGCTGTTGGTCAGGGTGACGAAGCGCTTCTTGGCCGGCGCACCGCTGTTGAGCCAGTAGTGGAAGCTCATCTTCAGCGCCACCTCGATGCCCGAGGAACCGTTGTCGGCGTAGAACACCCGGTTCAGGCCCGCGGGCGTGAGGCGCACCAGGCGCTCGGACAGTTCCACCACTGGTTCGTGGCTGAAGCCGGCCAGCATCACGTGCTCGAGGCTGTCCAGTTGCTCGCGGATGCGCGCGTTGATGCGCGGGTTGGCGTGGCCGAAGACGTTGACCCACCAGGAGCTGACCGCATCCAGGTAGCGGTTGCCGTCGAAGTCCTCCAGCCAGACGCCTTTGCCGCGGCGGATGGGGATGAGCGGCAGGCGTTCGTGATCCTTCATCTGGGTGCAGGGGTGCCACAGCACGTCGAGGTCGCGCTGCATCCAATGGTCGTTCTGGGTCATGAGAAATCTCCCGCTGTTCGGCGGCACAGCCTACCAGAAGGCGCGCGTGGGGATGGAAACTGCCGCTGGTCCGGTGTTTTGCGCCGCCTGTAGCCATGCTTGCGAACTTTGCGGCAGCGGCGGCGCACTAATCCGATCGGCTTGAAGGCATGGAAATTAGCTATCGCATTTCTCGATGTTTCATAGCGAAATTTTCCGCTTTAAATCGATATATTTGCCGTTAGTCTTGCTCGGAAATTGAATCAGGAAGTCCCCATGCAATGGCGTAATACCTCTGCTCGTTACGGTCTGGTCAGCGTGCTGTTGCACTGGTTGGTGGCGCTGGCCGTGTTCGGCCTCTTCGCCCTCGGTTTCTGGATGGTCGGGCTCAGCTATTACGACCCCTGGCGCCAGAGTGCGCCGGACCTGCACAAGAGCATCGGCATCCTGCTGTTCGCGACCATGCTGCTGCGCGTGTTGTGGCGCCTGTTCAACCCGGCGCCAGCGGCGCTGGAGAACCATGGCGCGCTCACCCGCCTGGCTTCCAAGCTGGGCCATGCCGCGCTTTACCTGGGCCTGTTCGGCGTGATGGTCTCCGGTTACCTGATTTCCACCGCGGATGGCCGTGGTATCGAGGTATTCGGGCTGTTCAGCGTGCCCGCCACCCTGACGGGCATCGAGCACCAGGAAGATATCGCCGGTGATATCCACGAATACCTGGCCTGGGGCCTGGTGATCTTCGCGGTCGTGCACGGCCTGGCCGCACTCAAGCACCATTTCATCGACCGCGACAGCACCCTGCTGCGGATGTTCGGGCGCTGAAGCTATTCATCATCGGGCCAAGGCCCACCTAGATCGACAACCTCGCAAGGAGAACACCCATGTTGAAGAATGCCCTCGCTGCACTGGTTCTGGGTTCCGCCCTGATCGGCGGGCAGGCCATGGCGGCCGACTATGCCATCGACAAGCAAGGCCAGCACGCCTTCGTCAACTTCAAGATCAGCCACCTGGGCTACAGCTGGCTATACGGCACCTTCAAGGATTTCGACGGCAAGTTCAGCTTCGACGCCGCCAACCCCGAGGCCAGCAAGGTCAGCGTGAGCCTGAAGACCGCCAGCGTCGACACCAACCACGCCGAGCGCGACAAGCACATCCGCAGTGCCGACTTCCTCAATGCCAGCAAGCACGACACCGCGACCTTCGAGTCCACCTCGGTCAAGTCCACTGGTGAAGGCAGCGCTGACGTCACCGGCAACCTGACCCTCAACGGCGTGACCAAGCCGGTGGTGATCGCGGCCAAGTTCATCGGTGAAGGCAAGGACCCGTGGGGCGGCTACCGCGCCGGTTTCGAAGGCACCACGACCCTGAAGCTGAAGGACTTCGACATCGCCATGGACCTCGGCCCGGCTTCGGAGACCGTCGAGCTGATCATTTCGATCGAAGGCGTTCGCCAGTAAGGAAGGCGGCCGCCAGCCAGCGGCCGTCTGATGACCCTCTCCCATTCATGGGAAAGGAGCCCGAGGGGAGAGGGGTGGTGATCCACTCGCCTTTTCCCCTAAACGAAAACGCCGCCCTCAGGGGCGGCGTTTTCGTTGCTGCGTCGGCGCTCACTCGTCGCGGTTGCGCGTCAGCAGTGCCGGCTTCTCGCCGCGAGGGCGGTTGCTGTTGCTCAGCTCATCGAGTTGCTCGGCCGTGGGGAAACGGTCCAGGCGCGAACTCTTGTGCACGATGACTGGCTGCTTGTCGCGCGGGCTGCGCACGGCAGCCTCTGCACGCGGCAGCTCGTCACGGTCGAGCGAGGTGACGCGGCCGTCATGGGCAGCGCGGCCACGGCCGCGGTTGGCACCGTTGCGCCCCTGGCCCTGGCCGCCCTGGCCATTGCCCTGGCGACGGTTCTTGTTGGCGCCATTGCCGACGCCAGCGCCATTGTTGTTGCGCGGGCCCTTGTTGCTCTGGCGCTGGCCTTGACCCTGCTGGGTACCGCCGTTGCCGGGGGTGCCGCTCGAACGACGGCCACGCCCCTGTTGCTTGTTCTGGACCGGGCTGACGTAGTCGACGCGGTTGCCGAAATTGTCGATATCGTCGTCGAGGAACTCTTCCGGGTCACGATCTGGCGGCAGGGCGGGAATCGCCGCTGCGGGCTGGCCCTGGCCCGTGTCATCGCGTTGTCCGCGGCGGCGCTTCTGCCCCTGCGGCTTGGCCTTCTGATCCTTGCCGCCGTCCTTGCCCTTGTCCTTGCGGCCGCCGTTCTGGTGCTCGCCCTTGGGCTTGGCGCCGGACTCGGCCTTCTGTTTCTTCTGGCCGGCGTTGCGCGGCTGGCGTGGTTCGCGCGCCTCGGGGCGCTCGGCCTCCACGGTGCTGGCATCGAAGCCCATCAGATCGCCATCGGGGATCTTCTGCTTGGTCATGCGCTCGATGCTCTTGAGCAGCTTCTCCTCGTCCGGGGCGACCAGCGAGATGGCCTCGCCGCTACGTCCGGCACGGCCGGTGCGGCCGATGCGGTGAACGTAGTCCTCCTCGACGTTGGGCAGCTCGAAGTTGACCACGTGCGGCAGTTGGTCGATGTCCAGGCCGCGGGCGGCGATATCGGTGGCGACCAGTATGCGTACCTTGTTCGCCTTGAAGTCGGCCAGGGCCTTGGTGCGGGCGTTCTGGCTCTTGTTGCCGTGGATCGCGGCAGCCGGCAGGCCATGCTTGTCGAGGTACTCGGCCAGGCGATTGGCGCCGTGCTTGGTACGGGTGAACACCAGTACCTGTTCCCAGGCACCCTGAGTGATCAGGTGCGCAAGCAGTGCGCGCTTGTGACTGGCGGCCAGGCGGAACACACGCTGCTCGATGCGCTCGACGGTGGTGTTCGGCGGCGTGACCTCGATGCGCTCGGGATTGTGCAGCAGCTTGCCGGCGAGATCGGTGATGTCCTTGGAGAAGGTCGCCGAGAACAGCAGGTTCTGGCGCTGCGCCGGCAGGCGCGCGAGCACCTTCTTGACGTCATGGATGAAGCCCATGTCGAGCATGCGGTCGGCTTCGTCCAGTACCAGGATTTCCACGTGGGAAAGGTCCACGCTGCCCTGGCCGGCGAGGTCGAGCAGGCGGCCGGGGCAGGCGACGAGTACGTCGACGCCCTTGGCCAGCGCCTGGACCTGCGGGTTCAGGCCGACGCCACCGAAGATGCAGGCGCTGACGAACTTCAGGTCGCGGGCGTAGATCTTGAAGCTGTCATGCACCTGGGCAGCCAGCTCGCGGGTGGGCGTCAGCACCAGCACGCGCGGTTGCTTCGGGCCATGGCGCTGTTCGCGGTCCGGATGGCCGGCCGGGAACAGGCGTTCGAGAATCGGCAGGGCGAAACCTGCAGTCTTGCCCGTGCCCGTCTGGGCCGCCACCATCAGATCGCGACCTTGCAACACGGCGGGAATGGCCCGCTGTTGCACCGGAGTGGGCTGGGTATAGCCGGCGGATTCGATCGCACGGACTAGAGCCTCGGAGAGACCGAGGGAAGCAAAGGACATGGGCAATCCTGTACGTAGTGAGGGCGTGGCCCTATGGGGTGATATTGCCTGGCTTGAATCACGCGTGGGGGGCATGATCCCGTCCGGTACTGCTGGCTTCCGAGAACCAGCATCCGGGCGCAAGCCTTGCGGGAAGGCCCGAGTATAACAGAGCTTGCGCGTTGCGCATCTACCAGCCTGTCGGCTGGTTCACGGCGCGGAGACTTCGTCGGCGCCGGACAATTCGGCGTAGCGCGCCTGCAGCTCGGCATAGGCCGGCTCGGCCTTGAAACGGCGCAGTTCCTCGCTGAAGGCCTGGGCCAGGGCGCGCAACTCCGCTGTCCTGGCCAGCGCCAGGTAGAGATGGTCATGGCCGACCGGCGTCGCGTTGTAGCTGATCTTGCGGCCCAGCCCCAGGCGGCTGGCCAGGAAGATACCGGTGCGACGATCATTCACCACCAGATCGACACGGTGGCGCGCCAGCTTGCCGATGTTGGCCTCGTGACTGGGGCCTTCCTCGCGGCGGAAGGTCTGCGCGGTGCGAAACGCCTCGTCGTTGTACCAGTAGCCAGGGGAGATGCCGATCACCAGGCCGCGCAGGTCGTCGATGTGGCGATAGTAGAAGGGCCGGCTGCGCGAGTAGAACAGCACGAACTCGATGTCGCTCAGCGGCTCCGAGGCGAACTGCATGCTGGCCTCGCGCGACGGGTGGTAGAAGACGTCCAGGATGCCGTCGGCCTGCCCTTGCTGCATGGCCAGCAGGCAGCGCTTCCAGGGCATGAACTGCAGCTGCATCTCGCGGCCCAGACGGCGCAGCACCTCGCGGGTGATCTCGTAGTCGAGCCCGGTCGGCTGGCCGTTTTCCTCGTAGACATAAGGCGGCCACGCCTCGGTGACCAGGCGCAAGGGTTCGGCCCGTAGGCCGAGGGCCACGCAGCACATCAGCTGCAGGCCAATGACGACGCGTACGACTGCTCTCATGGCTTAAGCATAGTCCCCCTTCGGCAAGGGGCTGGGGCGCAGCAAGGGTGCGCCCCGGCAGGCGCGTTCAGGACACGACGCGGTAGCAGGGCTCGTAGGCCGTGCCACCGGGCAGCTTCATCCGGTGCTGTTCGACGAAGGCCTGCAGCAGTCGGTCCAGGGGCGCCATGATGCTGGCGTCACCCTTGATCTCGTAAGGGCCGTTCTCTTCGATCAGGCGAATGCCGTTTTCCTTGACGTTGCCTGCGACGATGCCGGAGAAGGCCCGACGCAGATTGGCCGCGAGATGATGCAGCGGCTGCTCGCGGGTCAGATTGAGGCTGGCCATGGCGTCGTGGGTCGGCTCGAACGGATGCTGGAAACTCTCGTCGATCTTCAGCAGCCAGTTGAAGTGGAAGGCGTCGTTGCGTTCCCGGCGGAACTGGCGCACGGCCTTGATCCCGACCGCCATCTCGCGGGCCACCTCGGCCGGGTCGTTGACGATCATGCGATAGCGCTGCTGCGCGGCTTCGCCGAGGGTCGCGCCGATGAAGTCGTGCAACTGCTGCAGGTAGGTGCTGGCGCTCTTCGGCCCGGTGAGGATGACCGGGAAGGGCAGGTCCTGGTTGTCCGGGTGGGTGAGGATGCCCAGCAGGTAGAGGAATTCCTCGGCGGTGCCGGCGCCGCCCGGGAAGATGATGATGCCGTGCCCGACGCGCACGAACGCTTCCAGGCGTTTTTCGATATCCGGCAGGATCACCAGCTCGTTGACGATGGGGTTCGGTGCTTCCGCTGCGATGATGCCCGGCTCGGTCAGGCCCAGGTAGCGGCCGGTGAGGTTGCGCTGCTTGGCGTGGCTGATGGTGGCGCCCTTCATCGGCCCCTTCATCACGCCGGGGCCGCAGCCGGTGCAGATATCCAGGCCGCGCAGGCCCAGCTCATGGCCGACCTTCTTGGTGTACTTGTACTCCTCGGAGCTGATCGAGTGGCCACCCCAGCACACCACCATCTTCGGTTCGACGCCGCTGCGCAGCGTGTGAGCGTTGCGCAGCAGGTGGAAGACGTAGTCGGTGATGCCTTCCGAGCTGTCCAGGTCGATGCGCTTGTTCTCCAGCTCGCTCTGCGTGTAGACGATATCGCGCAGGGCGCTGAAGAGCATTTCACGGGTGCTGGCGATCATCTCGCCATCGACGAAGGCGTCGGCGGGAGCGTTCAGCAGTTCCAGGCGAATGCCGCGATCCTGCTGGTGAATCTTCACCTCGAAATCCGGGTATGCCTCGAGGATGGTCTTGGCGTTGTCGCTGTGCGAGCCGGTGTTGAGGATTGCCAGTGCACATTGGCGGAACAGGCGATAGACGCTGCCCGAACCGGTTTCACGCAGTTGCTGCACCTCGCGTTGCGAGAGCGTTTCCAGGCTGCCCTTGGGGCTGACTGAGGCATTGATCGTGGAGCGTTTGAGCATGGCAGGCGATCCTTCGGCGGCAAGGCGGGGTGTGACGCGAGCAGGCTGCCCGAAGGCAGCCTGCGGGTGAACTGCCTCAGCGTGGCAGTTTGAGGTTGTTCCAGATGGCCAGGCTGGGGTCGGCCTGGTTCAGCGTATAGAAGTGCAGGCCCGGTGCGCCACCGTCGAGCAGGCGTTCGCACATCTCGCTGATCACCTGTTGGCCGAAGGCCTGGATGCTTTCGACGTCATCGCCGTAGGCTTCCAGCTGCTTGCGCACCCAGCGCGGGATCTCCGCGCCGCAGGCGTCGGAGAAACGCGCCAGCTTGCTGTAGTTGGTGATGGGCATGATGCCCGGCACGATCGGCAGGTCGACGCCCAGTTTCTGCACGCGCTCGACGAAGTGGAAATAGCTGTCGGCGTTGAAGAAGTACTGGGTGATGGCGCTGTTGGCGCCGGCCTTGGCCTTGCGCACGAAGTTGGCGATGTCGCTCTCGAAGTTGCGCGCCTGCGGATGCATTTCCGGGTAGGCGGCGATTTCGATGTGGAAGTGATCGCCCGTTTCGTTGCGGATGAACTCGACCAGCTCGTTGGCGTAGCGCAGCTCGCCGCTGGCCATGCCCATGCCCGAGGGCAGGTCGCCACGCAGGGCGACGATACGCTTGATGCCGGCGTCCTTGTACAGGGTCAGCAGTTCGCGCAGCTCGGCCTTGCTGTCGCCGACGCAGGACAGGTGCGGTGCGGTCGGCACCTTCACTTCGCCGTCGAGCTGCAGCACGGTGTTCAGCGTGCGGTCACGGGTGGAGCCTCCGGCACCGTAGGTGCAGGAGAAGAAATCGGGGTTGTAGCTCGCCAGCTGGCGCGCCACGTTCAGCAGTTTTTCGTGTCCGGCTTCGGTCTTGGTCGGGAAGAACTCGAAGCTGTAACGGCGTTCTTGACTCATGGAGAAGGTTCCCTTCCCAGCGGCAAGCTGCAAGCCTCAAGCTGCAAGGGGAGCGGGGCCCGTCCTGCAGCTTGCGGCTTGCCGCTTGTGGCTGTGATCAGTAGCGGTAGGTATCGGGCTTGAACGGACCTTCCACGGTCACGCCGATGTAGTCGGCCTGCTGCTTGGTCAGCTGAGTGACCACGCCGCCGAAGCCCTTGACCATTTCCAGGGCCACTTCTTCGTCCAGTTTCTTCGGCAGCACTTCCACGGTCAGGCGCTCGGCTTTCTTCTCGGCGGAGAGATCGGCGAACTTCTGCTCGAACAGGAAGATCTGCGCCAGCACCTGGTTGGCGAAGGAGCCGTCCATGATGCGGCTCGGGTGGCCAGTGGCGTTGCCCAGGTTCACCAGGCGGCCTTCGGCCAGCAGGATCAGGTAGTCGTCGTTGGCGGCGTCGAAGCTGCCGGCGCCGGTGCGGTGGATCTTGTGCACCTGCGGCTTGACCTCTTCCCAGGCCCAGTTCTTGCGCATGAAGGCGGTGTCGATCTCGTTGTCGAAGTGACCGATGTTGCACACCACGGCGCGCTTCTTCAGCGCCTTGAGCATACCGGCGTCACACACGTTGACGTTGCCGGTGGTGGTGACGATCAGGTCGATCTTGCCCAGCAGAGCAGCGTCGACGCTGGCCTCGGTGCCGTCGTTGAGGCCGTTCTTGTACGGGGAAACCAGCTCGAAGCCGTCCATGCAGGCCTGCATGGCGCAGATCGGGTCGACTTCGGAAACCTTGACGATCATGCCTTCCTGACGCAGCGACTGGGCCGAGCCCTTGCCCACGTCACCGTAGCCGATGACCAGCGCCTGCTTGCCCGACAGCAGGTGGTCGGTGCCGCGCTTGATGGCGTCGTTGAGGCTGTGGCGGCAGCCGTACTTGTTGTCGTTCTTGCTCTTGGTCACGGCGTCGTTGACGTTGATCGCCGGGACTTTCAGGGTGCCGGCCTTGAGCATGTCGAGCAGGCGGTGCACACCGGTGGTGGTCTCTTCGGTGACGCCGTGGATGCGCTCGAGCATCTGCGGGTATTTCTTGTGCAGGATCTCGGTCAGGTCACCGCCGTCGTCCAGCACCATGTTGGCGTCCCACGGCTGGCCGTCCTTGAGGATGGTCTGCTCGATGCACCACTCGTACTCTTCCTCGGTCTCGCCCTTCCAGGCGAATACCGGGATGCCGGCAGCGGCGATGGCAGCAGCGGCCTGGTCCTGGGTGGAGAAGATGTTGCACGAGGACCAGCGCACTTCGGCGCCCAGGGCGGTGAGCGTCTCGATCAGCACGCCGGTCTGGATGGTCATGTGGATGCAGCCGAGGATCTTCGCGCCTTTCAGCGGTTGGCTGGCGGCGTACTTGCGGCGCAGGCCCATCAGTGCCGGCATTTCGGATTCGGCGATGATCAGCTCTTTGCGGCCCCAGTCGGCCAGGGAAATATCGGCGACCTTGTAGTCGTTGAAAGCGCTCATGCAGTAACTCTCCATTCGTTGTCTGCGAATGGGCGCCGTTGATGCGTTTGGATAACGCCCCGGGCGAGCCTGACAAAACCGCGTGATGCGGATTTGCTGCAGCGCCCCTCGACCGGGTGGCGGGAGCGACCGGAGCGGTGCCGGTCGCGTGTAACCGGCAAATTATAGCTGCCCGTGCGGCACAGCCCAAGGCTTTCCGTCGTATTTGCCCGGCTATCGAAACCATAGCCGTGCCTGCCACGACAGGCACGGTGACGGCGGTGCATGATGGTCGCCCAACCTGGCAAGGAGAACCATGCATGAATTTCCATACCCGCAAGTGGATCAAGCCTGAGGATCTCAACCCCAATGGCACCCTGTTCGGCGGCAGCCTGCTGAAGTGGATCGATGAGGAGGCGGCGATCTACGCCATCGTCCAGCTCGACAACCAGCGCGTGGTCACCAAGTTCATTTCCGAGATCAACTTCGTCAGTTCGGCGCGCCAGAGCGACATCATCGAACTGGGCATCACCGCCAGCGAGTTCGGCCGCACCTCGATCACCCTGCGTTGCGAGGTGCGCAACAAGATCACCCGCAAGAGCATCCTCACCATCGACAAGCTGGTCTTCGTCAACCTCGGCGAGGATGGTCTGCCCGCGCCGCACGGCAAGACCGAGATCACCTATGTGAAGGACCGTCTCGGCACCTAGCGCCCTGGCTTTGGCGCCACGGGCCGACAGTTCGGCGGAAATTCTCTCCGGCAGGCCATGCCGGCTGGAGAGTGATCTATGCTCCAGTCTGATCGTTCGATTGCAACCAGTGGAACGCCCCGCCATGGCGTTCCTCCCTCCGGTGCCAGGGTTCTGGTGCCGGGATTCCCAAGCCAGGGAGGGTTGGCGAGGTTCGCTTCTGCACGCGACAGGAGTTCGCCATGTCAGCTAGCGCCTTCTTTGATCAGCTTCTGCGCAGCATTGGCCTGCGTACGCTGAATCACCAGTTCCTGTTTTCCTATGCGCTGATGTTCGCCATGGCGTTCGTGGCGTCCGTCGCTCTCTATCTCAGCCTGTCGGTCTCTCCGGAAACGATCAACGTTGCCGGTGCGCAGCGCATGCTCAGCCAGAAAATGACCAAGGAGGCCCTGCTGATTCGCCAGGGGCAACTGGACATGGCGACACTGGAAGCCACCATGGCCCAGTTCGATCAGGCTCATCGCGATCTGCTGAGCGGTAATGAGCAGCGCAAGGTCGCGGTGCTGGCGACACCCGAGATCAGGGCGCAGATGCAAAAGGTCGGCGACTTGTGGCAAGCCTTCAGGGGGCCTCTGTTGCAGGCAGCAGGAGGGGATAGCGCTGTGGACATGAAGCAGTTGGGCAGGCAGTCGGTCGACCTGCTGCGCGAGATGAACATGGCGGTTGGGCTGATGTCCGCGCATGTCGAGCGCTGGCAGCGCAGTCAGATGCTGTTGGCCTTCGGCTGCCTGCTCGGCATTCTGCTGCTGGTGGTGCTGGGGCGGCAGTTCGGTCTGCGGCCGCTGATGCAGAGTTTGCGCGAAGTGGAAGACTCACTGACCCGGGTAGGTTCTGGCGACTTCACCAAGACCCTCATGGGGAAGTTGAGCGACAACGAGATCGGTCGTATTTTCGCCGGCTACAACCGCATGCAGGCGCAGGTGCGCGAGCTTCTCGGTGAGGTCAAGGTCAGCGGCGAGCGTACCGCCGAAGACGTGCAGGGCGTGGTCGGTGCGGCGAATGTGGCCGGCGATGGTGTGCGTCAGCAGCACGAGGATATCGAGCAGGTTGCCACGGCCATGAATGAAATGAGTGCCACCGTCGCCCAGGTGGCGCGCCATGCTGCCGAGGCCGCGCAGTCGGCCCGGCACGCCGACAGTTGCGTACAGCAGGGACTTGGCGTGATCCAGCAAGGGGCCGACGAGGTGTCGAGGCTCGCCTCGCAGTTGATCCACAGCAGTGAGCAGGTGCAGCGCCTGGAGCAGGAAAGCAATGGCGTGGGGCGGGTGCTCGAAGTCATCACCGGAATTGCCGAGCAAACCAACCTGCTGGCGCTCAATGCCGCGATCGAGGCTGCCCGCGCAGGGGAAGCCGGACGTGGCTTCGCCGTGGTTGCCGACGAGGTGCGGACCCTGGCCAGCCGCACTCAACAGTCGACCGGAGAAATCCAGGCGATGATCCAGCGTCTGCAGAGTGGGGCGCGCGACGCCGTGGTGGCGATGCAGCAGAGCGCGGCCCTGGCCGAGGGCAATCTGACCAATATCCGAGAGGCCACCGATGTGCTCGGCACCATCGCGGGGGCGGTGGACAGCATCAATGTCATGAATGCTCAGATCGCCACGGCTTCCGAGCAGCAGAGCCAGGTCGCACAGGACATCGATCAGCGCATCACTCACATTGCCGGGCTGGCTCAGCGCACTCAGGAGGAAGTCGAGCAGGTGGTCGGTGTCAGCACGATGATTCAGGGAGAAGTGCTGCGACTGAACCAGCAGCTCGAGCGTTTCAGTACCTGAACCTCCGCTGACCAGATGGCGCCTGGCGGGTGTTGCGACATCAGGTGCCTTGGCCTGGTGCTGGCAAGTGGCGATACTGGCGCCCCTTTCTGTGCCTGGAACCTGTCGTCATGATGCTGAAGAAACTGCTGCTCGTCTGCGCCTGCATGGCGCTGGCCGCCTGTGGTGGTGTCGATCCCAACTCGCCGCTGGGCAAGCGTCAGGCCCTGTTCAAGGAAATGCTCAAGGTCAGCGAGGACCTGGGGGGCATGCTGCGGGGGCGTATTCCCTACGATGAGGCCGGCTTCATCACGGGCGCTGCCGAGCTGGACCGCCTGTCGCGCGAGCCCTGGCAGCATTTCCCGCAGGTGCGTGATGACGAGCGCAGCAAGGCCAACCCCGAGGTCTGGGAGCGCCAGGAGCAGTTCCAGAAGATGGCCCGTGATCTGGAGCAGACCACGGCGGCGCTGGTCCAGGCGACCAGCGCACCGCCGTTGCGCCGTTCCGAGCTCGAGCCAGCCGTGCAGGCGGTGGAGGACAGCTGCGAAGCCTGCCACAAGGCGTTTCGCGCCTACTGAGGCGAACGGGCTTCGGCTTCGGCCTGTTCCAGTTCGGCGCGGGCTTCGGCCAGCTTGGCCTGGCGCTTGCCGATCTTCTCCTGGTCGCCCTTGCCCATCGCGTCGCGCAGGTCCATCTCGCGCTCCTCGACCTCCTGGCGCGCGTCCTTCACATCGGCCAGGCGCTCCTGGCGCAGCGCGGCGTCATCGCAGTGCGCCTCGACCTTGCCCAGCGCGCGCTGCAGGCCCAGCAGCTCGTGTGAGTGGCCGCTCTGGCGGGCGGCTTCGATCTTCTCCTGGATGACCTGACGCTTGGCGGCGCAGTCGCCTTCGGGTTTGGCGGCCAGGATGGGGGTGACGTTCAGTCCGGCGACCAGCATCAGGCCGAGAACGGTGGCTTGGCGAATCATGGTCTTTCCTCGTGAGTCTCTCTCTCGAAGTGACCGCCAATGGCTCACGAGGTTCGCGGTGCCGAGCCGCTCCCTTGATCAGGGTCAGTGATCCGCAGGGTGCTTCCGAATCGGCAGGCCGGCGCTGGGCCTGTCTCGCGAAACGAGGGGGCTCCTCGGGGGCAAGGGCCTGGGCTGAGCTTCTATCCTGTGGCGCTCCGAGGTTTGCCCGGGTCAGGAACGAAAAAGCCCCGCACAGCCGAGGCTGGCGGGGCTTTGCTTCAGGCGCTGGTTACAGGCCGGCAGAGGCGCGCAGTGCCTCGACCTTGTCGGTACGCTCCCAGGTGAAGGTGGTGAAGCTGTCGTCGCCCACGGTCTTCTGTTCCGGGGTGCGGCCGAAGTGGCCGTAGGCCGCGGTGGCCTGGTACATCGGGTGGAGCAGGTCGAGCATCTTGGTGATGGCGTACGGACGCAGGTCGAACACCTCGCGTACCAGCTGGATGATCTTGTCTTCGGCGATCTTGTGGGTGCCGAAGGTGTTGATCGAGATGGAGGTCGGCTGGGCCACGCCGATGGCGTAGGACACCTGGATCTCGCAGCGGTCGGCGAGGCCGGCGGCGACGATGTTCTTGGCCACGTAGCGGCCGGCGTAGGCAGCCGAACGGTCGACCTTGGACGGGTCCTTGCCGGAGAAGGCGCCGCCGCCGTGACGGGCCATGCCGCCGTAGCTGTCGACGATGATCTTGCGCCCGGTCAGGCCGCAGTCGCCCACCGGGCCGCCGATGACGAAGTTGCCGGTCGGGTTGATGTGGAACTGGGTGTCCTTGTGCAGCAGTTCAGCCGGCAGGCTGTGCTTGATGATCAGCTCCATCACCGCTTCGCGCAGGTCCTTCAGCGACACGTCCGGGTTGTGCTGGGTCGACAGCACCACGGCGTCGATGCCGACGACCTTGCCGTTCTCGTACTGGCAGGTGACCTGGGACTTGGCATCCGGGCGCAGCCACGGCAGCAGGCCGGACTTGCGGGCTTCGGCCTGGCGCTCGACCAGCGCGTGGGAGAAGCGGATCGGCGCCGGCATCAGCACATCGGTCTCGTTGCTGGCGTAGCCGAACATCAGGCCCTGGTCGCCGGCACCCTGGTCTTCCGGCTTGGAGCGGTCGACGCCCTGTGCGATGTCCACCGACTGCTTGCCGATGATGTTGAGCACGCCGCAGGTGGAGCCGTCGAAGCCGACATCGCTGCTGGTGTAGCCGATGCCGTTGATCACGTCACGGACGATCTGCTCGAGGTCGACCCAGGCGCTGGTGGTCACTTCGCCGGCGACGATGGCGACGCCGGTCTTGACCAGGGTTTCCACGGCCACGCGGGCGTGCTTGTCCTGGGTGATGATGGCGTCGAGCACGGCATCGGAGATCTGGTCGGCGATCTTGTCCGGATGTCCCTCGGACACGGACTCGGAGGTGAACAGGGAGTATTCGCTCATGGATGGATTCCTTTTGTGCCGTAACTGAAGGCCGCTCGCTCAAGGGGCTGGGCGAAGTGGCGTAACTGAATCTGAAAGCCGTTTTTCAGGCCGATGTACAGGCTCTCGCCGGGCAGCAGACCGGCGGCGCTGGCCCAGCGCGACAGATCCTCCTGCTCGAAGCCTAGCCAGAGATCGCCGCAGGCCTCGCGGGCCCAGCTCTGGTCGTGGCTGCACAGCTCGCTGATCAGCAGGCTGCCGCCGGGTTTTACGTGCCGTGCCAGCTGGCGGAAAGCCTCGGCCGGGGTGGCGAAGTGGTGCAGCACCATGTTGAGCACCACGCAGTCGGCTGCTCCATGCTCGCTCTGCAGGGCATCGCCGAGTGTCAGCGCGACGTTGTCCAGCCCCGCGCTGGCGCAGCGCTGGCTCGCCAGCTCGAGCATGGCCGGGCTGTTGTCCAGCGCCATGACCTGGGCGAAACGGCGCGCCAACTCGGGCAGGAAGGCGCCGTCGCCCGGGCCGATTTCCATTGCCGTGGCGCCGGGGGCGAAGTGCAGGCTGTCGAGCAGGGCCAGCAGGCTGTCGCGGTACTGCGGCAGGCCGGCGATCAGGTCCTGCTGGGCCTGGAAGTTGCTGGCCATGCGCGCGAAGAAGTCGCGGCTGACAGTGGCGCGCTGCTGGTGTACCGCGGCAATCCGCGCTTGCCTGTCGGTCGGCACGGGTAGCTCGTCGACATCTTCCAGCAGTGCGGCGTGCAGACGCCCGTTGGGCAGCGCACGGCGATAGAAGATCGCGTTGCCTTCGCGGCGGGTGGCCACCAGGCCGGCCTGGGCCAGTACCTTGAGGTGATGACTCATGCCCGACTGGCCCATGGCGAAGATCTGCGCCAGCTCCAGCACGCCGAACGAGTCGTTGCTCAGCGCGCGCAGCACGTTCAGGCGCAGCGGATCGCCGCCGGCCTTGCACAGGGCGGCGAGCTCGTCGCAGGGGTCGAATTCCAGCTGGGATGCGCGCAGGGTCATGGTGGCGCAGTCTAGTCGGTCATTTTTCATACAGCAACAGCAATATCAAAATATTTTGATATTGCTGTCCGGTTGCTCCGTGGCGCCGCTCAAGGCCAGGAAGGCCGCGGGTGCCGGGCTCAGGCTCGCGCCCTGGCGCCAGAGTACGTGCAGGTCGCGCTCGATCTGCAGGTCCTGCACCTGGAGGTGGCGCAATTCGCCGCTGGCCAACTCGCGCTCGACGATGCGCTGCGACAGCCAGGCGATGCCCTGGCCGTCGGCGAGCAGGCGCTTCAGGGCCTCGGTGCTGCCGATGGCCATGCTGGCCTCGGGCTCCAGGCCGTGGGCGCGATAGGCCTGCTCGATGCTGACCCGCGCGCCCGAGCCGGGTTCGCGCATGTACAGCGGGTAGCGCTGCAGCATGCGCGCGGCCAGTCGACCGCTGCTGGCCAGTGGGTGATGGGGCGCCGCGACCGGCAGCAGGGCGTCGCGTGCCAGCAGTCGGTGGGCGTAGGCGCTGCGGACGAACGGCCCTTCGACGAAACCCAGGCTGACCAGGCCCTCGTCCAGTTGGCGGGTCACCACGTCCGTGTTGCTCACCTCCAGGCTGACGAAGATCTGCGGGTGCAGGGTGCGGAAGCGGCTGATCAGCGATGGCAGCAGGTAGGAGCCGAGCGTGGCGCTGGCGCCCAGGTTCAGTTCGCCCTGGCCGAGCTGGGCGAAGTCGCGCAGGTCGCGCTCTGCGGCGCGCTCCAGGTTGAAGATGCGCTGGGCGTAGTCGAGCAGGCGCCGGCCCCCCTCGGTCAGTTGCACGCCGCGCGGCTGGCGGTCGAACAGGCGCAGGTCGAGGCTGGCTTCGAGGTCGCGTATCTCGCGGGTGACCGCCGGCTGGCTGATGTGCAGACGCTCGGCGCCCGCGCTGATGCTGCCGGCTTCGGCGACGGCGAGGAACACCTTGAGATGGTGGAGGTTCATGGCATATCCATGCATTAAAGGTATGCCATGGATGCTGAATATGTATTTTTCATATGGCAAGCCGGTTCTTAACCTTGTCGGCGTCACTCATGTCACGGGACCACCCGATTCATGTCGCGCCCTTTCAGTCGTTTACCCGAACCGCTCGCCTTCATTCGTCACTTCACGCCCAACTGGTTCGCCATGACCATGGGCACCGGCGTTCTGGCGCTGGTGCTCGCCCATCTGCCCTGGCATCTGCCGGGCCTGGTCATGCTGGCGGAGGGGTTGTGGTTTTTCGCCGTCGGCCTGTTCGTTCTCTTCAGCCTGTTGTTCCTGCTGCGTCTGGCGCTGTTTCGCGACACGCTCTGGCCCATGCTGCTGCATCCGGTGCAGTCGATGTTTCTCGGTGCCATCCCCATGGGTATGGCGGTGCTGATCAAGGGCCTGCTGCTGTTCGGCGTGCCGCGCTGGGGCGAGGGCGTCTATGCGCTGGCGCATGCGTTGTGGTGGCTGGACGCGGTGCTGGCATTGCTCGGTGCGCTGCTCGTGCCCTATCTGATGTTCACCCGTCAGCATCATGCGCTGGAGAAGCTCACCGCAGTCTGGCTGCTACCGATCGTCGCACCCGAGGTGGCGGCCAGCGCGGCGGGCGCCCTGGCCCCACATCTTTCCGCAGCCGCCGCGCAGCAACTGCTGGCGGCCGGCTTCGTGCTCTGGGGGATGTCGCTGTCGCTGGCCTTCTCGCTGATCACGCTGGTGCTGCTGCGCCTGGCGCTGCACAAACTGCCGGATACCGACTTCGCTGCCACCAGCTGGTTACCGCTGGGCCCGCTGGCCACCGGCTGCCTGGGCCTGCTCAGCATGGGGCAGGCGGCGCCGCTGGCATTCGCCGGCACACCCCTGGCCGGCGCCGCGGAGCTGGCGCGTGACCTCGGCCTGGTCGGCGGCCTGGCGTTGTGGGGCGCGGGCCTGTGGTGGCTGGTGATCGCCACGCTCTTCACCCGTCACTACATTCGCGACAACATGCCGTTCAATCTCGGCTGGTGGGGGTTCACCTTCCCGCTGGGGGTGTTCGCCCTGGCCACCTTCGAGCTGCAGGCGCTGACGGGCCTGGCCTTCTTCAGCTTCGCCGGTGTGGTGCTGGCCCTGCAGTTGCTGGGCGTGTGGTGCCTGGTATTCAGTCGCACACTGGCCGGCGTCTGGCATGGCGAGCTGTTCCAGGCGCCTTGCCTGGGTGGGCCGGGCAGCCCTGCGGTGGGGGTTCTCAGCGAGCGCGTCGGCTGAGTCGACGGATCTACGACCATCTGTCATTGCCCCGCGGGGTGCGGCTGGGCGAAAATAGCCGCCTTTTTCCGTGAACAGCCCCCCGCAGGAGATTCAGCGATGCCCAGCCGTCGTGAGCGAGCCAATGCCATTCGTGCCCTCAGCATGGATGCCGTGCAGAAAGCCAACAGCGGCCACCCCGGTGCCCCCATGGGCATGGCGGACATCGCCGAAGTGCTGTGGCGCGACTTTCTGAAGCACAACCCGCAGAACCCGAACTTCGCCGATCGTGACCGCTTCGTGCTGTCCAACGGCCATGGTTCGATGCTGATCTACTCGCTGCTGCACCTGACCGGCTACGACCTGTCGATCGACGATCTGAAGAACTTCCGTCAGCTGCACAGCCGCACTCCGGGCCACCCGGAATACGGCTACACCCCGGGTGTGGAAACCACCACCGGCCCGCTCGGCCAGGGCATCGCCAACGCCGTCGGCTTCGCCATCGCCGAGAAAGTGCTGGGCGCGCAGTTCAACCGTGACGGTCACACCATCGTCGACCACAACACCTATGTGTTCCTCGGCGACGGTTGCATGATGGAAGGCATCAGCCATGAAGTCTGCTCGCTGGCCGGCACCCTCGGCCTGGGCAAGCTGGTCGCGTTCTATGACGACAACGGCATCTCCATCGACGGTGAGGTCGAAGGCTGGTTCACCGACGACACGCCGAAGCGTTTCGAGGCCTATGGCTGGCAGGTGATCCGCAATGTCGACGGTCACGACGCCGAAGAGATCAAGATGGCCATCGAGACCGCGCGCAAGAGCGTGGACCAGCCGACCCTGATCTGCTGCAAGACCACCATCGGTTTCGGTTCGCCGAACAAGGGCGGCAAGGAAGAGTGCCACGGTGCGCCGCTGGGCAATGACGAAATCGCCCTGACCCGCGCCAACCTGGGCTGGAACCACGGCCCGTTCGAAGTGCCGGCCGAGATCTACGCCGAGTGGGACGCCAAGGCCGCCGGTGCTGCCGCCGAAGCCGCCTGGAACGAGAAGTTCGCCGCCTACGCCGCCGCCTTCCCCGAGCTGGCTGCCGAGTTCAAGCGCCGCATCGCCGGCGAGCTGCCGGCCGACTTCGCCGAGAAGGCCGCCGCCTATGTGCGTGAAGTGGCCGAGAAGGGCGAGACCATCGCCAGTCGCAAGGCCAGCCAGAACGCACTGAATGCCTTCGGCCCGCTGCTGCCGGAATTCCTCGGTGGCTCGGCTGACCTGGCCGGCTCCAACCTGACCCTGTGGAAGGGCTGCAAGGGCGTGTCCGCCGAGGACGCTTCCGGCAACTACATGTTCTATGGCGTGCGCGAGTTCGGCATGAGCGCGATCATGAACGGTGTCGCCCTGCACGGCGGTTTCGTGCCCTATGGCGCGACCTTCCTGATCTTCATGGAATACGCCCGCAACGCCGTGCGCATGTCCGCACTGATGAAGCAGCGCGTGCTGTACGTGTTCACCCACGACTCCATCGGTCTCGGTGAGGACGGCCCGACCCACCAGCCGATCGAGCAGCTGGCCAGCCTGCGTGGCACGCCGAACCTGGACACCTGGCGCCCGGCCGATGCGGTCGAGTCCGCCGTGGCCTGGAAACACGCCATCGAACGCGCCGACGGCCCGTCCGCCTTGGTGTTCAGTCGCCAGAACCTGCCGCACCAGGCACGTGATGCCCAGCAGCTGGCCGATGTCGCGCGCGGCGGCTACGTGCTCAAGGACAGCGCTGGCGAGCCGGAACTGATCCTCGTTGCCACCGGCTCGGAAGTCGGCCTGGCCATGCAGGCTGCCGCCAAGCTCGAAGAGAAGGGCCGCAAGGTGCGCGTGGTGTCGATGCCGTCGACCAGCGTGTTCGACCAGCAGGATGCTGCCTACAAGCAGTCCGTGCTGCCGGTCGAGGTGGGGGCGCGTATCGCCATCGAGGCCTCGCATGCCGACTACTGGTACAAGTACGTGGGCCTGGAAGGCCGCATCATCGGCATGACCACCTTCGGTGAGTCGGCGCCGGCTGCCGCCCTGTTCGAAGAGTTCGGCTTCACCGTCGACAACGTCGTTGCCACGGCTGAAGAGCTGCTCGACGCCTGAACCGCTGACTCCCCTCCGCCGCGTGCGGGGGGCTGAGCGGAGAGGGTTGCGTTGCCGCTCTCTCCCCGGCCCTCTCCAGTGAATGGCAGAGGGAGTCGCCACGTTATCGAGATCGCCCATGTCCAATCGCCCTTTTCGCGTCGCCCTCAACGGCTACGGCCGCATCGGTCGCTGCGTGCTGCGCGCGCTGCATGAGCGCGGAGACGGGGCGAGCCTGGAAATCGTCGCCCTCAACGACCTGGCCGATCAGGCCAGCATCGAGTACCTGACCCGTTTCGACTCCACTCATGGGCGTTTCCCGGGTGAGGTGAAGGTCGACGGCGACTGCCTGCACATCAACGGCGACTGCGTGAAGGTGTTGCGCCAGAGCGAGCCGGAAGCGATCGACTGGGCCGCGCTGGATATCGACCTGCTGCTGGAGTGCTCCGGGCAGTACGTCACCCGCAGCGAGGCGCAGCGTTTCATCGCTGCCGGTGCGCCACGCGTGCTGCTGTCGCAGCCGATGGCCGGTGAGGCGGATATCGACGCCACCATCGTCTACGGGGTCAACCAGGATGGCCTCGATGGCAGCGAGCGCCTGGTGTCCAATGCGTCCTGCACCACCAACTGCGGCGTGCCGCTGCTGAAACTTCTCGACGAAGTGGTGGGTCTGGAGTACGTCTCCATTACCACCATCCACTCGGCGATGAACGATCAGCCCGTTATCGATGCCTACCACCACGAAGACCTGCGCCGCACGCGCTCGGCCTTCCAGTCGGTGATCCCGGTGTCCACCGGCCTGGCGCGCGGTATCGAGCGTCTGCTGCCGGAGCTGGCCGGGCGTATCCAGGCCAAGGCCATCCGTGTGCCGACGGTCAACGTGTCCTGTCTCGACATCACCCTGCAGACCGCGCGCGACACCTCCGCCGAGGAAATCAACCGCGTGCTGCGCCAGGCAGCGGAAAGCGGCCCGCTCAAGGGGCTGCTGGCGTATACCGAGCTGCCGCATGCCAGCTGCGACTTCAATCATGACCCGCATTCGGCCATCGTCGACGGCAGCCAGACCCGCGTGTCCGGCCCGCGCCTGGTCAACCTGCTGGCCTGGTTCGACAACGAGTGGGGTTTCGCCAACCGCATGCTCGATGTCGCCGAACATTTTCTTGCTGTATCCACCTCCTCTGTACAACCAGCCCCCGTGAAGGACTGATGCCATGACCGTTCTGAAGATGACCGACCTCGACCTCGCCGGTAAGCGCGTGCTGATTCGCGAAGACCTCAACGTCCCGGTGAAGGATGGCGTGGTCAAGAGCGACGCGCGCATCCTCGCTTCCCTGCCGACCATCAAGCTGGCGCTGGAAAAAGGCGCGGCCGTGCTGGTCTGCTCGCACCTGGGCCGTCCGGAAGAGGGCGTCTACAGCGAAGAAGACAGCCTGGCACCGGTGGCGGCCTACCTGAGCAAGGCGCTCGGCCGCGACGTGCCGCTGGTCAAGGACTACCTCGGCGGTGTCGAGGTCAAGGCTGGCGAACTGGTGCTGCTGGAGAACGTGCGTTTCAACAAGGGCGAGAAGAAGAACAGCGACGAACTGGCCCAGCAGTACGCGGCCCTGTGCGACGTGTTCGTGATGGATGCCTTCGGCACCGCCCACCGCGCCCAGGGCTCGACCCATGGCGTGGCCAAGTTTGCCAAGGTCGCCTGTGCCGGCCCGCTGCTGGCGGCCGAGCTGGATGCTCTGGGCAAGGCCCTGGACAAGCCGGCCCGCCCGATGCTGGCCATCGTCGCCGGTTCCAAGGTGTCGACCAAGCTGGACGTGCTCAACTCCCTGGCCGATATCTGCGACTCGCTGATCGTCGGCGGCGGCATCGCCAACACCTTCCTCGCCGCTGCAGGCCTGCCGGTGGGCAAGTCGCTGTACGAGGCCGACCTGGTCGACACCGCCAAGGCCATCGCCGCCAAGGTCAGCGTGCCGCTGCCGGTCGACGTGGTGGTGGCCAAGGCCTTCGCCGAAGATGCCGAGGCCACGGTCAAGGCCGTCGCCGACGTGAGCGAGGACGACATGATCCTCGACATCGGCCCGCAGACCGCCGCGCAGTTCGCCGAGATGCTCAAGGCTTCGCAGACCATCCTGTGGAACGGCCCGGTCGGCGTGTTCGAGTTCGACCAGTTCGGTAACGGCACCAAGGCCCTGGCCCTGGCCATCGCCGACAGCGCAGCGTTCTCCATCGCCGGTGGTGGTGACACCCTGGCGGCCATCGACAAGTACGGCGTGGCCGAGAAGATCTCCTATATCTCCACCGGCGGCGGCGCCTTCCTCGAGTTCGTCGAGGGCAAGGTCCTGCCGGCCGTCGAAGTGCTCGAGGCGCGCGCCAAGGCCTGATGCGGCGCGTCATGGGTGTGGCCCTGCTAGGATGAAAGGCGAATCCCGTTTCTGCTCCGGTTAAACCCTGGGCGAATCGGGTTGTCCGATTCCTCGAGCAAGGAGCAAGACCATGGTCAGGTGGATGCTGCTGGGTATTGTCGGTGTGCTGTTGGGCGGTTGTGCGGGTGATCCCCATACGGCCCGCGAAAAGGCCTGTCGGGTGTTCAGCCCGGCACAGATCGAAACGCCCAGCAGCCAGGGCAGTGGCAGTATCGACGGACAGAGCGGCGCCAATGGTGGAATGCCCAGCCAGCGTTGTGATTGAGGAGGGCGAATGAACAGTGCAGGGAATGTGGGATTGCTCAGCGCCATCCTGTTGCTGACGGCGTGCGCCGAGCAGCCGGCGGCGAGTGATCGCTGGATCAGCTGGATCTGTGACAACAAGACCGAGGTGCTATGGCGCCCGGCAGGTGAGGACGCCATAGATCTGCGTCTGGGCGGCAGCGACATCGCCCACCGCCTGAGGCTCACACCCTCTGCCTCGGGGGCGCTGTACAGCGATCCGATGCTGGCCTTCCACACCAAGGGTGATGAGGGGCTGGTCTACCGGGTCGGCACCGAGCAGGTGGTCGGTCGCGGCTGCAAGCCGCGCTGAGTAGCGAGAACTTTGCAACACCGCGCGGTCATCTCGCCGCGCGCAGCGGAAGTGGGCGACGCGTCCCTTCCGGATTACTTGAACAACGCCGGCCCCTGCGGCAGGCTTGCACGATTAACGACCTCCAAACCGGGAGACAGTAACACCATGGCACTTATCAGCATGCGCCAGATGCTCGACCACGCCGCCGAATTCGGCTACGGCGTGCCGGCCTTCAACGTCAACAACCTCGAGCAGATGCGCGCCATCATGGAAGCCGCCGACAAGACCGATTCGCCGGTCATCGTCCAGGCGTCCGCTGGTGCCCGCAAATACGCCGGTGCGCCGTTCCTGCGCCACCTGATCCTGGCTGCCATCGAAGAGTTCCCGCACATCCCGGTGTGCATGCACCAGGATCACGGCACCAGCCCTGACGTCTGCCAGCGCTCGATCCAGCTGGGCTTTTCCTCGGTGATGATGGACGGCTCGCTGAAAGAAGACGGCAAGACGCCGGCCGACTACGAGTACAACGTCCGCGTGACCCAGCAGACCGTGGCATTCGCCCACGCCTGCGGTGTGTCGGTGGAAGGTGAGCTGGGTTGCCTGGGCAGCCTGGAAACCGGCATGGCGGGTGAAGAAGACGGCGTTGGCGCCGAAGGCGTGCTGGACCACAGCCAGCTGCTGACCGACCCGGAAGAGGCCGCCGACTTCGTCAAGAAGACTCAGGTCGACGCCCTGGCCATCGCCATCGGTACCAGCCACGGCGCCTACAAGTTCACCAAGCCGCCAACCGGTGACGTGCTGTCGATCGAGCGCATCAAGGAAATCCACAAGCGCATCCCCAACACCCACCTGGTGATGCACGGTTCCTCGTCCGTTCCGCAGGAATGGCTGAAGGTGATCAACGAATTCGGCGGCGACATCAAGGAAACCTACGGTGTGCCGGTCGAGGAAATCGTCGAGGGCATCAAGCACGGCGTGCGCAAGGTCAACATCGACACCGACCTGCGTCTGGCCTCTACCGGTGCCATGCGCCGCATGATGGCCGAGCACCCGAGCGAGTTCGACCCGCGCAAGTTCTTCGCCAAGACCATCGTCGCCATGCGTGACATCTGCATCGCCCGCTACGAAGCCTTCGGCACCGCCGGCAACGCCTCCAAGATCAAGCCGGTCTCCCTGGAAGGCATGTTCCAGCGCTACGCCAGTGGCGAGCTGAACGCCAAGGTCAACTGATCGACGACGGGCAAGAGCCCGCCGCGTTCAGCCTCAGCCGGACCGCGTCGCGGCTGAGGCTCTGATCCCAAACACCCCGTAAAGGCGAAGCTTTTGCGGGGTGTTTCATTTCGAGGGGAGGGTCATCGTTGGCTGCGTCGCTGCGAGTTGATCATGGCAAGGGCTTTGGTTCAGTAACTCTGGCCGTTGGCCTTGGCGATGTCGCGAAGGGTGTTGGCCAGCCAGGTGCCGTTGATTCCTTTTTCATCTCCTTCGCTCGACCAGGCCTCCGTCACTCGTTGACCAGCTTCGCGCATCTGCAGGTAGTCGGTATCGTCGATCGTGGTGAGCGTCGCCCCCTTGTCCTGCACCACTTGGCGGGCACGTGCCGCTTCCCTGTCCCAGCTCGCGCCGAACGTGGTGGAGAGCGACAAGCCGCTGTTGCGGTCGATCACCGCGCGAAGGTCATCCGGTAGTTGCTCGTAGCGCTGTTTGTTCATCAGGAAGCTGAGCAGTGTGGTGGAGAAGATTGGCTGGCCGTTCACGGGCTCTGAGTGAAAACGAGTGATTTCATCGAGTTTCAGCGCAGGTACCACTTCCCAGCCCACCAGCGCTCCGTCGATCACACCTTTGGACATTGACTCGGTCATCTGTGCCGGTGGCATGCTGACGGGAGTGGCGCCGAGAGAGTCGAGCAGGCGCGAGGTCATGCGCGTCGAAGCGCGCAGCTTGGCACCCTGGAAGTCGGCAAGCGAGGTGATATCCCTCTTGCTGTTGTGCAATTGCATGCCGCCATCGCTGTGCAGGGCAAGTACCTTGTAATCGGTGTAATCGTCCTTCAACGCCTGCTCATAGAACTCCCAGATGATCTTGGAGCCGAGTTCGCCATTGGCCGGCAGCATGAATGGCAGCTCGACGGCCTCGCTGCGTGGGAAACGGCCGGTTGCGTATCCAGGTGCCGTCCAGACGATGTCCGCCACACCTCGGCGAACCTGGTCGGGCAGCTGCGCAGGAGTTCCACCCAATTGCATTGACGGGTAGATCTGGCACCGGAGGCGGTTGTCCGATTCTTTTGCGATCTTGTCGCACCAGGGCTGGATCACGCTGCGCTGAGCGTTGGAAACCGCAGGAAGGAAATGAGCGACTTTCAGCGTTACGGTCTCGGTTGCCAGGCTGGCGGAGGCAACGGCGCTGAGGGCAAGCAGGGAAAGAACTTTGAGGCATTTCATGGCGTGGTCTCTCTTTTTGTTCTAATCGGAAGCCAGTGGTCTGCGTGCAAGAGTGAATCAGGGCCGGAACTGTTCGGAAGATCCGGCTACCCGAGGTGTGGAGCGAGCTGCCGCTTCCAGCGCTGCGCGTCGCTTGAGGTAAACGCGCATGGCCACGGCCGGAGCATCGCTGGCCACGGAAATCTCGTAGTGATTCTCGTCGACATCGCCAATCACTTCTTCCAGCGTCCCGAGCCCCTCGACGTCCTCCTCGAAGGCTGCAAAGAGCTGCTCGTGCATGAATTCGCCCAGTGCATGATCATCCTGGGCGAAGTCACGTCCGTGGATGATGTGGTAGTGCATCGTGTGTTCCGTCTCTGGGGTAAGAATATGGGCTGTATGGATGTGGAAGATCGGGCGGCTGTGCTCTGGTAACGCTGTATCGTAAAAGGTGACGCTGACCCTGTGCAGAGCAGGGCTGATGAACTCCGAGGTGACGATGCGCGCGGCGGTTGGACCCTCTATCTTGGTGGTCTTGGCCCAGACCGCCGACAGGGTAGTGGGCACGACACGACGAACCAGCTTGTAGTGGCCCTCCTCGATATCCAGATCGAAGGGGGCGCTGGCATAGTCCGGCGTACCGATGGTGTTGGCGTGGAGGAACTGCAGATGCGTCAGGTCGAGCAGGTTTTCATGCATGCTCACGTAGTTGCCTGGATGGTGGAAGTAGCCTGACGAGCACTCCCATGTAGGATCGGCTGTCCAGGGCTGGTCAGGGATTCGGCTGTCGTCGGCGAGTCGCGTATCACCCATCCAGATCCAGAGCAGCGGGCCACGTTCGACCAGTGGGTAGGTACGAATACCGATCCCCCGGGGGCAGGCTTTCTGCGAGGGCACCTCGATCAGCTCGCCGCGCTCGCTGTAGCGAAAACCATGGTAGTTGCAGACGACCGTGTCGCCGTCCAGGGTGCTCTTGGAGAGCGGGTATGAGCGATGCACGCAGCGATCATCCATCGCTATCGCCGTACCTTTCTGGGTGCGGTACATCAGTATCCGCTTGCCCAGCAAGGTCCGGGGCAACAGCTCGCGGCCGACATCAGCGGCAAAAGCGGCCACGTACCATTCGTTGAATACGAACGGCGTGTCTCGGGTAGCCATCTGGCTAGCCGCCTTGCGTGAGCTGAGGATTAGATTTTCAGCAGGCAGAGTCATGGTTGGAGTCTCCGTTTGGGCCACCCGGGTGGCGGTAATGATCAGAGATCGAGTTCTAGCGAGGGGCCCAGAGCACGGGAAACACAGATCATCATGCTCGTGCCTGCCGCCCGTTCTTCTGCGGAGAGCACATGGTCGCGATGATCCGGTGTGCCGGCGCAGACGGTTGTTTCGCAGGTGCGACAGATGCCAGCACGGCAGGAAAAGGGCGCCTCGATGCCATTTGCTTCCAGCGCGTCAAGAATGCTTTGGTCGTCCGATACCTGGATGGATCTGCCAGTGCGCCGCAGCACGACCTCGAAGCCTGCGCTGCCAACCACTTCTGGCTGTGGCAGCTCGGGCGGCGTGAACCATTCGAAGTGCACGCGGTTGGCAACTGTCGAGCTAGCGCTCTTGACTGCTTGCATCAGCGGCTCGGGGCCGCAGCAGTAAAGTTGTTCATCGGCGCCAAGCGAGGTGACCAGCGTGCCCACTGGCAGATGCGCGCCCTGGTGTTCGTCAGTGAAGTGAAAGTGTGTGCGCTGTGGGTCGAGAGCCAGTAGTTCTTCATAGAAGGCGGCGCGGGTGCGATTGCGTGCTGCGTATACAAGTCGCCACTCCTTGGCATGCCGTGCACACCAGCGAATCATCGAGAGGATCGGTGTGATACCGATGCCACCGGCGACGAAGCAGTAGCGTGATGCCTCCTCATCGAGTGGAAAGTTGTTGCGTGGTCCGTTCACCACCAAGGTATCGCCCTGACGCAGTGACTCATGAATGAAGCGTGAGCCACCGCGTGTTTCCTGCGCGAGGCCAACGGCGATTACATAGCGATGTCGCTCCGCTGGGTCGTTGAGCAGTGAGTAATGGCGGATCTTTCCGTTGCGCAGCTGCAGTTCTAGATGCGCACCCGGCGTAAAGGGCGGCAAGTCGCAGCCGTCGAGGGATGCGAGTTCGAAGGCAAGTACATCTTTGGCTTCGGCGCGGACATGCTCCACCCTCAGCACCAGGCTTTCGGTTACGTTGCTCATTGTTCTTGTACCTGTTCGTCAGCCCAGGCAGCGGGCTTGCTGTCGTTCAGGTTATCGACTTGATCGGATGTCTCTGTCCCCCGAGAGGTGGACAGGTGCAGCTGGCGTCAGAGCGGATGTGGACGCAGAATGCCGTTACCTGCCGAACACCTCAGGAGGGACTACGATGATCAACGTCTGGTCGTCCACCGGCACGGCGCCAGGGCTTGACCTGCAGCGGTTCGTCGAACTCACAGGCCTGATGGGCAGTGAGCGCTTTTCCTCGTCACTGCTCGATTGCCTGGATTACTGGGTGAGTTCCCAGCATTTCTGTGTCATGCGCATGGACCTGTCGCAGCCGAGCATGTTGATGGCCGGCACCCGTCATCATGACTCACGGCTGGTCTGGCGTTGCTGGCATGCCTATGCGCAGCAGTTCCACAGTCACGACCAGCTGTTTTCACGCATGCAGGGTGAGCAGCGACATGATGGCGCGGTTCTGCTTGGCCACATTCTTGCGGAGGACATCCAGTTCGCTCCGTACCGGCAGAACGTCTACCTGCGCAACGGCATGAGCGAGCGCCTGTCCGGTCTTTCCTGGGACGACCAGGGCGTACCGGTGCTGTTCAACCTCTACCGTCATCATGAGGCCGGCTACTTTCCGGATGATGAGATTGAGGCATTCGAACAGCTGACGCCCATTGTGCTGCAACTGCTGCGCGGACATCTGGCAATGAGTCGTCGCGTAGAGCACGCCGGCGACTGGCGGCAGGTATTGCTGCGCCAGAGCCCACAACTGACGGAGCAGGAGCTGGAGGTCTGCATGCGGCTGCTCCAGGGCATGACCCATGCTGGAATTGCAGTCGATCTGGGGCTGAAGGAGAGTACGGTCAAGACCTATCGCAATCGGGCCTTCGACCGCCTGGGCATCAACTTTCGCAATCAGCTGTTTGCTCTGGTGCAGGGCAAGATCCTTCGTTGATGCGGGCAGCGTCTTCAGTCGGCCGATCAGCGCTTGTCGTTGGCGAAAGCAGGTTGCCACTGGAAAACGACGTGGTGCCATTCGCGATGCTTGGCGCCAGGAATGAGTGCCATGTCGCTGCAGCGCAGGCGGCCGAGCCGCGCCGTGGCGGGCTGGCAGCACGGCACCAATACGTCTGTGCTGATGGCTGGTGCAGCGTACGGGGCGGTCATGCGGCAGGAGTCATTGCTCGTTCTGAGCGCGGCCTGCACTCGCGGCGCAATTTTGTAGCGGCATCCTGGTCGATTGCATGGCCACCGTTTGTCATGCAGGTCGGCGCATCAGGTAAAACCCTGTAAAACACCCAGGCCGATGCAACGGGCGGCCTACGCCATAATTCGGGCACTGCCGTTCCGGAAACCTCGTTCATGCCGCGCCTGCTGCTCGCCTTCGTCCTCGCCGTGCTGCTGACCAGCGCCTTTGCCTCGATCTTTCAGACGCAGAGCAATCTCGCGGCCCTGCAAGCGCTGGGGGCGCCCGTGCCGCTAGATGTGCGCCTCGGCACCACCTGCCTGGATCTGCTCGGTTTTGCCCCCACTTTCGCACTGCTGGCAGGGCTGGGTTTTGTCGTCGCCCTGCCGCTTTCGCTCTGGCTGGCGCGGCGCCTGCCGTCGTTGCGCTGGGCCATTCTCGTCGTGGCAGGCGCCACTGCGATCTGGCTGGCGCTGGCCCTGGCCAACACGCTGGCGCCCATGCCGACGCTGATCGCCGCTGATCGCCATCCCCTGGGGACCCTGGCCCTGATGGCCTGCGGCAGTGCCGGCGCGTTGCTGTTTGGCCTGCTGGGCCGGCGGGTGCGCTACCGGACGCAGCCGACTACTTCCGATACTCCGTGACAAGGCGCTGCCCATGTTGAACACCTTCCGCGTGCTGGCGCTCGGCGCCTTGTTCGCCAGCGCACCGCTGGCCGCGCACGATTACCGCATCGAAACCTTCAGCCAAGGGCTGGAGCACCCCTGGTCGATGGCGTTCCTGCCGGATGGCCGCCTGCTGGTCACCGAGCGCGTCGGCCGCCTGCGTATCGTCGAGGCCGATGGCCGGCTCGACCCCGAGCCGGTAGCGGGCGTGCCCGAGGGGTTCATCGCCGCCCAGGCCGGCTTGATGGAGGTGGCGCTGGATCCGGACTACAGCGACAACCGCTGGCTTTACCTGACCCACGCCCAGGGTTCGCTGGAGGCCAACAACACGCGCCTGATACGTGCGCGCCTGGTGGATGGCGAGTTGCAGGATCTCGAGGTGCTGTTTACCGCCCAGCCGCTCAAGGCCGGCGCCGCGCACTATGGCGGGCGCATCGCCTTCCTGGCGGACAACACGCTGGTGCTGACCCTCGGTGATGGTTTCGACTGGCGTGAACAGGCGCAGAATCCCGCCAACCACCTCGGCAAGATCGTGCGCCTGAACCGTGACGGCAGTATGCCGCAGGACAATCCGTTGCTCGGGCAGCAGGGTGCGGCGCCGGAGATCTACAGCCTGGGCCATCGCAATGTGCAGGGCATCTTCTTCGACGCCGAGCAGGGGCGCCTGTACAGCCACGAGCACGGCCCACGTGGTGGCGACGAGCTCAATCTGATCGAGCCGGGCGGCAACTACGGCTGGCCGCTGGCGACCTTCGGTGTCGACTACACCGGCGCCAGGGTCAGCCCCTACACCGAGCTGCCGGGGCTGGTCGCACCGTTGCTGCACTGGACGCCCTCGGTCGCGCCGTCGAGTCTTATGCTCTACCGCGGTGAGTTGTTTCCCGACTGGAAGGGAGACCTGTTCGCCTCGACCCTGGCCGAGCGCAGCGTACGGCGCATCCGCCTGCGCGATGGCATGCTGGCTGGCGAGGAGGTGCTGTTCGAGGAACTGGGCGAGCGTATCCGCGATGTCCGCAGCGGGCCCGACGGGGCACTCTACCTGCTGACCGACAATCCGCAGGGGCGGATACTGCGCGTACTGCCGAGCGAATAGACGGGCATCCGTTACACTGGTGCTCCAGTCATGTGTGGGGCGGCATCATTGAAGTATCTACAGGGTTATCCGGTCGAGTTGCAGCAGCAGGTCCGCCAGCTGATCGCCGATGACCGCCTGGGCGGCTACCTGGCGCAGCGTTATCCCGGACGCCATGACGTGCAGAGCGACAAGGCGCTCTACGGTTATGTGATGGCGCTGAAGCAGGAGCACCTGAAGAACGCGCCCGGCATCGACAAGGTGCTCTATGACAATCGCCTCGATCTCACCCATCGCGCGCTGGGGCTGCATACGGCGATCTCGCGGGTGCAGGGCGGCAAGCTCAAGGCCAAGAAGGAAATCCGCGTGGCCTCGCTGTTTCGCGATGCCGCACCAGTCTTCCTGCAGATGATCGTGGTGCATGAGCTGGCGCATCTGAAGGAGGCCGAGCACAACAAGGCCTTCTACAAACTCTGCGACTACATGCTGCCCGGCTACGCGCAGATCGAGTTCGACCTGCGCATGTACCTCACCTGGCGCGAGATGAGCGGCGCCTAGTTCATGCGTCAGCCGCGCAGGCGCACGTTCAACTGATCGACTACCTCCGCCCAGTCGGCGTCTTCGAGGATCTCCTCGCGCAGGAAGGCCGCCTGTGCCGGGGTCCAGAACGAGGCGTCCGCCAGCTTGCGCTCTGCGGGGAGTGGCGCGTGGGTCCTGATGAAGGCGTCGATGCTGGCGCTGTCGTCGGCCAGACCGAGTTGTTTGAACAGCGAAGACAGGTCGTGAACAGGCGGTTCCATGCTGAGCTCCCGGACGGTGGTGGCTTTAAGGTTCTCTACCAACCCTAGCCCAGATAGTTCCCCGTCACTCGACGCTCAGTACCTCGAAATCCTGTGCCGTGCCGGCCAGCGGTACGCTGATCTGTTCGCCCGGAACCTTGCCCAGCAAAGCGCGGCCCAGTGGCGCGGCGCTGCCGAGCACCTGAATCGTCTGGCCGGCATGCTGCAGCTTCATGCTGGCGCCCTGGGGGCCGAGAAACAGCCAGCGCACCTGGTCATGCGCATCGAGCAGCTGGACCAGTGCGCCCAGTTCGACACCCTGGTTCTCGTCGAAGGGCCGTAGGCGCAGCTGGCGCCAGGTGATCAGTGTCTGGCGCAGCTCCTCGACGCGGCGTGCCTGGCCACTGGCGAGGTAGGCTGCTTCGAGGCCCAGGGTGTCGTACTTGTTCTCGGCGACGTTCTCCTCATGGGTAGCCGCTTCGTGGGCGTTCAGCGCCGCCTGGTGAGCCTGCTCCAGGTCAGACTGCAGGTGCGTGAGCACCTGTTGCAGCAATAGGGTCTTGTCCATGGACGATGTCGAGTCGGGGGAGGCGTTCGGTTGGCCGATTGTAGGGCTTATCGGCCCCGCTGCCGCATCGCGGATCATGTTTTGCTGAAGAAAATGGCGCCGTCGCCTTGCCTGGCGCGCTGATCAGTCCTCGTAAGCAGGCTGGCAGCGGCTGATCAGGCACTGCAGTTCGCGAATGCCGGTGATGATCGAGACGAAGCTGACGACGGGAGGGCCCTCGACTGCCGGATTGTCTGCCAGCCTATTGCTGCTCAGGGCCTGCTCGAGCTGCCGGGCCTTGCCGTTGCGGCGGATGTGCGGGGCAATCAGGATCAGATCGAAGCGCCGTTTGATGGAGTCGGCCAGTGGCAGGGCATCGACCAGCGAGTCGATGGCAGTCACGCGGAAGTAGCCCAGCCGATTCAATGCATGTTCCAGGCCCCGGGCTGTCGCAGGTTTCTCGCTGATAAGCAGAATACGCAGTTTCTTTTCGAGCATCTGAAGTATTCCGGTCTTTTCTGGCCAAAGTACGGTCTGTACTTGCTCAGTTGCCGTCGTAACGTGTCGTTGGGGTACTGTGAAATCGTCCGAGTAGTATGTGGCCAGGTGGCTGCAGATACTTGTTGCTCCAGGTTTTAACAGTGCCCGGTGATCGGAGACGGTGCTCCGGAAGTTCGTGGTTAAAGCTAGGACTAAGGACTAGGGGAAAACCTATAGATCAATAGGCTAGGGCCTATAACTCAATAAGTTCCCGGTTTAATGCTACAGCGGTGATATTGTTCGGTATCTGCTTGTAACACTATCTCAGATTCTAGGGGGAATCCGAGTGCGCTCTGAACGATAGATTCGCGGCGCTGTTACTAATAATAATAGGGGGCGTCCATGAGGATAGCTGTCTTGGATGATGAAGAGATCTGTCTGAATCGGGCATTAAAGGTTATCAGTAGCTATTCCAGGGCGAGCGGTTTCGACTGGACGGTGCACGGCTTCAGTTCGGGGGAGGACCTCCTGCGGCGTCTCAAACGCGAGAATTTCGACCTGCTGATCATCGACTGGTGCCTGCCAGGCATGAGCGGTTACACCTTGTTGTGCTGGGTGCAGGAGCACCTTGAAGTACCCCCTCCGGTCATTGTGCTGACTGGCGGCAGCTCGGGGGCAGATATCGTCAAGGCCATCAACGCTGGCGCCGAGGACTTCATCCACAAACCGTTCAGCGAATATGAACTGCATGCACGCATTCTGGTGGTGAATCGCCGTCGCATTCAGGCCGCCGAGGGCCAGGTCCAGCGCTTTCATGTCTACTTCGACCTGCTGTTCGATGACGCCGGGCGCACCGTGACGCGTGACTGCAGTGCTACGTTGCTGACCGAGCGGGAGTATTGTGTGGCGCGTTGCCTGATGGAAAATCTCGGCCGCTCGCTGTCGCGCTCGTATCTCTACGACCGCTTCTGGCCGCAAGGCGAGCGCTATTCCTCGCGCCCGCTGGATACCATGATCTATCGCTTGCGCAGCAAACTGAAGCTGTCGTCCGAATATGGTTGGTGCCTGGCTTCTATCTATGGCTACGGCTATCGCCTTGAGCGGGTTGACCCGCTCTGAGTTCGACCGACGCTGTTCAGTCAACCTGTCTCGTTTATCCGCTGAACACTACTTTAGTCTTGTCTGTCGTGTCGGAAGTTTTGCGTGCGGACATGCGAATAAGTTGCATGGGGTGACGCTGTCGTTGTTTTTAGGCACGGTTCGTTGCGTGTGTTCAATTAGGGTCGTTGTTGCAATTGGCCGGTATGCATCAGTTGCTATAAGGATAGTCCTATCTGTTTCTTGTGAAATAAGTTAATTCCTATTGTGTTTTGGGGTTATCCCTATGTTTTGGTTGTGAGTGTTCTGGGATCATTTCTCGGCTATTGGCAAATATGCCTTATTACAACAATCGTTAGTTTACGAGCACATAGGTGGAGGATTTTATGAACGCTATTACCACGCTCAAAGCTGCTGTCGCGTTGGCCATGGCTGTAGCTGCACAGGGGGTGCTTGCTAGGGATGGTACTGTGATCTTCAACGGTTCGATTGTCGACGCGGCCTGCGTGGTTGCGACGGGCAGTACGAATCAAACCGTGGAGCTGGGGCGGGTTTCTGTCAACACGTTGACAGCAATTGGCGCTCGCTCTCCCGGCGTTAGTTTCTCCATTAAGTTGACGGATTGCAGTGTCCCGACAGCCAGAAGGGCATCGGTGACCTTCAACGCACCGCGAGATCCGCTCAACGCGGGCTTGATGGCGGTTACGGGAGGCGCGGTTGGTGTCGGTATTCAAATTTACACAGAGGAAGGCGGCCAGCGGGTCGGCGTGATACCTGGAAATGGCAGCATGGCCATCCCTCTACGACCAGGAGACAGCGAGCTGCAATTCTACGCGGCCTATGTAGCCACGCGGGCTCAGGTCGAGCCGGGGGCTGCCAACGCCACGGCCCAGTTCACAGTGAATTATCACTAAAGGCTCTGTCACCCTCCAGCGCCTGCCTGCGCTGGAGTTGGGTTGCGTGTAGGGCTCCGTGCCCTGGCTGTCACGCACCGCCGTTCTGGGGGGGCTTATGTTTTTGTTCAACCGTTTATGCCGGCTCATCCGTATGTCGTCGGTGCCCATCATGTTCGTTGCGTCGTGCGCGTCAGCTGGCGCAGCCGTGCAGGTGGGGGCCACAAGAGTGATCTTTCAGGAGACGAACCGCGAGGCCTCACTTCCTATCAAGAATGGGGACAGTCACCCCTATGTGGTGCAGGCATGGGTGGACGCCGGAGAAGGGCGTAACGACACTCCTTTTCTGCTGGTGCCGCCGTTGTCTCGGCTTGACCCAAGCGTGGAGAACGTCTTGCGGGTGATGCGGGTATCGGATGAGCTGCCACAAGACCGTGAGTCGGTGTTCTGGATCAACGTCAAGGAGATTCCGGAAAAGGTGCAGCAGGATAACGTGCTGCAACTGGCCATCCGCACGCGAATCAAGCTGTTTTACCGTCCGTTGAAGCTGGCCGGTAGTGGTGCCGTCGAGGCGCGCAAGGAGTTGAAGTGGTCCGTGCTGGCCGATCGCGACGGTGGCGTTTTGCTGCGTGTGGAAAATCCCACGCCGTATCATGTGACCTTCGGTGTGATGCGGGTCCGTCCGGGAATGGAAAACATCGCGCCAGATATGGTGCCTCCCTATGAAGTGCGCGAGTACCCACTGACGTCGATTGGTGCGCCGCAAGCCGTTAGCGTGGAGTTCGCCGTCATCAATGACTACGGCGGCCTCTCGGAGGAGGAACGCATCGAGGTACCCTTGGTGCGTGTCGAGTCTCATCCCTCGATCAGCTCAAAAAAACGAGCCTTCTGAGGTGCGCGTGGTTTGGCAAGGCCTTCTGGGCCGGTGCCTGTGTGCGTGGACGTTCTTGGTCGCGGCGCTCGTCCATTCCGCTGAGCCCGTTGCCACGATGTTCAATGAGGCGTTTCTCGAACTGGGTGGTGGGCAGGCTGACGTGGACCTGTCGATGTTCGCTTTCGGTAGCCGGGTGTTGGCAGGTGAGTACCGGGTCGATGTGCTGCGCAACGATGACCTGCTGGGGCGATTCACCATTCGCTTCATCGAGCACGATGCAGGGCGCGATGCAGTGCCGTGTTTGAGTGCCGAGCAGTTGGTTGAGTGGGGTTTGAACCTGGCGGCCCTGCCTGCCATGAGCTCGCCACCACCGGCCTGTATCGATTTGGAAGCGGCGTTTCCCGAGGCCCGTGTGGCTTATGATGCGGCCGCGCAGCGTCTGCGCTTGAGCATTCCGCAAGCGGCGCTGTCGCGCAAGGCGCGTGGGTCGATCGATTCGAGTCGCTGGGACAGTGGGATAGACGCGGCCTTGTTCGACTATCAGTTGAGCCTGGCGCGCAATGACGAAGGGCGTGCACAGGGGGGCTCGGGCAACACGCTGTTCGGTCGTTTGCGTGGCGGGATCAACCTGGGCAGTTGGCGCTTGCGTCAGTACTTTACCTATAACCGTGACAGTGTTGGCCAGGGCAGTTGGCAGGCAGGGCGCACCTATGTCCAACGGGATATTCAGGCGCTGAATGGCCAATTGATGATGGGCGACGGCTACACCCTGGGTGAGCTGTTCGAGGGTTTCCAGTTTCGCGGTGTACAGCTCAGCTCTGACGAGGCGATGCTTCCAGACAGTCTGCGCGCCTATGCCCCGACTATTCGCGGCGTGGCTCAGAGCAATGCGCGGGTAGTGGTGCGGCAGAACGGCTTCATCATCTACAGCGCCTATGTCGCGCCAGGGCCGTTCACGCTGGACGACCTCTACCCGACCACCAACGGTGGCGATCTGGACGTAACCATTCTGGAGGCCGATGGCCGTCAGGTCCGTTACAGCCAGGCCTTTTCCTCGGTGCCGACGCTACTGCGTGATGGTCGCTGGCGTTATGAAGTCAGCGCCGGGGAGTACCGCACTGGGTATGAAGATGAACAGCTGCGCCCCTACTTCTTCCAGGGCACCCTTGCGCGTGGGTTGTCTGGCGACTTCTCTTTGTATGGCGGTGCGCTGCTAGGGCAGGGCTATCAGGCGGGGTTGCTGGGAATAGGCAGGAACATGCTGGGTTTCGGAGCACTGTCCCTTGACCTTTCAGATGCGCGCACGTGTAGCAAAGTGGGGTGTCTTTCCGGGCAGGCGCTGCGGGTGCTCTATGGCAAGACGCTGGAGCGTACGGCTACGACCTTCAGCATGACTGGCTACCGCTATTCTGGTCCTGAGTACTACAGCTTTCCCGAGGCGGTGCAGATGCAGGCGCTGGAGGGCGATGGACTGTCGTTTCCAAGCGTCCGCAGTGAGTTGCAGGTGGATTTGTCGCAATCGATGGGGCGTTGGGGAGCGCTGTTCGTCTCAGCCCGACAGCAGCGCTACTGGGGCAGTAACGACCTGGAACACTTCGTACAGCTGGGTTACTCCGGCAGCTACCGGCAGCTCAGTTACAACCTCTACTACAACCAGTACCGCACGCTGTTCGGTGCTCCTGAGCGTCAGTTGATGATCTCTGTGAGCATACCGCTTGGCTCGTCTGGCGCTTCGGGCATGTATTCGGTCTCACGCGGTGCTGACCAGCGTCTCTATCAGCAGGCAAGCGTCTTCGGCAATGCTCTCGATGACCATCGCCTCGATTACGGCGTGACCTTTGATCGTTCCGACGAGCAAGGCTCTCGGGGCAGCCTCAATCTGGGTTACCAGGGGCGTTATGGGCAGGTCGATTTTGGGCACAGCCAGGGGCAGGGCTATGAACAGACCAATCTCGAGCTGTCCGGAGGGATGGTGGCGCATGCCAATGGACTCACACTGTCACAACCACTGGGGGAGACCGTTGCTCTGGTACAGGTGCCCGACGCCGAGGGGCTGGCGCTGCAGTCGCAGGTGGGGGTGCGCACGGATGGCCGTGGCTATGCGGTAGTGCCGAGCCTGACGCCTTATCGAAGCAATCGTCTGTCGTTGTCGATGAGCGGGCTGGGGGAGAACGTCGAGGTCATGACGGCGGCCCAGGAGGTGGTACCGACTCGTGGCGCAGTGGTGCTGGCGCCGTTCGAGGCTCGCAGTGGTTACCGGCTCATGTTGCGGCTGAGCGATGCGCAGGGGGAGCCCTTGCCCTTTGGAGCACGAATCGTCGGCGCCAATGGCCAGGAACTGGGGCTGGTCGGTCCCGAGGGGCTGGCCTATGTCGCAGGTGCTGAACCTGCAGGCAAGCTGAACGTCCGCTGGGGTGCTGGCCGGAGCTGCACAGTGGCCTACCGTGTGCCGCCGGGGGCGCCGCAGACGCCAGTTAGAGGCTTGAAGGAGAGCTGTCTATGAGCAAGTCGCGGGTTTCGCATCCTTTGTTCCGATTGCTGTGGATGGTGGTGCTAGGCGCTGCAGTACCATTCGCCCATGCAACCTGCTCATGGGAGAGCGACTTCGATCAGGGTGTTTATACGTTCAACTTCCCCACCCCGATCATTGCCCCGTCAGGTTCGCCCCGGATGGGGCAGGTGCTCGCGGAGTCGAGACAGCCGGTTAGGTATCCGTTCTATCTCTTGAGATGTCAGCTGGGCCAAGGCAACGCCACAGGCTCGTTTGTAGCTGAAAGGGCGAGCGCAGGGCTGCAGGGGGTCTACGAGACCAACGTCCCGGGGGTCGGCTATCGGGTCAGTTTGCAGCCGGAGGGGCTTTACGTCGGAAGCGAATGGAGGCGATCCATCCCGCCACTGTTCACCGGTCTGTTGACGGCAGGAGACGTATGGAGAGAAATCAAGCTCGAACTGGTTGCCATCGGCTCCACGGTAGGGACTGGAGCCATCACGCCTGGCAGCTACGCGACCCTGCGCACCGTTCGTTACAACCGCTATTTGCAGGTCAATATCCAGTCCGCCAGGATCGCTCCTTCACCGCCATCGTGTCGCCTCTTCGGCAACCCTGATCAGACGGTTACATTGGCACCTGTGTACCGCAACCGCTTTTCAGGGGTGGGGTCGACGCAGGGCGAGCAGTCATTCGACATCGTTCTGCAGTGCGAGAAGGTCGCTAATGGCATCGTTCAACTGCGCATGGACGGAACGCCACACAGCTCCAACGCTCCTGGGGTGCTTGCGCTGACGTCGAGCGCGGCGGCAACGGGGGTGGGCTTGCAGGTACTCGACGGCACCACCAGTGCGCCAGTCGACCTCGGTCGCACCAGGCAACTGGCCGGGCTGACCAATGGTTTGAATACCCTGCCGTACCGGGTGCGCTACTACCAGACCTCTACACCGGTGGGGGCTGGTGCAGCGCTTGCCTCGGTGACCTTGACGCTGACTTATCAGTGAGCAGCCGCCACCCGCGCATCGCCAGGAGCGCGGGCAATTCTGAGATAACGTCACAAGATCAGAGAATGTATTTGCAAGTCATTATCATTGGTTGGCGCTGTTGATGCTACGGCGTGCGTTGCTATCGGCTTTTGCTGCGTCATGTTTTGCGTGCCGGGGGCTCTGGCCGCCAGCTGAGGCACGCCGAGCAAGCCTGCGACAGGGACTGTCATCAGAGATAGGGTTTTTACAATGAACAACGACATGATTCGCTTGCTGGTCGCGGACGACCACCCCGTTGTCTGTGCCGGTATAAGGCAGACGCTGTTTGCCAGCCATGCTGTTTCCATCGTGGACTCGGTGCAGGGGCCGGCGCGTTTGTTGGAGCGGCTCGAAGGCCATGACCAGGACTTCGATGTGCTGCTTTCGGGTTATATCCTCCCCGCCGCCGGGCACAGCGGTGGGTTGAGCCTGTTCCAGCTTATCCGGCGCAAGTATCCCGACCTCAATATCGTGGTGCTGACCATGCAGGAGAATCCGAGCATCCTCCATGCACTGGCTTCGTCGGGTATTTCCTGCATCCTCAGCAAGCGCGACCCGCTCAGCCATCTGCTGCCGGCCATCCAGGTGGCGATGGCCAAGGGGCGCTACCTGTCACCGCGCATCGCCACGCTGATGAACAACAGCTCACGCAGGGCCGGCTTCGGTGTGCTGAGCCCGCGCGAGCTGGAAGTGGTGCGCCTGTTCGTTTCGGGGCTGAAGGTCAACGAGATTGCTGAGTGCCTGCATCGCAGCAAGAAAACCATCAGTACGCAGAAGACTACCGCCATGCAGAAGCTGGGGCTGGAACGCGACGCCGAGCTGATCCGCTATTCGATAGAAATGGGGCTGCTCGAGCACTGCATGCCGGTGCAGCTGGAAGAGTGCGTCAAGGCCTGATCCGTCAGGCCTGCGCCAGGCAGACGCGGTTGCGGCCCTGGGCCTTGGCCAGGTACATGGCACTGTCGGCCTGGCGGATCAGGCCGGTGGCATCCTCGTGACCCTGAGTCAGGGCTACACCGATGCTGGCACCGACCCGTACGGCCCGACCCTCCAGGTACATGGGGGTGTCGAGCCCCTCCAGCAAACGCCTGGCGAGGTCCTGCGCCGCGTCGGCCGACTGCACGTTCTCGCAGACCACCACGAACTCGTCGCCGCCGAGCCGGGCGGGCAGGTCGACGTCGCGAACGTACTGGCGCATGCGCCGTGCGACTTCGGCCAGCACCTGATCGCCGAAGGCATGGCCGTGCTGGTCGTTGATCGGTTTGAAGCCATCCAGGTCGATCAGCATCACCGCCAACAGCTCGTTGCGCCTGCTGCTGCGCGCCAGGGCCTGCTCCAGGTGCTGTTGCAGGGCAGTGCGATTGGCCAGGCCGGTCAGCGGGTCCTGCATGGCCAGCTCGCTGAGGCGCAGGTTGGCATGCTCGAGCGCCTGGGTGCGTTCGGTCACGCGCTTGGCCAGCACCTGCTCGTTGAGTTGCAAGGCCGCTTCGCGCTGCCGTTTCAGTTCGTTGAAGCGTGCTGCCAGGGCGAAGGACAGCAGGATCATCTCCAGCCCTGAGCCGATCTGCATGGAGTAGAGGGTGAGGAAGTTCGATGGGATCAGGGCGAAATTGCGTAGCGCCAGCAGCACCGCGCCGCTCAGCAGCATCAACCAGGCCAGGGCGAACAGACGGGCACCGGGTACCCGGTAGCCGACGCAGACGAAGCTGGTGAGCAGCAGGGTCAGGGTGGCGCTCAGGCCGGTCAGTGACATGAGCTGCAGGGCCCGTTGCACGGGGAGCACGATGGTCGCCAGCACGGCAGCGGCGATGGCGGCACACAGCACCAGCAGCCCCTTGTCCCAGCGCGGCAGCCACTGGCGGGTGTCGAGGAAACTACGGGCGAATACCACCGAGAGCAGTGCCGCCAGCGTCAGGCTGACCGGCAGCATGCGATTGCTCCAGGGGGCAGCCTGCGACCACAGGTACTGGGCGCCGAGGCCGTTCAGCGAGAGCACGCTGAGGGCGAAGGCGAACATGAACGACACGTAGCTGAGAAAGGGACGCTCGCGCAGTGCCAGGAACAGCAGCAGGTTGTACAGGCCCAGGGCGATCAGCACGCCGAAGTAGATGGCATGCACCAGGTAACCAATCTGGCTGTGCTGTTCGAAGTCGCGCAGCGACATCAGGCTGCCGCTGAGGGTCATGCTGCCGCGTGAGTCGACACGCAGGTACAGCGTGCGGCGCTCTCCCGGTTGCAGGACGATGTCGAACACGGGGTTGCGGTGGCCGACACTGCGCTGCGCATAGGGCACGGTGTCTCCGCTGCGTGACTGCCGGATGCCGTCGGCACCGACATCGTACAGGCGCACTTCGTCCAGCGAGGCGTAGCTGAGCTCCAGGCGCCAGGTGCGCGTGTGCTTCGCCTCCGACAGCAGCGGCAGGCGCAACCAGATCACGCCGGGTACATAGCCGAAGCTCAGGTCGCGTCGGGTCAGCGAGGTGTGAAATGGCGCATCGTTGCGCATGACGTCGGCCAGGCTTGATGTGCCCTGCGGATCGGCCAGGAAGTCGACCTGGCCGTACAGGTCCTGCGTCGGCGTGTGCTCGGCGAGGCGCATCTCGGCGTGCGCCGCCGGGCCGGCCAGCAGCAGGCAGAGCACCATGAGCAGGCCCGGCAGCGAGACCGAAAAGTCAGCGGTAGGGCGTCGATTGGCTGGCATGGGCTGGGCCTGGAGAACCGGCATGCCACGAATAGTGGCAGAAAGCCTCCCGTGACAGCTAGTGCCTCGGGGTTCGGGCGTCCTTGTGCAGGTGCGCGCCCAAGGTCCGCAACGGTGCCAGCTGGCGGCAGATCAGCGCCAACTGCGTCTGTACCAGGCGCTGGCGCTCGTCGGCGTCATCGGCGATCTGCTCCAGGTTCTGCGCCAGGGTCTGCTCCTCGTCACTGTGGATCGCCAGTGGCCGCTCGCCGCGCAGGCCGGCGGCGATGTCGTCCAGGCTGCCGGCGAGTTTCTCGGCCTGTTCCAGCAACTGGGCCTGGGTCGCCTGGGGCAGTTGCTCGCCGCGGTGTGCGCCGAGTCCCGAGAGGTAGCTGAGCAGGGTGTGCGAGAGCACCAGGAAGCGGAAGCCCAGGTCGGCGTCCTTGCGGAAGTGCCCCGGCTCCATGAGCATGTTGCCGAGGGTCGTGGACAGTGCGGCGTCGGCATTGTGCGCGTTGCGCCGCGCCAGGCGATAACCGAGGTCATCGCGCTTGCCCTGGGCGTACTGGGCGATGATCTGCCGCAGATAGGCGCTGTTGCAGCTCAGGGTGTTGGCCAGCATGTTGCCCAGGCGCCGCCCCTGCCAGTCGGGGAGGATCAGGAACACCGCCAGGCCGGCGAGCAGGCCACCGAGCAGGGTGTCGATCAGGCGTGGCATGAACAGGCCGTGACCGTCGCCGATCTGGTTGAAGCAGAACAGCACCAGCAGGGTGATCGCCGCCGTGGCCAGGGTGTAGCGCGTGCTGCGGGTGGCGAAGAACGCCACCCCGGCGACCACCGCGAACAGCACCTGGATGCGCGGGTCGGGGAACAGGTCGAACAGCGCCCAGCCGATGCCGAGGCCGAGCAGCGTGCCGGCGATGCGCTGCACCAGCTTGAGACGGGTGGCGCCGTAGTTCGGTTGGCAGACGAACAGCGTGGTCAACAGGATCCAGTAGCCCTGCGTCGGGTGGATCAGGTGCAGCAGGCCATAGCCTGCGGCCAGGGCGATGGACAGGCGCAGGGCGTGGCGGAACAGCAGCGAGGTAGGGGTGAGCTGCTGGCTGATGCGCTCCCCGACTTCACGCAGCGAATGTGGCTCGCGGTCCAGCAGGCTGCTGTCCTGCTCGTCGGCCAGGGCATCGGGGTTGCTGGCGTTGCCGAGCAACTGGTCGAGGGTGGCCAGGTTGCCGGCCAGCGCCCCCAGTGAGCGCAGCAGGTGGCGCCAGGCCGGGTTGCTCTGCAGGTGCAGGTGATCGAGCGAGGCGTGCAGGTCTTCCAGGGCCTGGCTGCACAGTTCGCGGTACTCGAACGGCTGGCGCAGCTCGATGGCGCCGGCCAGGCGTTGGCAGGCTTCGCCATGCAAACGCAGCAGGCGTTGGCAGCGGAACAGCACGTCGCTGTGGAAGAAGGCCTCGGCCAGTTCGTTGTAGGGGTAGTGCGACGAGCTGGCGCGCTCGTGAATGTCCTGGGCGAGAAAGTACAGCTTCAGGTAGCGATTGACCTTGGGGCCGGGGCGGCCATTGCCGACCCGATGCAGAATGATCTCCTTGGCGGCGTTGAGTGCCGACACCACCCGGCCGTTCTGTTGCGCCAGGGCCAGGCGTCGCTGCTCGACATCGAGCTGGCGCAGCGGCTCGAACAGCGCCGCCTTGAGCTTGAGGTACTTGCCCAACTCGCGAAACAGGCGGGCCAGGCTGTGCTGGACCGGCTGATGGGCGAACAATCCCTGCCAGATCACCGACAGCACGCCATACCAGGCCGCGCCGGCCACCAGCAGCAAGGGTTCCAGCCACAGGCCGGCGACGCCGCCGCGCTGCTCCACGCCGATCATGCTGTATACCGCGAGAATCAGTGTGCCGGAGCCGAGGGTGGCGAAGCGCTCGCCAAGGGCGCCCAGCATGGTCAGGCAGAACGCCGACAGGGCCAGGGCGGCGACGAACAGCCAGGGATAAGGGAACAGCCACTCGACGGCATACGCCGCCGCGCTGAAACAGACCAGCGTCACCAGCACCGTGCCCAGGCGCCCCTGCCAGCTGTCATCGGTCTCGGTCAGGGCGCTGGCGATGATGCCGAGAAACAGCGGGATCAGCGCATGTGTCCAGCCCTGCCAGCCACACAGTGCCAGTGCGCCGGCGAGGGCGATGAACACCCGCAGGCTGGCGCTGAACTTGTCCAGCGCCCAGAGGCGGCGCAGTGATTGGCGAAGGCGTGGACGGGGCATGGCGGACCTGATCGCAGAAGATGCGAGCAGCCTACCGGAACTCGGCGGTCACTGGATATCGGCGAAGTCGCGCAGCGCTGGGATTGATTTATGGACTGATCGGTTCTAAAGTTCGCGGCATGACGACACGTGGACGCCCCAAGAGCTTCTGCCCGGACCGGGCGCTGGAGAATGCCATGCAGCTGTTCTGGCAGCGCGGCTATGAAGCCGCGTCGCTACAGGACCTGCAGGCAGCCACCGGCCTGTCCAAGAGCAGCCTGTACCAGACCTACCCGAGCAAGCAGGCCTGGTTCGTCGCCGCGTTCAGCCTGTACGTGGCGCAGCGTCGTGCCCTGATGCTCGAGCAACTGGCCGCCAGCGCCTCGCCACTGGGCTTCATTCGCGAGCGTCTGCTCAGCGTGCTCGAGGACGATGGGCCCGATGGCGTGCCGCGTGGTTGCATGCTGGTCAACGTGGCCAACGAGTTTTCGCTGTCGGAGCCGGCCCTGGTGCCGGTCCTGCAGCAGGCCACGGCCGGTATCTGCCAGATTTTTGAACAGGCGCTGGAACGCGCCGTCGCTTGCGGCGAGCTGAGCGGCTGCGACGATCGGGTGGCGCTGGCCGGCTATCTGCAATGCGTGATGAGCGGGCTGCGCACCCAGGTCAAGTCGGGGCTGCCTGCCGCATCGATTCGAACCACCGTGGCGGTGGTGATGGCGAGCTTGAACAGCGGATGAAGACGCCTGTGCGGGGCTTCGTTCGCTTAATTTTGGACTGATTGGTTCTTAAAGGAAGGCGATATGCGGGAATTGTTCGAACTGTGCGGTGCCGACCGCGAGCTGCTGTTCTCACCCTACTGCTGGCGAGTGCGTCTGGCGCTGGCCCACAAGGGGCTGGATTGGCAGAGCCGGCCGATTCACTTCACCGACAAGGAGGCCATCGCCTTCTCCGGGCAGAAGCTGGTGCCGGTGCTGACCGATGGCGACGAAACGATCAATGACAGCCTGGCCATTTTCGCCTACCTCGACCGACGCTACCCGCAGCAGCCCTTGCTGGGCGACGCGCAGGCGAGCCAACGGGCACGCCTGGTCGAGAAGTTGAGCTTCCATGCGGTGCGCATGCCGCTGCTGAAGATGCTGGTGCCACGCGTCTGGCAGGTGATCGACCCGGTCGACCGTGACTATTTCCGCAGCACCCGGGAGAAGGCGCTGGGCATGAGCCTGGAGGCGTTCGCCGACCCGGAAGGCGGCGAGCGGCTGTTTCGCGAGGCCATCGCCCCGCTGGAGAGCTGGTTGAGCGAGCAGCCGTACCTGGATGGCCAGGAAGCGGGCGGTTGCGACTACCTGCTGGCCGGGCTGATGTTCTGGGCCTGGTGCCTGGGCGTGCAGCCCTGGGCCGATGATTCGGCCTTCGGCGCCTGGTTCTCGCGCATTCTGCAGGCTTACGAAAGCACTCATGGCCCGGTCAGGCGGGCCCCGACCCAAGTGGAGGAAAGCCAATGATCGACCTTTACTACTGGACCACCCCGAACGGTCACAAGGTCAGCATCCTGCTCGAGGAAGCCGGGCTGGAGTACAGCGTGCGCCCGGTGCATATCGGCAAGGGCGAGCAGTTCGCTCCCGAGTTCCTCAAGATCGCACCGAACAACCGCATTCCGGCCATCGTCGATCATGCCCCGGCCGACGGCGGTGAGCCCATCGCCCTGTTCGAGTCCGGGGCGATCCTCGAATACCTGGCGGACAAGAGTGGCCAGTTCCTGCCGAGCGAGACGCGTGCCCGCTTCGAGGTCCTGCAGTGGCTGTACTGGCAGATGGGCGGTGTCGGACCGATGGCGGGGCAGAACCACCATTTCGTGCGTTACGCGCCGGAGCCGATTCCCTATGCCATCGAGCGCTACGTGAAAGAGACCGCGCGACTGTACGGCGTGCTGGATCGCCAGCTGGCCGGGCGCGACTACGTGGCGGGCGACTACTCCATCGCCGACATGGCCATCTATCCCTGGGCCAAGCTGTGGGAGATGCAGCGGCAACGGCTGGAGGACTTCCCCAACATGGCCGCCTGGCTCGAACGCATCGGCGCACGCCCGGCCGTGCAACGGGCCTATGCGCTGGTGGAGAAGGTCAACGAAGACCCCCAGGCACTGCTGACCGCCGAAGCGCGCAAGCTGCTGTTCGGGCAGTGACGGCAGCCGTACCGGCGAACCCGAGTGCCGGGCCTCGTCCGGCATGCGCTGTCTGGCCGGCTGGAGTTCCTCCTTCGGACCCGTCAGCGGCTACCGCTGCGTGGCGCCTGATTGCTCTCGGTCTGGCGCCTCGCTGTCCGCATGGCTTCCCCCATCAATACGCCGGCGCCGAAATTTCTCATGGATTTTCCTGTGAGCTGCCGCACGTTTTCCTAGACTTGAGGTTGTTGGCCCGCAATGGTTGGAGACGGTCATGCGAATCGGCGTACCCAAGGAAATCAAGAACCACGAATATCGCGTCGGCCTTACGCCGCAGTCGGTTGCCGAGCTGACGGCCCTGGGGCATGAGGTCTGGGTCGAGACCCAGGCCGGTGCGGCCATCGGCTTCGCCGACGAGGATTACCGTGAGGCGGGCGCCCAGATCGCCAGCCATTCGAGCGAGGTGTTCCAGCAGGGGCAGTTGATCGTCAAGGTCAAGGAGCCCCTGGCGGTGGAGCGCGCCAAGCTGCGGCCGCAGCACACGCTGTTCACCTACCTGCACCTGGCCCCCGATCGTCCACAGACTGAAGAGCTGATGGCCGGCGGCGCTACCTGTATCGCCTACGAGACGGTCACCGATGCACGGGGGCGCTTGCCGTTGCTGGCGCCGATGTCGGAGGTGGCCGGGCGCATGTCGATCCAGGCCGGCGCCGGCTGCCTGGAGAAGGCGCGCGGCGGCCGTGGCGTGCTGCTTGGTGGCGTGCCGGGCGTGGCGCCTGGCAAGGTGGTGATTCTTGGCGGTGGCGTGGTCGGCAGCCATGCACTGGCGATGGCGGTAGGGCTGGGGGCGGATGTCACCGTGCTGGACCGGAGCGTGGACGCCCTGCGCCGCCTCGACAGCCAGTACGGCAACCGCATCACCACGCTCTACTCGACCCGCGCGGCGGTGCGCGAGCAGGTGCTTGCCGCCGACCTGGTGATCGGTGGTGTGCTGATTCCCGGCGCGGCGGCGCCCAAGTTGGTCAGCGCCGAGATGGTCAAGCGGATGAAGGCCGGGGCTGTGCTGGTGGACGTGGCCATCGACCAGGGCGGCTGCGCCGAGACCTCGCATGCCACCACGCATGCCGAGCCCACCTACGTGGTCGACGATGTCGTGCATTACTGCGTGGCCAACATGCCGGGGGCGGTCGCGCGCACCTCGACCCTGGCGCTGAACAACGCCACCTTGCCCTTCGTCGTTGCGCTGGCGCAGAAGGGCACGCGCAGGGCGCTGGAGGACGATGCGCATCTGCTTGCCGGTCTCAACGTCGCGCGCGGCGTGATCACCTGCGGCAGCGTCGCCGAGGCGCACGGGTTGAAATTCCATTCACCGGCCAGCCTGCTCGAGCAGCTCTAGCCGCGGCGGATGTCGTCCTGTGTCGCGCCGTTCGCCAGCGTTGGCGGCAGGTGGCGTGTGCACTGACTAAGCTGGATGAGGTATCTCGCGCTTGAGGATACGGCCGTGTTCGCTCGCTATGTGCATGTGTTGTTGGCGTTGCTCGTTGGCTTCGGTTTCCAGGGCGTTGCGCAGGCCGAACGCTTGCGGCTGTATACCGAAGAGTACCCGCCGATCAACTTCAGCCGGGACGATGGCAAGCCGACCGGCCTGGCCACCGAGGTGGTGCTCGAGATCATGCGGCGCACCGGCGACACGGCGCCCATCGAGGTCGTGCCCTGGGCACGGGGTTACCAGCAGGCGCAGGTCAGAGCGAATACCGGGTTGTTCGTCACGATGCGCATCCCCGAGCGCGAGAAGCTGTTTCACTGGGTCGGGCCGCTGACGCGCAACACCACGTCCTTCTATGCCCTGCGCAGGAACGGGCTGCAGCTGGATGACTTCGAGCAGGCCCGCCAGGTGGGCAAAATCGCGGTACCGCGTGACTGGTACAGCCATCAGCACCTGCTGGCGCATGGCTTCACCAACCTGTATCCGGTCGCGGGCCCGGACCAGGTGATACGCATGCTCAAGCGTGGCCGGGTCAAGCTGATGGCGCTGGATGACCTCAGCCTCAATGCCCTGCTCGACGGCGGCGGGCTGGCCGTGGGGGAGGTGGAGCAGTTGCTGGTGTTCCTGCACAGTGATTCCTACATCGCCTTTTCGCAGGACACCGACCCGCGATTGCTGGCGCGCTGGCAACAGGCGCTCGATGCGATGAAGGCCGATGGCAGCTTCGCCGCCATCTACCACAAATGGCTGCCCGGCCTGCCGCTGCCGCCCTGACGACCCTCTACAGCGGCCAGACCCACAGCAGCATCGGTACGCTCAGCGCGACCACGAGAATCTCCAGTGGCAGGCCCAGGCGCCAGTAATCGCCGAAGCGAAAACCGCCGGGGCTGAGGATCAGTGTGTTGTTCTGGTGACCGATGGGGGTCAGGAACGAGCACGAGGCACCGATGGCCACGGCCATCAGCAGCGCATCCGGGCTGACACCGAGCTGGCTCGCAGCGCTCAGCGCGATCGGGCACATCACGGCGGCGGTAGCGGCGTTGTTCATGAAGTCCGACAGGGTCATGGTCACCACCAGCAGCAGGGTGACGATGATGATCGGATTGCCCTGGGCCAGGTGCTCCATCAGCAGGCGGGCCAGCAGGTCGGCCGCGCCGCTCGATGACATCGCCCCGGCCACCGGAATCAGGGCGCCGAGCAGGACGATCACCGGCCAGTCGATGGCCTCGTAGACGGCGCGCAGGGGTACCAGGCGCAGCAGCATGTAGGCCAGTACGCCGGTGGCGAAGGCTATCGCCGCGGAGAGCAGGCCGAAGGCTGCTGCGGCAATGGCCAGGAGCATGATGCCGAGGGCCAGGTTGGCCTGGCGCGGGTCGGGGATGTTGATGGCGCGCGCCGCCAGGGGCACGCAGCCGTAGTCGTTGGCGAACTCGCCGATGTCCTCGGCGCTGCCCTGCATCAGCAGCACGTCACCGTTCTGGATGAGGGTCGAACGCAGGCGCTTGATCGAACGATGGCTCTGGCGCGAGATGGCCAGCAGGTTGATGGCGTAGCGGCTGCGCAGGCGCGTGCTGCTGGCGGAACGTCCGATCAGCGACGAGTCCGGCTTGACCAGCAGTTCCAGCAGGGTGCGTTCGTCGCCGTTGCTGTCCTTCTTTTCCGCGTCCTTGTCGTTGTCCTGCTCCTCGCGTTGTTCCGCTTCTTCGGCCTCGCGTGCGGCCTCCAGCAGCAGGTCCAGCTGGCTGAGTACTTCACCCAGCTCCTCCGGGTCGGCCTCGATCACCAGCACGTCGTCGGCCTGCAGCACCCGGCGCGGGTTGGGCGCGCTCAGGCGCAGCTTGTTGCGCACCATGGCGACCACCTGGGCGTCGGCTTCGTCGAGCAACTGCTCGATCTCGCGCAGGGTCTTGCCCTGTGCCACGCCACCTTCCTTGACCCGGGCCTCGGTCAGGTAGTGGCCGGTATCGAAGCTGGCGGCATTGCCGACCTCGCGTCTGGGAACCAGGCGCCAGCCGAGCAGGGTGATGAACAGCACGCCGGCCAGCGCCACGGCGACACCGACCGGGCTGAAGTCGAACATGGCGAAGGGGCCGTCGCCGTGCTGTGCGCGAAAGCTGGAGACGATCAGGTTCGGTGGCGTGCCGATCAGCGTGGTCATGCCGCCGAGGATGGTGCCGAAGGCCAGCGGCATGAGGATGCGCCCCGGCGGCATTTCCAGGCGCGAGGCGATCTGCAGGGCGATGGGCATCAGCAGGGCGAGGGCGCCGACGTTGTTCATGAACGCCGACAGCAGGGCGCCCAGGCCGGTCAGGGCGGCGATCGACAGCAGCACGCCGGAGCCACTGGGAATCAGGCGCAGGGCCAGGCGGTTGACCGCGCCGGTACGTTGCAGGCCGTAGCTGAGTACCAGCACGCAGGCCACGGTGATCACCGCCGGGTGGCCGAAGCCGGTGAAGGCCTCGCGCTCGGGCACCAGGCCGACGATGACACAGGCCAGCAGGGCGCCGAGGGCGACCACGTCGTGCCGCCAGCGGCCCCAGATGAACAACCCCATGCTGGCGACGAGAATGGCGAAGATCTGGCCTTGTTCGAGGGTCATGGGGCGGGACTGTCCTTGTGGTGCGCACGGGCGCATGTGCTGTATGTAGCAGAGTGCGCGCTGCCCCGGCAGTTCCCGGCCTTCTGCTAGACGAACTGGGCGGCGGCGTAGCCCGAGGCCCAGGCCCACTGGAAGTTGAAGCCGCCGAGATGCCCGGTGACGTCCAGCACCTCGCCGATGAAGTACAGCCCGGGGACCTTGAGCGACTCCAGGGTCTTCGAGGACACCTCGTGGGTGTCGATCCCGCCCAGGGTGACCTCGGCGGTACGATAGCCCTCGGTGCCGGCCGGTACCAGTTGCCAGTCGGACAGGCGCTCGGCGATCGCCGTCAGTTCCGCCGGGGTGTACTGCTTCAGCGGCTTGTTGACGAACCAGCTGTCGACCAGCAGCGTCGCCATCTTGCGGGTGAACAGCTCGGCCAGCAGGGTCTTCAGCTCGCTGTTGCCCCGCTCGCGCTGCTGCGTGGCCAGCCACTCGGGCAGGTCGATGTGCGGCAGCAGGTCGATATGCAGGGTGTCGCCGGGTTGCCAGTAGGACGATATCTGCAGGATCGCCGGGCCGGAGAGGCCACGGTGCGTGAAGAGGATGTTCTCGACGAAACTCTGGCCGTTGCAACTGACCCGGCAGTCCTCCACCGAGGTGCCGGACAGTTCCGTGCACAGTGCCTTGAGCTGCGGTTCGGTGACCGTGAAGGGCACCAGGCCGGCGCGGGTCGGCAGCAGCGTATGGCCGAACTGCCTGGCCACCTGGTAGCCGAAACCGCTGGCGCCCAGGGTCGGGATGGACAGGCCACCGGTGGCGATCACCAGCGACTGGCAGGCCACCTCGCCCAGGTCGGTGTGCAGGAGGAAGCCCTGTGCGGCCTTGTCGATGCTCTGCACGGCGGTGTTCAGGCGAATCTCGGCGCCTGACTCGGCACATTCGGCCAGCAGCAGCTCGAGGATGTCGCTGGACTTGTGGTCGCAGAACAGCTGGCCGAGTTTCTTCTCGTGGTAGGGCACGCCATGCTTGGCCACCAGGCCGATGAAGTCCCACTGGGTGAAGCGCGCCAGCGCCGATTTGCAGAAGTGCGGGTTGCCGGAGAGGAAGTTGGCCGGCTCGCAGTACAGGTTGGTGAAGTTGCAGCGCCCGCCTCCTGACATGAGGATCTTCTTGCCGGCCTTGTTGGCATGGTCCAGCACCAGCACCTTGCGCCCGCGGGCCGCTGCAGTGGCTGCGCACATCAGGCCGGCGGCACCTGCGCCGATGATCAGTACCTCGGTTTGCAACACGAAAGATTCCCCTGGCTGGCGCAGGATCGGCTGCGCGAAAACCCGCGAAGTTTACCCGAAGCGGTCGAGGCCGGCATGGCGGCGAAGTGTGCAGATCCCAGGGCATTTGTGGCTGTGTCAGGGGCGAGACAGTGACGCTGGCCATCAGGGCTGCTATCACTACAGGGGCCCACCCCGGATGGACCGCCGTCGATGCCCCTGTTGCGCGCCTGGCTGTTGCTGCTGATGTCGTTGCCTGCGTTGGCGGCGGCCGAATCGTTGCGGCTGGTGGCCGACCCCTGGCCACCGTTCACCGATCAGCGGCTACCCGGCAACGGCCTGGCCAGTGACCTGGTGGAGCAGGCCCTCGAGCGTGCCGGATACCGTACCCACTATGCCGAGGTGCCCTGGGAGCGTGCCGTGCTGGGGCTCAAGCGGGGTGACTACGATGTGCTGATCAATGCCTGGTACAGCGTGGAACGCACGCGGTTCGGTCATTTCTCGCAGCCGTACCTGATCAATCGCATCCGCTTCCTGCAGCGCAAGGGCGGCGATATCCGCTTTCAGCGCCTGGCCGATCTCTATCCGCACAGCATTGCGGTGGTCAGGGGCTACGCCTACTCCAAGGCATTCGACAACGACCCGGACCTGCACAAGGTCGGCGTCAGCAGCTTCGAGATCGCCGCGCGCATGCTCAACGCCGGGCGGGTGGAGCTGGCGCTCGAGGATGAACTGGTGGCGCGGCATCAGCTAGGGCGCAGCCTGAGCATGCTGCGTGATGGCCTGGAGTTCCTGCCGCAGCCGCTGAGCGAGAACGGCCTGCACATTCTGGTGCGCCTGAGTCATCCCGAGCACAAGGCGATCGTCGAACGCTTCGATGCGGCGATCCAGGCCATGCGCGACGATGGCAGCTACACCGCGACGTTTCGCCGCCACGGCTTCTGATCAGGCCAGAACGGTGCGGGCGCGGCCCTGCTGCTTGGCCCGGTACAGGCGGATATCGGCCTCGTGCAGCAGGCTCTCCAGGTCCTCCGGCTCACCGTGGTACAGCCCGGCGCTGAACGACAGCGGCGGCGCACCGACGGCGTAGTGCAGGCCGGCGCAGTGCTGGCGCAGCTTCTCCAGTGCCTGGTTCACGTGATCGGCGCCGTGCAGCGTGAGCAGGGCGAATTCCTCGCCGCCGAGGCGCCCCAGGAGCATGTCCGGGAAAAAACTGCTCAGAGCGCGGGCGAAGACCACCAGCGCGCTGTCGCCGCTGGCGTGGCCGAAGCCGTCGTTGATCTGCTTGAAATGATCGAGGTCGAGCATCGCCACGCTGATGTGGCGGCTGTCGCGCTGGGCCTGCTGCAGAATCTGCATGCCCTGTTCGTAGAACGCACGGCGGTTTCTCAGCCCGGTCAGGGCATCGTATTCGGCGGCTTTCTTCAGGGCGCGCAGCAGGTCGCGGCGTTCCAGGGTCGACATCACCCGGCAGTTCAGTTCCTCGGGGCAGAACGGCTTGCGCAGGAAATCGTCGGCCCCGTGCTTGATGAACTGGGCGCTGAGCGAACCCTTGGGGTCGGCGGAGACACCGATGATGATCAGGTCGTTGAGCCGCAGTTTCTGCCGCAGCAGCTTGACCAGCTCGAAGCCGCTGACGCCGGGCATGGAGTGATCGAGCACCAGCAGGTCGAGGTCCGGATGCTCGTTGAGCTGGCGCAGGGTCTCCTTGCCGTCGCGGGCCTCGATGATCTGGTAGTGGTGCGGCTCGAGAATATGGCGGATGTAGTGGCGCTGGGCGTCGGAGTCGTCGGCGATGAGGATCTTGATGTGACTGTTGTGATCGAGCCGGTGCAACAGGCGGAAGGCGTACTCGTAGGAGTGCTGGCTTTCCTTGAGCACGTAGTCGACCACGCCCTTCATCAGCAGCTCGTCGCGGCGCTGCTCGTTGTAGCTGCCACTGAGCACGATGCAGGGCAGGTGATAGCGCATCACCAGGTCGACGCTCTCGCCATTGGGCGCGTCCGGCAGGTGCAGGTCGACGATGGCGGCGAAGAACAGGTCGGAGGAGGTGTCCAGCATCACTTCGGCTTCGGCCAGCGAGGCACAGAAGATCGGCTCCAGATCCGGTTCCTGGCGGAACAGATGCTCGAGGATCTTCAGTACCAGCGGGCTGTCTTCGATGACCAGAATATTGCGCATGGGTGACTCCGGCCCCAGGCCATTTAATGCTTTATATCAGCCTTACACTAGACGCACACGCAAAGATCGGCCCTTGATCTTGCCCTCCGCAAGGCGACTCAGGGCCTTGCGGGCGACGTCGCGCTGAACGGCGACATAGGCCTGGTGATCGAACAGGGCGATCTTGCCGACCTGGTCGCCGCCGATGCCCGCGTCCCCGGTCAGCGCGCCGAGAATGTCGCCCGGGCGCAGCTTGTCCTTGCGCCCGGCGGCGATGCACAGGGTGTGCATCGGCGGCAGCAGCGGCTCACCGCTGGCTTTCGCGGCGGGCAGCGGGTACCAGGCCAGTTCTTTGCCCTGCAGGGCTTCGATGGCCTGGGCGCGGCCGGCTTCGGCCGGCGCCACCAGGCTCAGGGCCAGGCCTTTCTCACCGGCCCGTCCGCTGCGGCCGATGCGGTGGATGTGCACCTCGGCATCCCGGCTCAGCTCGACGTTGACCACCATCTCCAGGCCGGCGATGTCCAGGCCGCGTGCGGCGACGTCGGTGGCTACCAGCACGCTGAGGCTGCGGTTGGCGAACAGGGCGAGGATCTGGTCGCGTTCGCGCTGCTCCAGGTCGCCGTGCAGGGCTGCGGCGGAAATCTTCTCCGCCTCCAGTTGCCTGGCCAGTTCGTCGCATTGCTGGCGCGTGGCGCAGAAGGCCACGACCGGCTGCTTGCGCAAATGCCGCAGCAAGGTGCTGACCGCCTCCATGCGCTGGCTCGGGGCGATCTCGTAGAAGCGTTGTTCGATCTGCCCGTCGTCGTGCAGTGCCTCGACCTCGACCCGCTCCGGGTTGCGCAGGAAACGTGCGGCGAGCTGTTCGATGCCGGCCGGATAGGTGGCGGAGAACAGCAGCGTCTGGCGCCGGGCCGGGGTCTGCTCGATGATCTCGCTGATGCTGTCGACGAAGCCCATGTCGAGCATGCGGTCGGCCTCGTCGAGCACCAGGGTGTTGAGACCGTCGACCTTCAGCGTGCCCTTGCGCAGGTGCTCCTGCACGCGTCCCGGTGTGCCGACGATGACGTGCGCGCCGTGCTCCAGCGAGCCGATCTGCGGGCCGAAGGGTACGCCACCGCAGAGGGTGAGAACCTTGATGTTGTCGGCGGCTCGCGCCAGGCGGCGCAGTTCCTTGGCCACCTGATCGGCCAGCTCGCGGGTCGGGCACAGCACCAGGGCCTGGCAGCCGAAGTAGCGCGGGTTGAGCGGATGCAGCAGGCCGATGCCGAAGGCCGCGGTCTTGCCGCTGCCGGTCTTGGCCTGGGCGATCAGGTCACGGCCCTTGAGCATCAGCGGCAGGCTGGCGGCCTGGATGGGCGTCATCTCGGCATAGCCGATGGCGGCGAGATTGGCCTGCATGGCGGCGGAAAGGGGAAGGTTGGCGAAGGCGTTGGCGGTCACGGCAAGGGCTCGGGGCTGGTGAAACAGGGCCGCAGTGTAGCAGGCCGGGTCCGGCGCTTCTGTAACGATGCCGGTAGTTCTTCAGTCGTCCGTCGGCAGCTGCACGGTCCGCCCGCCGCGTCCCTCCCGGGGATCCAGCTGGAGGAAGATCGCGGCGGCCAGCATCGACAGCAGGCCCACGCACAGGTAGGTGGCCTGGAACGCCTGGAGCACCTGGCCGTCACCTGCGAATTCCTGGCTGAAGCCACTGAGCAGGGCGGCTGCGGAGGCGACGCCGAGGCCCATCGCCAGTTGCACCACCACCGACAGCAGGCTGTTGCCGCTGCTGGCGTCGCGGTTGTCCAGGTCGATCAGGGTCACGGTGTTCATCGCGGTGAACTGCAGCGAGTTGCAGGCGCCGATCAGGCTCAGCTGGACGATCAGTTGCAGGGTCGAGGTCCCGGCATCCACCAGCGCCAGGCTGGCGATCAGGGTGCCGAGCAGCAGGGTGTTGCTGGTGAGGATGTTGCGGTAGCCGATGCGTTCGATCAGCGGCTTGGCCAGGGGCTTCACCGCCATGGCGGCCAGGGCCAGGGGAATCAGGCTCATGCCGGCCTGAGCCGGGGAATAGCCCATCGCCAGTTGCAGCAGCAGCGGCGTGAGAAAGGGCAGCGCTCCGCTGCCCAGGCGGGCGAAGAGGTTGCCGATGATGCCCACGGCGAAGCTGCGGGTGTGGAACAGCGAAGGGGCGAACAGGGGGTGTTCGATACGCCCGGCGCGTAGCCAGTAGGCGGCGAGGCAGGCCATGCCGCCGAGCAGCAGCAGGACCACGCGCAGGGTCGGCAGGTGCAGTTCGCCGAGGCCTTCCAGGGCCACGGTGATCAGCAGCATGGCGGCGCCGAACAGCAGGAAGCCCGCCGTGTCGAAGCGGCTGCGCTCCGGGCCGCGCAGGTCCGGCATGTGCCGCAGTGCGGCCCAGCAACCGAGCAGCCCGACCGGCAGGTTGATCAGGAAGATCCAGTGCCAGCTGGCCACTTCCACCAGCCAGCCGCCGAGCGTGGGACCGATCAGCGGTCCGAGCAGGCCGGGCAGGGTGATGAAGCTCATGATGCGCACCAGCTCCGAGCGCGGGTAGGCGCGCAGCACCACCAGGCGCCCCACCGGCATCATCAGGGCGCCACCGAGGCCCTGGATCACGCGCGCCGCGATCAGCATGCCCAGCGAGGTGGACAGGGCGCACAGCAGCGAGCCCAGGCTGAACAGGGCGATGGCGCCGAAGAAGATGCGCCGTGTGCCGAAACGGTCGGCGATCCAGCCCGAGGCCGGGATCAGCAGCGCCACGGTGAGCATGTAGGCGATCACCACCGACTGCATGCGCAGCGGGTCCTCGGCCAGGTCGCGGGCCATGGCCGGGAGGGCGGTATTGAGGATGGTGCCGTCCAGCGTCTGCATGAAGAAGGCGATGGCGACTATCCATGGCAGCAGGCGGGCGGTACTCGGATCGAGCGGGGTGGGGCTGGTCATGCTGTTCTCGTGATCTGCGCGCTTCACTCTAGGCTGCCGCCAGCGCTCAGGCAAACCCGAACGTGGGGCGGAGAGGGTGCTACGCTGGTTCTGGTGGCATATCGCCCGTTACGGGCTAAGGATGGCTTGATGCGTTGGATATCCCTGTGGCTTTCCCTCGCGTGCCAATCGCTCCTGGCAGCGGAATGGTTTCCCTACCCGGTTCAGGCCGATGGCCGCATGCTGGACTACCGGCCGTTGCCGGCGGCCGCCCAGCCATGGCGAATCTGCGCGCTGTTGCCGCACGGCAAGGACCGCTACTGGTGGGGCGTCGCCTGGGGGCTGGATCAGGAGGCGCAGCGCCTGGGTGTGCGTCTCGGCATCTACGAAGCCGGCGGCTACGAGCATGGCGACGTGCAGCTCGAACAGTTCGACCGCTGTGTGGCCGAAGGGGCCGATGCCTTCGTCGTCGCCAGCATCAACACCTATGACCTGTGCAGTGCCGCGAAAGTGCAGTTGCAGGCCGGAAGGCCGGTCATCGATCTGATCAATCGCCTGGACTGCACGGGGCTCAGTGCCCATTCGCGGGTCGATTTCGCCGACATGACACGCGCCACGCTGGACTACCTGGTGCGCGTCAGTGGCGGCCGGCCGATCCGGGTCGGCTGGTTGCCAGGTCCGGCCGATGCCGGCTGGGTGCAGGATGCCGAGCGCGGGCTACGCGAGGCGCTGGCTGGCAAGGCCATCACCCTGGCCCATGGCGGCTACGGGCCGGTGGATCGCAGCCGCCAGGCCAAGCTGGTTCGCGAGTTGCTCAAGCAGCATCCGCAACTCGACTACCTGATCGGCAATGCCGAAGCGGCTGCGTTCGCTGCGCAGCTGGTGCGCAACACCGGTTCCGGGGCGCAGGTGCTGTCCTTCTATGCCACCGAGCGGGTGCTGGAGCAGATTCGCGAGGGTCAGGTGCTGGCCGCACCGACCGATTCGCCGGTGATCCAGGCGCGCGTTGCGCTGGACCTGGCGGTGCGTGGCCTGCACGGCGAGAAGCTGCCGCAGCTGGTCAGCCCGCAGATCGAGATGCTCGATGCCGCCTCGCTAAGGCATTTCGACCTCGGCCGGCTGATGCCGCCCGAGGGGCACTGGATGATCCGCCAGGAACTACCCGACTAGGCGGTCGTTGGCGTTGCGCAGCGGCGCCTCGCGTACCGGGCGCTCGCCCGCCACGAAGTAGGGCGCGGTGCTGCGCGGCAGGGGCTGGCGCCCGCGAATCCGGTCGGCGATCTTCTCGGCGATCATGATGGTGGTGGCGTTGAGGTTGCCGGTGATGATCTCCGGCATGATCGACGCATCCACCACGCGCAGGCCCTGCAGGCCATGCACGCGGCCCTGGCCGTCGACCACCGCCATGTCGTCCTCGCCCATCTTGCACGAGCAGGACGGGTGGAAGGCGGTTTCCGCGTGCTCGCGAATGAAGGCATCGAGCTGCGCGTCGCTCTGCACGTCGGCGCCCGGGCTGAGCTCGCGGCCGCGGTAGGGGTCGAGTGCCGGTTGCGCCATGATCTCGCGGGTCAGGCGGATGCCGTCGCGGAATTCCTGCCAGTCCTGTTCGCTGCTCATGTAGTTGAAGAGGATGCTCGGGTGCTGGCGCGGGTCCTTGGACTTGAGCTGGACGCGGCCACGGCTCGGTGAGCGCATGGAGCCGACGTGGGCCTGGAAGCCATGTTCGCTCACCGCGTTGCTGCCGTTGTAGTTGATCGCCACCGGCAGGAAATGGAACTGGATGTTGGGCCAGGCGAACTCCGGGCGGGTGCGGATGAAGCCGCCAGCCTCGAACTGGTTGCTGGCACCGATACCCTTGCCGGCGAACAGCCACTGCGCACCGATCGCCGGCTGGTTGTGCAGCTTCAGCGCCGGGTACAGCGACACCGGCTTGGTGCAGGCGTACTGCAGGTACATCTCCAGATGGTCTTGCAGGTTCTGGCCGACACCTGGCAGATCGTGGACCAGGGCGATGTCCAGTTCGCCGAGCAGCGCCGCGGGGCCGACGCCGGAGCGTTGCAGGATCTGCGGCGAGGCGATGGCGCCAGCGCACAGCAGCACCTCGCGGCGGGCGTGGGCGGTGTGGGTGTCGTTCGAGCTGCCGAGCAGGTAGCTGACGCCACTGGCGCGCTTGCCGTCGAAGAGGATGCGGTCGCTGGTGGCATGGGTGACGATGGTCAGGTTAGGACGCTCGCGGGCCTGGTCCAGATAGCCACGTGCGGTGCTGGCGCGACGACCTTGCGGGGTCACGGTCCGGTCCATCGGGCCGAAGCCTTCCTGCTGGTAGCCGTTGAGGTCGGAGGTGCGCGGGTAGCCGGCCTGCACGCCGGCCTCGACCATGGCGTGGAACAGCGGGTTGTTGCCCGCCTTGGGCGTGGTCACGCTGACCGGGCCGTCGCCGCCGTGGTAGTCGTCGGGTCCGATGTCGCGGGTTTCCGCCTTGCGGAAGTAGGGCAGGCAATCGAGGTAGGTCCAGTCTTCCAGGCCCTTGGCCTTGGCCCAGTTGTCGAAATCCAGGGCGTTGCCGCGGATGTAGCACATGCCGTTGATCAGCGACGAACCGCCGAGGCCCTTGCCGCGCCCGCACTCCATGCGCCGGTTGTTCATGTGCGGCTCGGGGTCTGTCTCGTAGGCCCAGTTGTAGCGGCGCCCCTGCAGCGGGTAGGCCAGGGCGGCGGGCATCTGGGTACGGAAGTCGAGGCGGTAGTCCGGGCCGCCGGCTTCGAGCAGCAGGACGCTGACGTCCGCGTCTTCGCTCAGGCGGGTGGCCAGGACGTTACCGGCCGAACCGGCACCGATGATGATGTAGTCGAATTCCTGAGGCATGGCTCCTCCTGTTGCCCGGCGGTTATCCGGGAGAACGCGGGTGACTGTCCCCGGATCAGGGCCGGGGCTAGGGGGCGGCAATTCGGGCAGGTGCGGATCGCTCCTGCCCTGGCGGGTGGTCAGAACACCGAGGCGTAGTCGCCCAGCTCCACCTGCACCGACTTGATGCGCGTGTAGTGGCCGAGCGTGACCAGGCCGTTCTCGCGGCCCACGCCGGACTGCTTGTAGCCACCGACGGGCATCTCGGCCGGCGATTCGCCCCAGGTGTTGATCCAGCAGATGCCGGCTTCCAGCTTGTGGATGACCCGGTGCGCGCGATTCAGGTCGCGGGTCACCACGCCGGCGGCGAGGCCGTAGTCGGTGTCGTTGGCGCGGCGGATCACTTCTTCTTCGTCGTCATAGACGAGGATGCTCATCACCGGGCCGAAGATTTCCTCGCGCACGATGGTCATGTCGTCCCGGCAGTCGGTGAACACGGTGGGGGCCACGTAGGCGCCGCTGGCGTAGTCGCCGTCGGTCACACGCGAGCCGCCGATCAGCAGGCGCGCGCCTTCGCTGCGGCCCTTGTCGATGTAGCCGAGCACGCTTTCCATGTGCGCGAAGCTCACCAGCGGACCGAAGTTGGTGGCGTCGGCCAGCGGGTCGCCGAGGCGGATGCGCTTGACCCGCTCCAGCACCTTGGCTTCGAAGCGCGCCTGCAGCATGCGCGGCACGAACACGCGGGTGCCGTTGGTGCAGACCTGGCCGGAGCTGTAGAAGTTGGCCATCACTGCGATGTCGGCGGCGCGGTCCAGGTCGGCGTCCTCGAAGACGATCAGCGGCGACTTGCCGCCCAGTTCCATGGTCACTTCCTTGAGGCTGGAACTGGAGGCGCTGGCCATGACCTTCTTGCCGGTGACGGTGCCGCCGGTGAAGGAGACCTTCTCGATGCCCGGATGCTCGGTCAGCCATTGGCCGACCTCCCGGCCGCTGCCGGTGAGCACGTTGAACACGCCGGCTGGCAGACCGGCTTCGCTGTAGATCTCGGCCAGCTTCAGGGCGGTCAGCGAGGTGACCTCGCTGGGCTTGAAGATCATCGCGTTGCCGGCGGCCAGGGCCGGGGCGGATTTCCACAGGGCGATCTGGATCGGGTAGTTCCAGGCGCCGATGCCGGCGACCACGCCCAGTGGCTCGCGGCGGGTGTAGGCGAAGGAGGTGTCGCGCAGCGGAATCTGCTCGCCCTCGATGGCCGGAATCAGGCCGGCGTAGTACTCCAGCACGTCGGCGCCGGTGACGATGTCGACGTAGCGGGTCTCGGAGAGCGGCTTGCCGGTATCGAGGGTTTCCAGCTCGGCCAGCTCGTCGTTGCGCTCGCGCAGGATGTCCACCGCCTTGCGCAGCACGCGCGAGCGCTGCATGGCGGTCATCGCCGCCCACACCTTCTGGCCCTCGGCTGCGCAGGCCACGGCCCGGTCGACATCCGCCTGACTGGCACGTTGCACCTTGGCCAGCACCTCGCCGGTGGCCGGGTTGATGCTGTCGAAGGTTTCTCCACTGCTGGCGGCGACGTACTGGCCACCGATGTAGAGCTGCTGTTCGGCGAAACGGGGCATGGGCTGTCCTCTGGATTCGGTCATCTGCTTGAGAACAGCCTATTTTATTTAAATTGAACGATCAATCAATAAAAACGACAGCACGCAGCCAATCACGACATGGCGACTGATCCCGGAGTCAGCCAGGCCGGGGGGCTGTGCGGCGGGTTACACCGCGCTTATGGCGTCTTGCTCAGCTGCAGGTCGAGGTAGTCGTAGGCGATGCGGCGCGCCTGCCCGGTGTCGAAGGCTTCGCCGGAGAGCGCACCGCGCAGCCACAGGCCGTCGATCAGCGAGGCCAGGCCGCGAGCGGCGAGGCGTGCCTGATCCTGCGGCAAGGCGCGATGGAACTGGCCGCAGAGGTTGGAGTAGAGGCGATGGTCGTTGACCCGCTGCAGGCGCCGCAGCGCCGGGTGGTGCATGCTGCTGGCCCAGAATGCCAGCCAGGTCTTCATGGCGGGGCCACTGACCTGACTGTCGTCGAAGTTGCCGTCGATCATCGCGCGCAGATGGGCGCGGGGGGCGTCGTCGCCGAGTGCCAGGCGGCGTTCGGCCACGGCGTCGCGCAGCGCCTGCATGAGGTGGCGCATGGTCGCCTCGAGCAGGCCGTTCTTGTCCTTGAAGTAGTGGCTGATGATGCCGTTGGAGACCCCGGCCAGGCGTGCGATATAGGCGATGCTGGCGTCGGCCATGCCGACCTGGTCCACGGCTTCCAGGGTGGCGGCGATCAGTTGAGAACGGCGAATGGGCTGCATGCCGACCTTGGGCATCGGTCTCTCCGTGCGGGCGGGGGAGCCGAAGTCTAGGCGGATTTTGATCGGGCGATCAATTAAACCTGCGCTCGAGCGAGCGTCAGAAACGACGAAGCGGGCCAGGGGCCCGCTGCGTCTGCTCGATGAAACCGAGCCTTACTTCAGCCAGCTGTCGACGCGCTCCGGGTGGGCGGCGATCCAGTCCTTGGCGGCCTGCTCCGGCTTGGCGCCTTCGCGGATGGCGAGCATCACGGCGCCCACTTCCTCGCCGCTCCAGGACAGCTTGGAGAGGAACGCGGCGGCGTCGGCGGCCTTGCCCTTCAGTTCCGGGTTGGCCACGGTGTCGACGCGCTCGTCATCGCCGTAGACCTTCTTCGGATCTTCGAGGAAGCGCAGTTTCCACTTGGCGAACATCCAGTGCGGGATCCAGCCGGTGACCACGATCGGCTTCTGTGCCTTTTCGGCGCGGGTCAGGGCGGTGGCCATGGCCGGGCCGGAGCTCGGCATCAGTTTGATGCTGGCCAGGTTGTATTCCTTGATGGCGTCTTCGGTGCGGCGCATCACGCCGGCACCGGCGTCGATGCCGGTGATCTTGCCGTCGAAGTCCTTGGCGTATTTCTCCAGGTCTTCGATGCTCTTGGCCTGCACGTACTCAGGCACGATCAGGCCGATCTTGGCGCCGGAGTAGTTGGTGCCGAGGATCTCGACCTTGTCCTTGAGCTTCTCGTAGTACTCGCCGTGAGTCGCCGGCAGCCAGGCGGAGAGGGTGGCGTCGAGGTCGCCACGGGCCACTCCCTGCCACATGATGGCCGGCTCGACCGGCTTCAATTCGACCTTGTAGCCGAGTTTGCTCTGCAGGATCTCGCCGGCGACATGGGTGACGGCGACGCTGTCGTCCCAGCCGTTGACGTAACCGATCTTGAGAGTGGGTTTTTCGGCAGCGAGGGCGCTGCCCATGCCGATGGCCAGGGCGGCGGCGCCGAGGCAGAGATGCTTGAATACGCGCATGTTCTTGTGCTCCGTCAGTTGAGTGGCAGTTGCAATATCGTTGACTGGCTCGTTCTCATTGCGGGCCTTGCGAATCCGTGTTGCGCAGCAGATTGCCGGTTCGCGGGCAGATTCTCCCCGCCACGACCAGAGGTCGGCACCTGGGTGCTGGAGGGGAGATTCCAGGCCCGGACCTGAGGTCGCGGGCCTGAATCGGGTCGTGGCCTGTTACAGCCCGACGTGTTTCTTCACGGCAGCTACACCGTCCTGGCCGTCGAAGGTGGTGACGCCGCTCAGCCACTGGTCGAGGATCGCCGGGTTGGCCTTGATCCACTCCTTGGCGACGGTCTGCGGGTTCTCCTTCTCCAGCACCTTCTCCATCAGCTGGCTTTCCATTTCCACGGTGAACTGCAGGTTGCCCAGCAGCTTGCCGACGTTCTCGCAGCGAGCCTCGTAGTCCGGCGGGACCACGGTGTAGACCTTGGCTGCGCCGTAGTCGGGGCCGAACACGTCGTCACCGCCGGACAGGTAGGTGATGTCGTACTGGGTGTTCATCGGGTGCGGCGCCCAGCCGAGGAAGACCACTGGCTCCTTCTTCTTGATGGCGCGCGATACCTGCACCAGCATGCCAGCCTCGCTGGACTCGACCATGCGGAAGCTGCCGAGGTCGAACTGGTTGTTCTTGATCATGCCGTCGATCAGCAGGTTGCCGTCGTTGCCCGGCTCGATGCCGTAGATCTTGCCGCCCAGCTGGTCCTTGAACTTGGCGATGTCCTGGAAGCTCTTGAGGCCGGCCTCGGCTGCATAGGTCGGTACCGCGAGGGTGTACTTGGCCCCTTCGAGGTTGGCCTTCTCCAGCACCTTGACGCCGTTGTCCTTGAGGAACGGCTCGATCACCGAGTCCATCGACGGGGCCCAGTAGCCGAGGAACACATCGACCTGGCCGCTTTTCACGCCGGTGAAGGCGATGGGCACCGATGCCATGATCTTGCGCGGCTGATAGCCCAGGCCTTCGACCAGGGTCATGGCCACGCCGGTGGTCGCGGCGATGTCGGCCCAGCCGATCTCGGCGAAACGCACCTGCTTGCAGCTGGCCGGCTCGGCTGCCATCGCACCCTGCATCAGTGCGCACGACAGCAGGCCGATGGCGGCGGTGGTCTTGATCGTTTTCATCTGCGGTTCCCTGTGAAGTGAAACGGAATTAGGTGGACTGACGCTGCAGCTTGCCGCTGAACCAGGCGACGATGCCGCGCTTGTTCGTTTGCGGGGTGCCGAAGCTTTCGGTAATGCGGTCGAGGATGATCGCCAGCAACACCACGGCCATGCCGCTTTCGAAGCCTAGCCCGATATCCAGGCGCTGGATGCTGGCCAGTACGTCGTTGCCCAGGCCACCGGCGCCGACCATCGAGGCGATGATCACCATCGACAGGGCCATCATGATGGTCTGGTTGACGCCCGCCATGATCGACGGCATGGCATTGGGCAGCTGGACCTTGAACAGCAGCTGGCGGCTGGTGCAGCCGAAGGACTGACCGGCTTCGACGATTTCCTTGTTCACCTGGCGGATGCCCAGGCTGGTCAGGCGTACCGCCGGCGGCATGGCGAAGATCACCGTGGCGATGATGCCGGGCACGCGACCCAGGCCGAAGAGCATGGCCGCCGGGATCAGGTAGACGAACGCCGGCATGGTCTGCATGAAGTCGAGGATCGGCCGGATGATGGTCGCCACGCGCTCGCTCCTGGCGGCCCAGATGCCCAGCGGGATGCCCAGCAGCAGGCTGATCAGCGTCGAGGAGAAGGTCAGGCCGAGGGTCACGACGGTCTGCTCCCAGAAGCCGGTCATGACGATGAGGATGAAGGCCACCGCGGTGAACACGGCGAAGCGGGCACCGATGCGCCACAGGCCGAGGGCGACGAAGATGGCGATCAGCAGCCAGGCCGGCGGCAGCATCAGCAGGTTTTCGATGGCTTCGGAGAAGCCGCTGACGACCTGGCCGATGCTGTCGAAGGCACCGCTGTAGTTGTCCAGCAGGTGCTGGACGACGTCGTTGACCCAGCTACCCAGGTCGAGCTTCTTGTCATTCATTGGCTTCACCCTGCAGTCGGGTCAGCAGGCGGCCCTTGCTGATGGCGCCACAGTAGTGGCCTTCGGCGTCGACCACCGGGATCGGCCCCTCGTTGTCCACGAGACGGGTGATGACGTCTTCCAGCGGCATGTCTTCCGGAACGGGAACGACCTGCTTGAGCGCCTCGCTTTCCAGCGGCCTGGGCTCGTCGCCATCGACCATCAGGGCGATCTTCTCCAGGCTGATGGAGCCCTGGAAATTGTTCTGCTCGTCGACGATGAAGGCGTAGTGCTTGTCCAGCGCCTGCAGTTCCTTGCAGATCTTCGCCGCATCCGGCGCCTTGCCGTTGTAGACGTAGGTCGGCACGCTGTCGGCCTTGAGCTGGCCGGCGGTGAGGTAGCGGCTGGTGTCGACGGTGTCGAAGAAGTTGCGCACGTACTCGTTGGCCGGCTTCTCGATCAGCTCCTGCGGGGTGCCGACCTGGATCAGCTTGCCGCCTTCCATGATGCCGATGCGGGTACCGATGCGCATGGCTTCTTCGATGTCGTGGGAAACGAAGATGATGGTGCGGCGATGGGTCTTCTGCAGCTCCAGCAGCACGTCCTGCATTTCGCGGCGCTTGAGCGGGTCGAGGGCGGAGAAGGCCTCGTCCATGATGATCATCGACGGGTTCACCGTCAGCGCGCGGGCCAGGCCAACGCGCTGCTGCATGCCGCCGGAGAGTTCATGCGGGTACTTGTGGGCGAAGGTGTCCAGGCCGACCTGGGTGAGCACGTCCATGGCGCGCTTCTCGCGTTCCTTGCGGCCGACGCCGGCGACTTCGAGGCCGAACGCGGCGTTGTCCAGCACGCTGCGCGAAGGCATCAGGGCGAAGGACTGGAAGACCATGCTCATGTCGCGACGACGCAGGTCGATCAGTTGCGACTGCGGCAGCTTGGCGACGTTCTGGCCATCGATGTAGACATCGCCGGCGCTGGGTTCGACCAGGCGGTTGATGAGGCGGATCAGGGTGGACTTGCCAGAGCCGGAGAGGCCCATGAGAACGAAGATTTCGCCTTCTTCGACACTGAACGAGACATCACTGACGCCGATCACGGCGCCTTTCTCGGCCAGGATCTTCTCCTTGCTCCAGCCTTCCTTGAGCAAGTCGATGGCTTCTTGTGGGTTTGAGCCGAAAACCTTGTACAGGTGTTCGACCACGATCTTTCCAGACTGCATGGGACGTTTCCCCTTCAAGCGATATTCAGGTCACGCTGGCACGGCCGAGCACGCGTCGTCGAAGCGTAGGTCAGCTGTGTCAGGTCTCTGATACCTGTGTGGGTGTTTGCTGAAGTGTCGAGGCTGGTGGGCGTTTCGCTGCTGGCCGGGTTGGTGACACTCGGGCACACCGCAACGCACGCGGCCGTTGGCAGGAACTGCCCGCTGCGTCGTCGCGACCTGTTGATGAGTGACCACTGTCTTGCCGTGCTGCAAACCGCTTTCCAAACCCTCTGGCAGTGTTTCGAAGCCCATTCCCTTGGGATTTCATGCGCCATCCTGGCGCATGCGTACATCCGAAATTTCTTGTTGGGCTGGCGCCCAATCGCGGGGGGGCCAGCGCTTGTTCTGTTCTTCGGTCCGGGGCGGAGGGCCCCGGTCTGCCGCTCTCTCTTGAGATGCGGCAGCGACGTCATCGGCTGACTCAACGATATAGTCTTGGGGTCTGCGCAATTGTCGATTTGCGACCCTGACGTGTTGGGCGACGACATACCCCATCACGTGGTGTGCATTCCCGTCGTTCTGACGTTTTCCGGGCTCCCGATTCCACTGCTCGATGCGCTCTCGAACCGTTTCCGGGCAGGTGCCGGGAGACGGTTTCGAGCGCGTGCCTTAAAAACCTTAACAGACTTTTTTACCCCTTGGCCAAGGCTGGAAGCCGCGCCGGGCGTGGTTCTTGCCCTTCCAGAGTGGCTCAGGCAGCGTATCGCGGGGGCTGTGGCGATGTTGAAAAAAATTTACAGAAAGGTGCATTCGCCCACTCCGTGGCGAGTGAAAACGGCTATCGGTTCGAGCTGACTCGGGAGTCACCCGGACCGCGGAACCGCGCTGCGCGGGAACACGTCGGCGAAGGTGTCTGGGTTTTCTTGTGTTCTTGAAAGATGAGTGATTTTTATCGCTTATTCTCGTCTTTTCGCCGTTTTTCAGTTGCTGGAGGCCAAAGGCGTATCAAAGGCGGTGGTAATCGGCCCGCCCTGGTAGCGGGTGACGCCTTCGAGCCAGCTGGCCACTATCTGCGGGTTCTCCTCGATCCATTGCTTGGCTACGCGCCGGCGGTTGGTATTGCCTTCCAGTACCGCACTCATCAGGTGGTTCTCCGCCGAGATGGTGAAGGTCATGTTGCGAAACAGTCGCGCCAGGTTGGGGCATTGCCGGCTGAAGTCGCCCCGGGCCACGGTATTGACCTGGGCGGCACCGTAGTTGGCGCCGAAGAAGTCGTCACCGCCTGCCAGGTAGTTCATTTTCAGACGCTCGTTCATGGGGTGCGGTTCCCAGCCGAGGAAGACCGCCCACTTGTCCAGGCGCTGGGCGCGCTCGACATGGTTGAGCATGCCGCTCTCGCTGGACTCCACCAGGGTGAAACCGGCAAGGCCGAAGGTGTTGTCGCGGATCATCCCCTTGACCATCTCGTTGCCCTCGTTACCGGGCTCGATCCCGAAGATCTGCCCGCCGAGCTGGTCCTTGAAGCGGTGGATGTCGGCGAAATCCTTCAGTCCGGCCTCGTAGCCTGGCGTCAGCACGGCCAGGGTGTAACGCACCGTCGGCAGGTTGGTGTGCAGTTTTTCGATCTTGCCGCTGTCGAGGTGGTTCTGGACCAGGTCGGCCTGTGCCGGCATCCAGTTACCGAGGAACACATCCAGCTGACCTTCCGACAGGCTGCGGTAGGTATCGGGCAGGGACATGCGCTGCACCTGGGTGCGATAGCCGATTTCCCCGAGTACCAGTCGGGCCACTGCGGTGGTCATGGTGATATCGGTCCAGCCGACATCGCTCAGGCGTACCAGCTCGCAGCGTGCATCTTCGGCGGCTTGCAGCGTGGCGGAGCAGAGCAGGGTGGTGGCGAGCAGCAGCGGGCTAAGTCTGTTCATGAGCAGTCCTGTGTGCGGGGTGGCCAGAGATGGGTAGATCCTCTTGCGGTGCAGCGCGTGCGGGCTATTTCGTAGCAAGAGACAGGCCGCCGGGCCGCCTGAAAAACGACCTCCGCATGCCGAATCGAGACGTGGCCGGTGCGCCTGCCGCGGCGCCGCGCCCGAGCATGCCGGGGTCGGTGTCAGGCGTGATGCGGATGGTGAAAACCCGATCATGGGCAGCGTGCGGCGAGCAGATGTGCAGCCGGATTCCGGCGCGCTCGGGTCGACGCTGTTCGCGTTGCGCAGGCGTCACGCGCGCGGCCTCGCGGGGCTTCGAGAGGTGCGTTCAGATGTGCCGGCGCGTGCTGATCCTTGCTGGTGCAAAGTCGCCCCAGATGGCCCTCTTTCGCGAGATTTTGGTGCGGCCGATACGGGCGCCCAGATCATGCAAAATGACCGGTCGGTCGCGGCTGTTACCGGGCAAGCGTTACTGCGCGAACGGCGCCCCGTAGCACGTTGTCAGACGAGTGCTACCGAAATGCTCAAACCCTCTGCTCACGTGGCTTTGCGTGTGCCTGGGTCGCCTCTTTCCAGGCAGTCCGAGCCGGCATTTTCGCGGTGTGCGTCGCGCGCGATTTATTTTTGAACGCGTAATCAATTTAGGCATGGCCTTTGCGTGAATTTGCATAGCTGCGCGGGTCCCTTGATCGGCGGCAGAACTAGAAGAGAGCCCCTCCTCGAGCGGGGTTCATACCGTGCTTGGCGTGAGGTGTTCATCGATGTCGCAGTTAGGCCAGGGGGGACAACCCCAGAATCGCGTTTCTCAGTCCATCGGCTTCCTGCTTCTGGACAACTTCACCCTGATTTCCCTCGCCTCGGCGGTGGAACCGCTGCGCATGGCCAACCAGCTTTCCGGCAAGGAACTGTTCCGCTGGCACACCCTGACCCACGACGGTCAGCCGGTCAGCGCCAGCGACGGCCTGCAGATCACCCCGGACACGGCCATGCACAACGCGCCGGCGCTGGATGCGGTGATCGTCTGCGGCGGTGTGGACATCCAGCACAGCGTCAAGCGCGAGCACGTCAGCTGGCTGCAACTGCAGGCGCGCCAGGGCCGGCAGCTCGGTGCGGTGTGCACCGGCAGCTGGGCGCTGGCGAAGGCCGGCCTGCTCGATGGCTATGACTGCAGTGTGCACTGGGAATGCCTGGCGTCGATGCAGGAAGCCTTCCCGCGTGCGGCCATCACCACGCGTCTGTTCTCCATCGATCGCAATCGTCACACCAGCTCCGGCGGTACCGCGCCGATGGACATGATGCTGCACCTGATCGGCCAGCAGCATGGTCGTGAACTGGCCGCCGGCATCTCCGAGATGTTCATCTACGAACGCATTCGCAACGAACAGGATCATCAGCGCGTGCCGCTCAAGCACATGCTGGGCAGCAATCAGCCGAAGCTGCAGGAAATCGTCGCCTTGATGGAAGCCAACCTGGAGGAGCCGATCGACCTCGACGAACTGGCCTGCTTCGTCGACATCTCCCGGCGCCAACTGGAGCGCCTGTTCCAGAAATACCTGCACTGCTCGCCGTCGCGTTACTACCTCAAGCTGCGCCTGATTCGCGCACGCCAGCTGCTCAAGCAGACCAGCATGTCGATCATCGAGGTCGCCTCGGTCTGCGGCTTCGTCTCCACCCCACACTTTTCCAAGTGCTACCGCGAGTACTTCGGTATTCCGCCGCGTGACGAGCGCGCGGGTCAGCAGGGCAACAACCTGGTGGTGCTGCTGCCGATCCCCGATCAGCAGGTCAACTCCAGTGCCGTGCTGGCGCTGAACCGAGCCCAGGGCGAGTCGACCTTCGCCAGCGTGCGCATCTGACCGCGCGGCAATGAAAAAGGGGCGCCAGTGGCGCCCCTTTTTTTGCCCCTCCCACGCAGCAGGAGTCTGCTGGGAGGCAGCTTTGCTGTAGCGTTCAGCTGGGCTTGGGCACCAGCGCCGGCAGCAGATGCCGGCTGATGGCCTCGCGCACGTTGGGCAGCAGGGTGGCGCTGCCGCCCAGCAGTTCTTCCACCAGGCGCCGCAGGGCGATGGCGCGCTCGGCGCTGAGCCCGCTGACGGCCAGCTCGCAGGCCTGTTCCGGCGAGGCGCCCGGGGGGATGTTCAGGCCCAGGGCGATCAGGTGTTCGCGGAAGTCTTCCTGGTCGATCAGGTCGGCATGCATCATGGTCGTGGCTCCTCTTGGCAGCGCAGGTCGTCGTTCAGCCGCCTGCTAGCGCAGTACGCCTTCTTCGATCAATAGCTTGAAGATAGCCTCTGCGCCTTCCTGTGGCGAGACATCCTTGAGCACCTGACCGCCGCCGCCACTGGCCTTGGCCGTCGCGGCCTTCATCCGTTCGGCACCGGTCTTGGCCTTGATCACCTTGAGCCGCTTCGGGCGCGGCCTGGCCGGTTGCAGGCTGGCTGCGGCCAGCAGCGGGTCGTCCACCACCGCGACTTCATGCGCCTCGATCAGGCCGCGTCGGGCCGGGCCGAAGGCACTCTGCCGCGCCACGGGGGCGGCATTGTCGACGCTGGCGACACACGGCAGGCGGACCTTGAGGCGTCGCCGCTGGCCACGGGGCAGGGCTTGCAGTACCTGCGCCACGCCATTCTCGACCTTCTCCACTTCGGCCAGGCCGACCACCATCGGCCAGCCCAGGTGCTCGGCGAGGAGGAACGGCAGCATGCCCGACCCCTCGCCGGTTTCCGCCTGGCTGCCGGTCAGGACCAGTTGGGTACGGCTGCCTTGCAGGTAGTCGACCAGCAACGGCAGGGCGTCGGCGCCCTCGGTCTGTTCGAGGACGTCGAGCTGCTCCAGGCCCATGCCCAGGTAGCCGCGCAGCGCTTCGGCCTGTGGGTCGCCGGCATGCAGCAGTTGCAGATTCTGTCCGGCCAGGCGCAGGCCGAGTTCCACCGCGCGGGCGTCCTGTTCGGCGCGGCGCGCCCGTCCCGAGGTCGGGTGTGCGCCAACCGAAACCAGGGCGACGATATTCAGATCAGGCATGGCTCCCCCTTGGCCCGGATGCACTCCGGGGATGGGTTGTGAGGGCTGCGGATTGCATCCGGGCTACGCAGGTTTCAGGCTGCATCGCGCTTGCCCTCCTGGCGCCAGGCGGCGACACGTTCGATCAGCGCCTGGAGGATCAGCGCCGAGTCGCCGATCACCGAGAGGTCGGCACGTTTGATCATGTCGCAGCCGGGGTCCATGTTCACCGCCACCACCTTGTCGCAGGCGCCGATGCCCTGCAGGTGCTGGATGGCGCCGGAGATCCCCACCGCAACGTACACGCGGGCGGTAACCCAGGTGCCGGTGGCGCCGACCTGGCGGTTGCGCGGCATGAAACCGTCGTCCACCGCCACGCGCGAGGCGCCTTCGGTGGCGCCCAGGGCAACTGCGGCCTGGTGGAACAGTTCCCAGTCCTTCACGCCGTTGCCGCCGGAGAGGATGAACTCGGACTCGGCCATGGGAATCTGCGCCGGGTCGACGGCGACGGAACCGAGGTCCTCGATGCGTGGCAGGCTCTGCGCGATCTTGCTGCTGAGCTCCAGCGGGCGCGCCTCATGACGCGTTTCGCTGACCGGCTCGGCGCATTCGGCGGCGGCCAGCAGCAGCCGGGGCAGCGCGCGCTGCAGGTCCTGCTGGCCGCTGCCGGCACGGCCGGTCACCTGTTCGCCAGCTACCTGCCAGACGCGGGTGGCCGGACGCTCGCCGAGCTTGGCGGCCAGGCGTCGGCCCAGCTCGCCACCGCCGGTGCGGCTGTCGGGCAGCAACCAGTGGCGCGGCGCCAGTTGCGCCTCGACGGCGCTGAGGGCGAGCACACGGGCCTCCGGCGCATAGCCGTCGAAGGTGTCGCCGGCGATGCGCAGGATGCGGTCCACGCCGGCGGTATCGAAGGCGCTTTCCTTGTCGTCACCGAACAGCACGGCGACCACTGCACCGCCATCGGCCGCCAGCTTGTGGGCCAGGCCGAGCAGGTCCTTGTCGTGGCTGGAGAGGCGGCCGCCGACCATGTCGGGCACCACCACGATGTGGTAGGCCGGTTGCTCGACCACGTGCAGCGGCAGCTGCACCTCCACGCTGGCGCTCTGTCGTTTGCCACTGGTGCCCTGCTGGGCGCCGCTGCGGTCGATGCGCTTGATGCCGGCCGGGCCGATGAAGCCGGCCGCCAGCGCGTGCGGGTTCTTGCGGATGATGCCGTTGGGGCCCATCCAGCTGGTCTCGGCCTTCTGCATCGACGCATGCAGCGGATGCAGGCGGTTGCGGGCGATCCACTCGGCGCGTGGGTCGCGGCGGATGATGTCGCTCATTGCATGGCCTCCAGACGGTGCGTAGGGCGGGTGCAACCCGCCGGACAGGTGCTGGCGGGTTGCCCCCGCCCTGCGTCGCTCGCGTTCATCACTGCACCTCCGCGGCTGCACGCTGGGCGTTCGGGCGCTTGGCCGGCACTTCGGTGGGCTCGATCAGCACCTCGGCGACCAGTTCGGCGATGTCCTTGATTTCCGGGCGCGGTGCGACCACGCCTTCGAGCATCGCCGTGCACTGCGGGCAGCCGACGGCGACCAGCTCGGCGCCGGTTTCCCTGATGTCGACCATGCGCATGTCGGGGATGCGTTGCTTGCCGGGGATGTCGGTGATCGGCGCGCCGCCACCGCCGCCGCAGCAGCGCGAACGGAAGCCCGAACGTTCCATCTCCCTGACCTCGATGCCGATGGCCCTGAGCACCGCGCGCGGCGCTTCGTACTCGCCGTTGTAGCGACCCAGGTAGCAGGGGTCATGGTAGGTGACGCTGGCGGCCTTGCTCTGCCCGAGGTTGAGCGAGCCATTGCGCACCAGCTCGTCGATGAAGGTGCTGTGGTGCAGCACCTGGTAGTTGCCGCCGAGCGCGCCGTACTCGTTCTTCAGTACGTGGAAACTGTGCGGGTCGCAGCTGACGATGCGCTTGAAGCGGTACTTGGCCATGGTCGCGATATTGCGCTTGGCCAGGTGCTGGAAGGTCGCCTCGTCACCCAGGCGACGGGCCACGTCACCGCTGTCGCGTTCTTCCAGGCCGAGCACGGCGAAGTCGACACCGGCGGTATTGAGGATCTTCACGAAGGCGCGCAGGGTGCGCTGGTTGCGCATGTCGAAGGCGCCGTCACCGACCCAGAACAGCACGTCGGTCTCGCCCTTGTCGGCGAGCAGTGGCAGGTTCAGGTCGGCGGCCCAGTTCAGGCGGCCGCCCGGGTTGAAACCGCCGGGGTTGTCGGTGGCGATCAGGTTGTCCAGCACCTCGGCACCCTTGTTCGGCGTGGCGCCTTTCTCCAGGGTCAGGTGGCGACGCATGTCGACGATGGCGTCGACGTGCTCGATCATCATCGGGCATTCCTCGACGCAGGCGCGGCAGGTGGTGCACGACCACAGCGTTTCGGCATCGACCAGCGCCTTGCCGTGCAGCGAGACGATCGGCTGGTGCGGGCCGCCGCTGTGTTCACCGAGCGGTTTGCCTGGGTAGGGGCTGCCGGCGAACTTGGCGTCGTTGCCGCCCGCCAGGCCGATGACCATGTCCTGGATCAGCTTCTTCGGATTCAGCGGCTGGCCGGCGGCGAAGGCCGGGCACATGGCCTCGCACTTGCCGCACTGCACGCAGGCGTCGAAGCCAAGCAGCTGGTTCCAGGTGAAGTCGCTGGGTTTTTCCACCCCCAGCGGTGCTTTCGGGTCGTTCAGGTCCAGCGCTTTCAGGCCGCTGGAGCGGCCACCAGCGAAACGCTCGGCGCGGCGGTGCCAGGCCAGGTGCAGGGCACCGGCGAAGGCATGTTTCATCGGCCCGCCCCAGGTCATGCCGAAGAACAGCTCGGACACGCCCCAGGCCACGCCAACGGCAAGGAGGATGGCCAGAACCCAGCCACCGAAACCGGCGGGGAGAATGCCGGCCACCGGCAGGGTGGCGATGAAGAAGCTGGCCGCGAACATCAGCAGGCTCTTCGGCAAACGCATCCATGGGCCTTTCGACAGGCGCGACGGCGGGTCCAGACGACGCTTGGCGACGAACAGGGCGCCGCTGAACATCAGCACGGTGGCCGCCAGCAGGGCGAAGCCGAGGATGCGGTTGTGCAGGCCGAAACCGTGCACGAGGATGGCCAGCACGGCTGCCAGGACGAAGCCGCCGGCGGTGGCGACGTGGGTCCTGGACATGTACTTGTCGCGTTCGACCACATGGTGCAGATCGACCAGGTAGCGGCGCGGCATCTGCAGCAGGCCGCCGATCCAGTCGACCTTGGCCGGCCGGCCACGGCGCCACATGAAGAAGCGCTTCAGCGCGCCCAGCACGGCGAGGCCGAGGGCGGCGAAGAGCAGGATGGGAAGTAGAGTGCCAAGCATGGTGAAGCTCCCGCAAGGGTCTTGTAGGAGCCGGCTGGCCAGCGATTCGGACGCGCGAGCAACGCAGTCACGTCATCGTCTGTCGCCGGCAAGCCGGCTCCTACAGGAGGCTGCTTAAAAGTCTTTACAGAGCCGCAGGGCGTCGTAGATCGCCGCGTGCACGTTACGCTGCGCGACGCAGTCGCCGATGCGGAACAGCAGATAGCTGTCGCCCGGCTCGGAGAGGCAGGGCTGCGGCTTGATCGCGAACAGCGCCTCGACGTCGATCTGGCCCTTGTTGCGCGAGCCTTCCTTGAGCGCGTAGTAGAGGCCTTCGTCCGGACGCACGCCGTTCTCCACCACCACCTGGTCGATCACGCGCTCCTCTTTCTGGCCGGTGTACTCGTTCTCGAGTACCGCCACCAGCTTGTCACCCTCGCGGTAGACCTTCTCCAGCATCATGTCACCGGTCATGATGACTTCCTTCGGATACAGGCTGCGGTAGTAGGTGGGGAAGGTGGTACCGCCCATGGCCACGCCCGGCTTGATGTCGTCGGTGACGATCTCGACCTGCGCACCCTTGTCGGCGAGGAAGTCGGCCACCGACATGCCGGTGAATTCGCAGATGGTGTCGTACACCAGCACGTTCTTGCCCGGTGCGACCTTGCCTGCCAGCACGTCCCAGCTGCTCACCACCAGCCCTTCGGCGGCGCCCCAGTGTTCGTTCTGCTCGAGGAAGGAGTGGCCGCCGTTGGCCAGCAGCACGACATCCGGGCGCAGGTCGAGAATGGTCGCCTCGTCCGCCGGAGTGCTCAGGCGCAGGTCGATGCCCAGGCGCGCCAGTTCCAGCTGGTACCAGCGGGTGATGCCGGCGATCTGGTCACGCTGAGGCGCCTTGGCTGCCAGGGTGATCTGCCCGCCCAGCTGGTCCTGCTTCTCGAACAGGGTCACGTCGTGGCCGCGCTCGGCGGCGACGCGCGCCGCTTCCATGCCGGCCGGGCCGCCACCGACGACCACCACCTTGCGCTTGGGCCCGGTGGTTTTCTCGATGATGTGCGGCACGCCCATGTATTCACGGCTGGTCGCAGCGTTCTGGATGCACAGCACGTCCAGGCCCTGGTACTGACGGTCGATGCAGTAGTTGGCACCGACGCACTGCTTGATCTGGTCGACCTGGCCCATCTTGATCTTGGCGATCAGGTGCGGGTCGGCGATGTGCGCGCGGGTCATGCCGACCATGTCGACGTAGCCGCCCTCGAGGATGCGCGTGGCCTGGTTCGGGTCCTTGATGTTCTGCGCGTGCAGCACCGGCACCTTGACCACTTCCTTGATCCCGGCCGCCAGGTGCAGGAAGGGCTCCGGCGGGTAGCTCATGTTGGGGATGACGTTGGCCAGGGTGTTGTGGGTGTCGCAGCCCGAGCCGACCACGCCGATGAAGTCGATCATGCCAGTGGCGTCGTAGTAGGCGGCGATCTGCTTCATGTCCTCGTGGGACAGGCCGTCCGGGTGGAATTCGTCGCCGCAGATGCGCATGCCCACGCAGAAGTCGTCACCGACCTCGGCGCGCACGGCCTTGAGCACTTCCAGGCCGAACTTCATGCGCCCCTCGAAGCTGCCGCCCCATTCGTCGGTACGCTTGTTCACCCGCGGCGACCAGAACTGGTCGATCATGTGCTGGTGCACGGCGGACAGCTCGACGCCATCCAGGCCGCCTTCCTTGGCGCGGCGTGCGGCCTGCGCGTAGTTGCCGATCACGCGCCAGATTTCCTCGACCTCGATGGTCTTGCAGGTGGCGCGGTGCACCGGCTCACGCACGCCGGACGGCGACATCAGGGTCGGCCAGTTGAAGCCGTCCCAGCGCGAGCGACGACCCATGTGGGTAATCTGGATCATGATCTTGGCGCCGTGCTTGTGCATGGCGTCGGCGAGATTCTGGAAGTGCGGGATGATGCGGTCGGTGGACAGGTTCACCGAGCTCCACCATTCCTGCGGGCTGTCGATGGCCACCACCGAGGAGCCGCCGCAGATGGCCAGGCCGATGCCGCCCTTGGCCTTCTCTTCGTAGTATTTGACGTAGCGCTCGGTGGTCATGCCGCCATCGGTGGCGTAGACCTCGGCATGCGCGGTGGAGAGCACGCGGTTGCGGATGGTGAGCTTGCCGATCTGGATCGGCTGGAACATTGCTTCGAAGGCCATTACGGCATCCTCACGGTAAGCGCTGTAGCGGTTCCGCTAGAGGGCTGCCGTCGCGGCTGAGGCCCTCTCGCGGATTTCTTATGGGTGACTCAGAGTGGCCGGGTGATGAACAGCCCGTCGTCATGGCCTTCTTCGGAGCCGCTGTATTCCTGCACGGTGACGGTGCGGATCGGGCTGCCCTTGGCGGCCAGGATCTGGTCGATGGCGCCGGAGAACCAGCCGGTGAACATGTAGTCGACCTTGCGGTTCACCTTGCCGTACACGTAGACGAAGGCCGAATGCTTGAGCTTGACCTCGGCGTAGCCGGTCTCCAGGTCCAGCTTCTGCGTTTCGAACAGGCCCCAGCCGCGCTGCGACAGACGCTTCATGTAGTGCTCGAACACCGCCGCGCCTTCGATGCCATGGCACTCGGCTTCCTTCTCGCACCAATGCCACGCGGACTTGTAGCCGGCCTTGTAGAGGATCTCGGCGTACTTGTCGGCGCCGAGCACTTCCTCGATGCCCATGTGGTTGTTGACGAAGAAGTGGCGCGGCACATACAGCATCGGCAGCGCGTCGGTGGTCCAGACGCCGGTTTCGTCGTCGACCAGGATGGGCATTTCGGGGGCGTGGGTGGACATGTTGGCAACTCCGGAATCAGGTTGTAGGTAGGGTGGATGGCGCTTCATCCATCCACCGCAGCGTTAAGCCCGCCGCGTGCGGGGTTGGTGGATGAAAGAAGCGTCATCCACCCTACGAGATGCAGTCGATTGATTATCGTGAAGGGCTTACTCGCCCCAGACATCGGCCAGAACGCGTACCCAGTTCTCGCCCATGATCTTGCGCACCACGCGTTCGGAATGGCCGCGCCCCAGCAGGGTCTCGGTGAGGTTGGGGAATTCGCCCACGGTGCGGATGCCCAGCGGGTTGATGATCTTGCCGAAGTTGGTCAGGCGACGGGCATAGCCCTTGTCGTGGGTCAGGTACTCGAAGAAGTCCTGGCCGTGGCCCTGGGTGAAGTCGGTGCCGATGCCGATGGCGTCTTCGCCGACGATGTTCATCACGTACTCGATGGCTTCGGCGTAGTCGTCGATGGTCGAGTCGATGCCCTTGGCCAGGAACGGCGCGAACATGGTCACGCCGACGAAGCCGCCGTGGTCGGCGATGAACTTCAGCTCTTCGTCGGACTTGTTGCGCGGGTGCTCCTTCAGGCCGGACGGCAGGCAGTGGGAGTAGGTGACCGGCTTCTTCGATTCGAGGATGACCTCCTCGCTGGTCTTGGAGCCGACGTGCGACAGGTCGCACATGATGCCGACACGGTTCATCTCGGCGACGATCTCGCGGCCGAACCCGGACAGGCCGCCGTCACGCTCGTAGCAGCCGGTGCCGACCAGGTTCTGGGTGTTGTAGCACATCTGCACGATGCCGACGCCGAGCTGCTTGAACACCTCCACGTAGCCGATCTGGTCTTCGAAGGCATGGGCATTCTGGAAGCCGAAGAGGATGCCGGTCTTGCCCAGTTCCTTGGCCTTGCGGATGTCGGCGGTGGTGCGTACCGGCATCACCAGGTCGCTGTTCTCGCGGATCAGCTTGCTGCTGGCGGCGATGCTGTTGACGGTGGCCTGGAAACCCTCCCACACGGACACGGTGCAGTTGGCGGCGGTCAGGCCACCCTTGCGCATGTCTTCGAACAGTTCGCGGTTCCATTTGGCAATGATCAGACCGTCGATGACGATGCTGTCGGCGTGCAATTCGGCTGGGCTCATCAGGCTGTCCCCTTGGGTTCTTCTGCGCCGAATCGACTGTCGGCGCTTTGGGGGGAGCATATCCCCGGGACTTTGGGCGCTATCGCGTAAAAACGACTGGGGTATTGCCGAAAACGTCAAACCGGTCGCGGATAGACATGCGGGCTTCGCTGCGCCGCTTTCGCGTCTGCCTGGCGGGCTCCGGGCCATGGCGCGTTCGCGATGACGGGCGCGATGGCGCGGCGAATCCTGTCGTCAACGCCTATAAAGGATGGGTGTGGCAGTGCTTCGTCGCCGGGCGTCGGTTTCAGTATGCGCGGCGTCGCTGCGGTGCAATCCCGCCGGTGCGGGAATGGCAAGCTCAGCCAATGCCCAGGCGCGTGCGCGCAGATGCACCGCCCTGGCCATCTTCGATGGTGATCGGCCCGCAACCGTGGCGGGCCGCTCGCCACAGCCGAAACCTCCAGGCCCCAAGAACAACAACGGCCTGTGACAGAGGAACGCTGTAATGCCTGATGAGACGCTTCACCTGCCTTTGATCCAAGGCGTTCTGCACGCGCACAAGGACACCCCCGGCGCCCTGCTGCCCGTGCTGCACGCCATCCAGGACGGTATCGGTCACATACCGGATATCGCCATCGGCGAGATCGCCCATGCCCTGAACCTGACCCAGGCCGAGGTGCTCGGCGTGATCAGCTTCTACCACGACTTCCGCCGCGTCGCGCCGGCCAGGCACATCCTGCGCCTGTGCCTCGCCGAGTCGTGCCAGAGCCGTGGTGCCAAGGCGCTGGCCGCCCAGGTGCGCGAGCACCTCGACCTGGATGACCACGGCTCCAGCGCGGATGGCCAGATCAGTCTGCGCCCGGTCTACTGCCTGGGTGCCTGCGCCTGTTCTCCGGCCCTGGAACTGGATGGCCAGGTGCATGCGCGGGTGACGCCGCAGCGCCTGCACGAACTGGTCGAAGGCTGCCTGGAGAAAGAATCATGCTGACGCTCCATGTTCCCTGCGATTCGCTCGCCCGCGCAGTGGGTGCCGATCTGCTGGCCGAGGCCCTGCGCGAGGAGGCCGAGCGCCGCCAGTTGCCGCTGGAGATCCGCCGCAGCAGTTCGCGCGGCATGTACTGGCTGGAGCCGCTGGTGGAGGTCGACAGCGCCGAAGGGCGCCAGGGTTTCGGCCCGTTGTCTGCCGACCAGGCCGGCGCGCTGCTCGATGCCCTGACCGATGCCGGCAACCCGGCGCCGGCTGCCGTCGGACTGGTCGAGGCGCTGCCGTTCATCCATAGCCAGCAACGACTGATCTTCGCCCGTGCCGGTCTGACCCGGCCCACGGTGCTGGAGGATTATTGCGCCAGCGGCGGATTCGCGGGGCTGACCCGCGCCATCGGCATGGACGGCGACGCCATCGTCACCGAGGTGCTCGATTCCGGGCTGCGCGGGCGTGGCGGCGCGGCCTTCCCGGCCGGCATCAAGTGGCGCACCGTGCGCGGCGCCCAGGCCGCGCAGAAGTACGTGGTGTGCAATGCCGACGAAGGCGACTCCGGCACCTTCGCCGACCGCATGCTGATGGAGGGCGACCCCTTCGTGCTGATCGAGGGCATGGCGATTGCCGGCCTGGCGGTCGAGGCGAGCATGGGCTACATCTACGTGCGCTCCGAATACCCGCAGGCCGTGCAGGTCCTGCGCGAGGCCATCGAGGTCGCCCGCGCAGCCGGCTGGCTCGGCGCCGATGTGGGCGGCAGTGGCCGCGCCTTCGACCTGGAGGTGCGTGTCGGCGCTGGCGCCTACATCTGCGGCGAAGAGACCTCGCTGCTCGAATCCCTCGAGGGCAAGCGTGGCACGGTGCGGGCCAAGCCGCCGCTGCCGGCGCTGCAGGGGCTGTTCGGCCAGCCCACGCTGGTGCACAACGTGCTGACCCTGGCCTCGGTGCCGGTCATCCTGGCGCGTGGCGCCGCCTTCTACCGCGATTTCGGCATGGGGCGCTCGCTCGGCACCATGCCGTTCCAGCTCGCCGGCAACGTCCGCCAGGGCGGCCTGGTCGAGCGCGCCTTCGGCCTGACCCTGCGCGAGCTGGTGGAGGACTACGGCGGCGGGACCGCCAGCGGCCGGCCGATCAAGGCGGCGCAGGTCGGCGGCCCGCTGGGCGCCTGGGTGCCTCCGGCGCAGTTCGACACGCCGCTGGATTACGAGGCCTTTGCCGCCATGGGCGCGATGCTCGGGCACGGTGGCGTGGTGCTGGCCGATGACAGCCTGGACATGGCGCAGATGGCGCGTTTCGCCCTGGCGTTCTGCGCCGAGGAGTCCTGCGGCAAGTGCACGCCCTGTCGCATCGGCTCCACCCGCGGCGTCGAGGTGGTCGACCGCCTGCTGGCGGCCAGCGATGACGCTGCCCGTGACGAGCAGGTGATCATCCTCAAGGACCTGTGCGACACCCTGACCCACGGCTCCCTGTGTGCCCTGGGTGGAATGACGGCCTTTCCGGTGAGCAGTGCGCTCAAGCACTTCCCCGGCGACTTCGGGCTCAAGACCTCGGAGGCAGAACAATGATCAGCTACTTCGACCCCGCCACGGACACCGACTTCGGCACCCCTGCTCGCGAGAGCGAGGTGCAGGTCAGCCTGAACATCGATGGACGCAGCATCAGCGTGCCGGCCGGCACCTCGGTGATGCGCGCCGCCGCGATGCTCGGCACCAGCATTCCCAAGCTCTGCGCCAGCGACAATCTGGAAGCCTTCGGCTCCTGCCGCATGTGCCTGGTCGAGATCGAGGGCATGCGCGGCTACCCCGCGTCCTGCACCACGCCGGTCAGCGAGGGCATGGTGGTGCGTACCCAGACCACGAAGCTGGCGACCCTGCGCCGCAACGTGATGGAGCTGTACATCTCCGATCACCCGCTGGACTGCCTGACCTGCTCGGCCAACGGCAACTGCGAGCTGCAGACCGTCGCCGGCCAGGTCGGCCTGCGCGAGGTGCGTTACGGCTACGAGGGGGCCAACCACCTGAGCGAGGCCAAGGACGTCTCCAACCCCTACTTCGACTACGACCCGAGCAAGTGCATCGTCTGCAGCCGCTGCGTGCGGGCCTGCGAGGAGGTACAGGGCACCTTCGCCCTGACCATCGACGGGCGTGGCTTCGACTCGCGAGTGGCGGCGGCGGGGGGCGAGGATTTCCTCAGCTCCGAGTGCGTCTCCTGCGGCGCCTGCGTGCAGGCCTGCCCGACCGCGACGCTGATGGAAAAGAGCGTGGTCGAGAAGGGCCAGCCCGAGCGCAGTGTGATCACCACCTGTGCCTACTGCGGTGTCGGTTGCTCGTTCCGCGCCGAGATGAAGGGCGACGAGTTGGTGCGCATGGTGCCGGACAAGAACGGCCAGGCCAACCACGGCCACTCCTGCGTCAAGGGGCGCTTCGCCTGGGGCTATGCGACCCACCCGGATCGCATCACCAAGCCGATGATCCGCAAACGCATCAGCGATCCGTGGCAGGAGGTCAGCTGGGACGAGGCGGTGACCTACGCCGCCAGCGAGTTCCGCCGCATCCAGCTGGCCTACGGGCGTGACTCCATCGGTGGCATCACCTCCAGCCGCTGCACCAACGAGGAGGTCTACCTGGTGCAGAAGCTGGTGCGAGCCGGCTTCGGCAACAACAACGTCGATACCTGTGCGCGCGTCTGCCACTCGCCGACCGGCTACGGCCTCAAGCAGACCCTCGGCGAGTCGGCCGGCACGCAGAACTTCGATTCCGTGATGCAGGCCGACGTGATCCTGGTGATCGGCGCCAACCCCACCGACGCGCACCCGGTGTTCGGCTCCCAGCTCAAGCGCCGCCTGCGTCAGGGCGCACGGCTGATTGTCATCGATCCGCGGCGCATCGACCTGGTGGATTCGCCGCACGCCCGCGCCGAGCTGCACCTGGCGCTGCGTCCGGGCACCAACGTGGCCATGCTCAACGCGCTGGCGCACGTCATCGTCAGCGAGGGCCTGCTCGACCAGGCATTCATCGACGCGCGCTGCGAAGCCGCGGACTTCGCCCGCTGGAGCGCCTTCGTCGGCCAGGCGGAGAATTCGCCGGAGGTGCTCGGCCCGGTCTGTGGCGTCGAGCCGCAGCTGATTCGTCAGGCGGCGCGCCTGTACGCCACCGGTGGCAATGCGGCCATCTACTATGGCCTGGGCGTCACCGAGCACAGCCAGGGCAGTACCACCGTGATGGGCATCGCCAACCTGGCCATGGCCACCGGCAACATCGGCCGCGAAGGCGTGGGGGTCAACCCGCTGCGCGGGCAGAACAACGTGCAGGGTTCCTGCGACATGGGCTCCTTCCCGCACGAGCTGCCGGGTTACCGGCATGTCTCCAACGCCGAGGTCCGCGCCCAGTTCGAACAGGCCTGGGGCGTCACCCTGCAACCCGATCCGGGCCTGCGCATCCCCAACATGTTCGAGGCCGCGCTCGGCGGCAGCTTCAAGGCGCTGTACTGCCAGGGCGAGGACATCGCCCAGAGCGACCCCAACACCCAGCACGTCACCGCCGCGCTGTCGGCGATGGAGTGCGTGGTGGTGCAGGACATCTTCCTCAACGAAACCGCCAAGTTCGCCCATGTGTTCCTGCCGGGCAGTTCCTTCCTCGAGAAGGACGGCACCTTCACCAACGCCGAGCGGCGCATCTCGCGGGTGCGCAAGGTGATGGAACCACTGGCCGGCAAGTCCGACTGGCAGGCCACCATCGCCCTGGCCGAGGCGCTGGGCTACCGGATGGACTATCAGCACCCGGCGCAGATCATGGACGAGATCGCCAGCCTGACGCCGACCTTCGCCCGTGTCAGCTACGCCGAACTCGACCGTCACGGCAGCCTGCAGTGGCCGTGCAACGATGCCGCGCCGGACGGTACGCCGACCATGCACATCGACCAGTTCGTGCGGGGCAAGGGGCGCTTCATGCTCACCGGCTACGTGCCGACCGAAGAGAAGGTCAACAGCCGCTTCCCGCTGCTGCTCACCACCGGGCGCATTCTCAGCCAGTACAACGTCGGCGCGCAGACGCGGCGTACCGACAACGTCGCCTGGCACGAGGAGGACCGCCTGGAGATCCACCCCAGCGATGCCGAGAGCCGCGGTATCGGCGACGGCGACTGGGTCGGCGTGGGCAGCCGCTCCGGGCAGACCGTACTGCGCGCGCGGGTCAGTGAGCGCGTGGCGCCGGGGGTGGTCTACACCACCTTCCACTTCCCGGAGTCCGGCGCCAACGTGATCACCACCGACAACTCCGACTGGGCGACCAACTGCCCGGAGTACAAGGTCACGGCGGTGGAGGTCACCCGGGTCTACCAGCCTTCGGAGTGGCAGAAACGCTACCAGGCCTTCAGTGACGAGCAGCGGCGTCTGCTCGCCGAGCGGCGCAGGCAGGAGAAAGCGGAGGTGCGTCGATGAGCGCCGAGAACCTGGTCAAGATGGCCAATCAGATCGCCCAGTTCTTCGCCACCGAGCCGGACAGGGAGCAGGCGGTCAAGGGGGTTCATCAGCACCTGCAGAACTTCTGGACGCCGGCGATGCGCATCGAACTGATGGCCTGGCAACTGGAGCGCCACGGCGAGAACCTGCACCCCCTGGTGCAGTCCGCGCTGGCCGAAATGGGCCGCTCCGTCTAGCACCCCGCTCAGGCGTGGGACGGGTGCTCGTGCCTGTCCCTGCTTGGCGTGCTGCCGAAGTGCGCCTTGTAGCTGCGGGAGAAGTAGCTCGATGACTCGAAACCGCAGGCCAGGCTCACCTCGAGCACGCTGAGATCGCTCTGGCGCAGCAGCTGGCGCGCCTTGTCCAGGCGCAGGCCGAGATAGAACGCCGACGGCGTGGTCGCCAGGTGGTGGCGGAACAGACGCTCCAGCTGGCGCACGCTGACGCCGACGCGCTCGGCCAGCACCTCGCCGCTCAACGGCTGCTCGCTGTGGCGCTCCATCTCGCCGATGACGCGGATCAGCTTGCGGTTGTGCAGGCCATAGCGGCTGGCCACCTGCATGCGCTGGTGGTCCAGGCGCGTGCGGATGCGACTGACCACGAACTGCTCGGAAACCTGCACCGCCAGGGGCTCGCCATGGTCCTGGGCGATCAGCCCGAGCATCAGGTCGAGGCTGCTGGTGCCGCCGGCACTGGTGATGCGCCGGCCGTCGATCTCGAACAGCTCCTGGGTCACCTGCAGCGCCGGATAGCGTTCGCGGAAGGCGTCGATGGCTTCCCAGTGCAGGGTCAGGCGCTGCTGCTGGAACAGCCCGGCCTCGGCCAGCACGAAACTGCCGGTGTCGATGCCGCCAAGCACCTTGAGCTCCGTTTCGCAGCGTTGCAGCCAGTGCGTCAGGCGACTGTCGTGGTGGGCCAGCGGGTCGAAACCGGCGACCACGAACAGCGCCTCGGTCGCCTCCACCAGTTCCAGTGCTCCGTCGACATTCAGCGACATGCCGTTGCTCGCCGCCACGGCGGCGCCGTCGCGGCTGAGCAGGTGCCAGCGATACAGGTCGCCGCGAAAGCGGTTGGCCACGCGCAATGGCTCGATCGCCGACATCAGGCCCATCATGGAAAAGCCGGGCAGGAGCAGGAAGCAGAAGGTCTGGGTCATCGTCGCTCCGCGCGTCTGCGCCAGGGAAGCAGGCGCAGATGTCGCATAAAACAGGTCGTCATAGGTCAAGTAATAGTCGAATAAGTTCGAATATTCTGCCAGTGGCCGGCGTAAGGTGGTGTCATCGGGAGACGAGATCCCCGAGCACGGTGGGGGCCACGAGCCTCTAGAAGAACGAAATAGAACCGCTGTGACACGATGAGGAGCACCCAGATGAAAGGTCTTACCGCGCTGGCCGCGTGCTGCACCCTGAGCCTGTTCAGTACCTCCCTGCTGGCCGATGATGCCAGCTGCAAGAACGTTCGCCTCGGCGCCGTCGGCTGGACCGACGTGGTCGCCACCACCGCAGTCGCCAGCGAGCTGCTGAAAGGGCTCGGCTACGAGACCAAGCAGACCCAGGCATCGCAACAGATCATCTTCGCCGGTATCCAGAAGGGCCAGGTCGACGCCTTCCTCGGCTACTGGAAGCCGATCATGGATGACAACATCAAGCCGTTCCTCGAGGCCGGCGCGGTCAAGGTCGCCGCCGAGCCGTCGCTGAGCGATGCCGTGGCAGTGCTCGCGGTACCCAGCTACACCGCCGACAAGGGCCTCAGGACCCTGGCCGACATCGCCAGGTTCAAGGACGAGCTGGACGGCAAGATCTACGGTATCGAGGCCGGCTCCGGGGCCAACACCGCGATTCAGAAGATGATCGATGCCAACCAGTTCGGCCTGGGCGGCTTCAAGCTCGTCGAGTCCAGCGAGGCGGGCATGCTCGCAGCGGTCGGTCGCGCGGTGAAGAACCAGAAACCGGTGGTGTTCTTCGGCTGGAAACCCCATCCGATGAACCTGTCGATGAAGATCTCCTACCTGAGCGGCACCGACGATGTGTTCGGCCCCAACGATGGCGCCGCCACCGTCTCCACCGTGACTGCGCCGGACTACGCCGAGCGCTGCCCGAATGCCAATCGCCTGCTGACCAGCCTGCGCTTCACCAGCGACCAGGAGGCGGCGCTGATGCAGCCGATCATGGAGCGCAAGGCGCCGGAGCAGGTCGCGCGTGACTGGATCAAGGCCAACCCGCAGGTGGTCGACGCCTGGCTCGTCGGGGTCACCACGCTCGACGGCAAGCCGGCCAACGCCGCCCTGGTCGCCGGCAACTGAGCCCCTGGCGCCGGCCTGCGGCCGGCGCCCATCCCCATTTCTCCAACGCATGCGGCCATGCCGCAGGCACCCTCATGCCCTGCACAGGACAGCTCAAGATGAACTACGAGGTTATCGTCACCTGCGCGGTGACCGGCGCTGGCGACACCGTCGGCAAGCACCCGGCGATACCGGTCACCCCCAAGGAAATCGCTGCCGCTGCCATCGAGGCGGCCAAGGCCGGCGCCACCGTCGCCCACTGCCACGTGCGCGATCCGCAGACCGGCAAGCCCAGCCGTGACGTGGCGCTGTACCGCGAGGTGGTCGAGCGCATCCGCGACAGCGACACCGATGTGATCATCAACCTCACCGCCGGCATGGGCGGCGATCTGGAGATCGGCGCGGGCGAGCAGCCGCTCGAGTTCGGCGCCGGTACCGATCTGGTCGGGCCCATCGAACGCCTGGCGCACGTCGAGGCGCTGCTGCCGGAAATCTGCACGCTGGACTGCGGCACGCTGAACTTCGGCGACGGCGACTTCATCTACGTCTCCACCCCGGCGCAGCTGCGTGCCGGCGCCAGACGCATCACCGAGCTGGGGGTCAAGGCCGAGCTGGAGATCTTCGACACCGGGCACCTGTGGTTCGCCAGGCAGATGCTCAAGGAGGGGCTGCTGGAAGACCCGCTGATCCAGCTGTGCCTGGGCATTCCCTGGGGCGCGCCGGCCGACACCACCAGCATGAAGGCCATGGTCGACAACCTGCCTCCCGGCATCACCTGGGCCGGCTTCGGCATCGGCCGCATGCAGATGCCCATGGTCGCCCAGGCCATGCTGCTGGGTGGCCACGTACGCGTGGGGCTGGAGGACAACATCTGGCTCGATCGCGGCGTGCATGCCAGCAACGGTCAACTGGTCGAGCGCGCCATCGAGATCATCGAACGCCTTGGCGGCCGTGCCCTGACCCCGGCCGAGGGCCGCGAGAAGATGAAACTCAAGCGGCGTGGCTGACGCGCCACGTCGTCCGGGGCGCTTGCGAGCGCCCCTCACTCTGAACCAGAGCCGAGAAAACCTTTGCCATCCCCCGGATTGCATCCGGGCTACCGGAGTTCAAGCATGACCTTCGTTACCGAGATCAAGACTTTCGCCGCCCTCGGCACCGGTGTGATCGGTGCCGGCTGGATCGCCCGCGCCCTGGCCCATGGCCTCGACGTGATCGCCTGGGACCCGGCCCCAGGCGCCGAGCAGGCGCTGCGCACGCGCCTGGCCAACGCCTGGCCCGCGCTGCAGAAGCAGGGGCTGGCGCCCGGCGCCTCGCTGGAGCGGCTGCGTTTCGTCGAGAGCATCGAGCAATGCGTGGCCAACGCCGACTTCATCCAGGAAAGTGCGCCCGAGCGCCTGGAACTCAAGTGCGAGCTGCACGCGAAGATCAGCGCCGCCGCGCGCCCCGACGTGCTGATCGGCTCCAGCACCTCGGGCCTGCTGCCCAGCGAGTTCTATGCCGATGCCGTGCGCCCCGAGCGTTGCCTGGTCGGCCACCCGTTCAATCCGGTCTACCTGCTGCCGCTGGTGGAGGTGGTCGGTGGCGCGAAAACCGCAGCGGAGGCCGTGCAGGCCGCGATCCAGGTCTATGCATCGCTGGGCATGCGCCCCTTGCACGTGCGCAAGGAGGTGCCGGGCTTCATCGCCGACCGCCTGCTCGAGGCGCTGTGGCGCGAGTCGCTGCACCTGGTCAACGACGGTGTGGCCACCACGGGCGAGATCGATGACGCGATCCGCTTCGGCGCCGGCCTGCGCTGGTCGTTCATGGGCTCCTTCCTCACCTACACCCTGGCCGGCGGGCCGGCCGGCATGCGCCACTTCATGGCCCAGTTCGGCCCGGCGCTGAAGCTGCCCTGGACCTACCTGGAAGCGCCGGAACTGACCGAGGGGCTGATCGATGCGGTAGTCGAAGGGACTGCCGTGCAGCAGGGCGAGCGCAGCCTGGATGCACTGGAACGCTACCGCGACGACTGCCTGCTGGCGGTACTCGAGGCGATCCGCCAGACCAAGGCCAAGCACGGCTTCGATTTCGCCGAGTAGCCGAGTCCGTTCTGCGCAGGGCAACCCTGCGCTACGCTATCCAACCCCTCCGCCCACCGTTCTCCTGCCTGCGGGAGAAGGGGCGGGGGGATGCATCCGGAGCCACATCGACATGTGCAACGCAGCCCTGACCACCTACCGCACGCGCATCCACGCCGACTGGGTCGACTACAACGGCCATCTGCGCGATGCCTTCTACCTGCTGATCTTCAGTCATGCCACCGATGCGCTGATGGATGCGCTGGGGCTGGACGAGGCCGGTCGTGCCCGTACCGGCCACACCCTGTACACCCTGGAGTGCCATCTCAACTTCCTGGCGGAAGTGAAGGGCGGCGAAGCGGTGGAAGTGCGTACGCAGTTGCTCGCCCACGACGCCAAGCGCCTGCATATCCATCACGCGCTGTATCGCCCGGCCGAGGTCGACAGCCTGGCGGAAAGCGAACAGATGCTGATGAACATCGACAGCGTCGCCGGCCGTTCGGCGCCCTTCGATGCCCAGGTGGCCGAGCAGGTGCAGCGCCTGGCGGCAGACCACCATGAGCTGGCAACGCCGGCCTGCGTCGGGCGGGTCATCGGCCTGCGCCGCTGACGGCGCTCTACTTCGGCTTGTACGCGCAATAGCCCGGTCGCGGGCCGACCCTGGGATGGTGGCGGCAGGTGTCCGGGCGTTTCTCGTAGACGCTGCACAGGCGCGTCTTGCGGTCCAGGAACAGGCAGTCGTTGTTGGACATGCGCGTCAGGGTGAAGATGCCCGACTTCTGGTTGAAGCGCTCGATGGTGCCGTCCTTCTGCAGGCGCTTGGCGATGTTCTTGATCGGCTCGCTGCGTTCGAACTCATCCACCAGCTCCAGGCGGATCAGGTCGTTCAGGCGCACCTCCACGGGCAGGGTGCAGCAACTGGATATGCAGCTGTGGCACATGTCGGCGCTGTATTTGGCCCAGGTTTCCAGGCGGTCGATTTCTGCAGCGGCTATCAGGCGGGGCTTGATCATGGTTGGCTAGGGGCGGTCTGCGCCGCATCGGTCACGGGGCGGCGATGATAGCGGGCGCGGTGAATTTGTGAACCACCGGTCGGCGGCGGATTTTCCTTGTGCCTGTGATGGAGGTGGCAATCGTCTCTCTGGGTGTTGGACGGCGCGACTCCTATACTGGCGGGCGACTCTGAAAAACGGCCTGCGTGGTCAGCGCTGCGTTCGCAACAAGCTGACTACCTTGCCGAGGTTTTCGGAGGCACCCTGTGGCCACCTCGGGCTGCCAGCAGGGACGCGAGGCGACTTTCTCATCGGAACGGGACATGCTGCATGCAATGGATTTTCATGCTGGTCGGGTTGGTGCTCGGCACGGGCGCCAGCGAATCGCTAACCGGGGCGCTGCTGGGCGGGCTGATCGGCCTGAGCCTGGGCCAGGCGCTGCGCCTGCAGGGGCTCGAGAAGCGTAACGCGCAGCTGGCGGCGCAGCTCAAGGATTTCGCCGAGCGTTTCGAGCGCGGCACGCGGGCCATGCACGAGCGCCTGGTCAAGGTCGAGCAGGGCGGGGCTGTCGAGCCGGAAGCGGCTCCCGTGGCGGCGGAACCTGTCGTCAGCGCGCCGCCCACGGCAGAACCGCAACCCTGGGTGGCAGAGGCGCCTCGGCCAGAGCCCGAGCCACAGCCCGAACCAGAGCCCGAGCTGGACTGGACGCTGGACCCGCTTCCGGAAATCGCTCCCCCGCAACCGGCGCCACAGCCTGTGGCAGCTGCCGCATCGCTCGCACATGAGCCGACGCCTGCCCCGCAGCAAGGTCCCTGGCGCGAACAGGCGCCACGCGAGCCGAACCTGATCGAGCGCGGCATCGCCGCGGCGAAGGCCTGGCTGTTCGGCGGCAATACCGTGCTGCGGGTCGGTGTGGTCCTGCTGTTCCTCGGCCTCGCCTTCCTCCTGCGCTACGCCACCGAAGGTGTCGAGGTGCCGGTGGAGCTGCGCTACATGGGCGTGGCTGCCAGTGCCCTGGCCCTGCTGGGGCTGGGCTGGTGGCTGCGGCTGCGCAACCGCAGCTATGCCCTGGTGCTGCAGGGCACCGGCATCGCCGTGCTGTACCTGACGGTGTTCGCTGCCATGCGCCTGCATCCCTTGCTCGACCCGGGCATGGCGCTGGGCCTGCTGGTGGCGGTGACGCTGTTCTCGGCCATCCTCGCCGTGCAGCAGAATGCCCTGGGCCTGGCGGCGGCCGCGGCACTCGGCGGCTTTGCCGCGCCGATCCTCACCTCCACCGGCAGCGGCAACCATGTCGCGCTGTTCTCCTACTTCGCCCTGCTCAATGCCGGCATCTTCGCCATCGCCTGGTTCAAGGCCTGGCGCCTGCTCAACCTGATCGGCTTCGTCGGCACCTTCGGCATCGGTTTCGCCTGGGGGCTGCGTTCCTACGAGCCGCAGCTGCTGTGGAGCACCGAGCCGTTCCTGGTGCTGTTCTTCCTGATGTACGTGGCCATCGGCCTGCTCTTCGCCCGCCGCACCCTGCGTGACGCGGCGGATGCCCCTGAGGCGCGTGGCGAACTGCTGCGCTGGTCGCTGCAGCGCGGCGATTATGTCGATGCCACCACCCTGTTCGGCCCACCGCTGGTCGGCTTCGGCCTGCAGGTGGCGCTGGTGCGCCATATCGAATTCGCCGCCGCGTTCAGTGCACTCGGCCTGGGCCTGTTCTACCTGCTGCTGGCGCGTGTGCTGCAGCTGCGCGCCGGCGGACGTGCCCTGCTGCTGGTGGAAACCTGCCTGGCCCTGGGCGTGGTGTTCGCCAGCCTGGCCATCCCACTGGCCCTCGACGCCAGCTGGACAGCCGCTGCCTGGGCCGTGGAGGGTGCCGGGATCTACTGGCTGGGCTTGCGGCAGCAGCGGCCACTGGCGCGTGGCTTCGCCCTGTTGCTGCAGGTGGGTGCCGCCCTGGCGTTCGCCACAGGCCTGGAACCGGGCGACTCCAGCCTGCTCGACGGCTCGGCGCTGGGCGCGCTGATGCTCGGCGTGGCGCTGTTGTTCAGCTACTGGCAACTGCGCCAGGCGCCACAGGCTGCCAGCCCCTGGGAGATGCGTCTGCAGCCCTGGCTGGGGCTGGCGGGGCTGGCCTTCCTCTGCCTGATCGCGCCGCTGACCTTCGAGGCGCCCGGCACGGCCATCGCCTGGGCGCTGGCCGGTCTGGTCACCCTGTTCGTCGGCCTGCGTCTGGCCGCGCCCGTTTTCGTCTACGCCGCCTTCGCCATCCAGCTGCTCGGCGGGCTGCTGTTCCTCGGCCAGATGGCGCTGGAGTCGCTGCAAGGGCGGGGCGGCTTCAACGCCGGCTGGTTCGGTCTGCTGGCGGCCTCGGTGGTCGGCTTCGGCCTGATCGCGGGCATGCTGCTGGCAGCGCGCGACCCGCTGATCCGTGACAACCGTCGCCAGCTTGCGGCCTTGTCCTGGGTGATGCTGGTGGGTCTGGTGTTCATCAACCTGGCGGTGCTGTTCGTGCTGCCCTGGGTGGCCGCTGCGGCGGTATGGGGAGCCAGCGGGCTGCTGACCCTGTGGCTGGCGCTCTACCTGCAGCAACGTGCGGCCTTCTGGTTCAGCCTGGTGCTGCAGCTGTTCGCCGGCCTGGCCTTCCTGGCAGCCGGGCCGCTGCTGCTGTCGGGAATCAGTGGTGTCGGTCTGTCGCCGCTGGCGCATACCGGTTTCTGGACACCTGCGGTGCTCGGCCTGGCTGCGCAGATCGGCGCCTGGCGTCTGCATGCGCTGCTGCGCAGTGGGCGGGACAGCGGGATCGATGGCGTCAGCGTGCAGCGTCTGGGGCAGTTGCTGCTGACCTGGGGCGCCGCCTGGTGGGCGCTGGCGCTGGCCAGCGAGGTGCTGCGTTTCGTCGCGGCGGAGCTGCAGGTCGGCGTGCTGCTGGTGCTGCTGGCGCTGAACATGGCGCTGTATGCCTGGCTGGCGACCCGCAACCGCTGGGTCGAGCTGGCCCTGCTCGATGGCCTGCTGGTCCCGCTGGCCGGCATGCTGCTGCTGTATGCCTGGCACCCCTTCTATCACCCTGCGGCGCAGTGGGGCTGGCTCGGCTGGGGCCTGGTGTTCGCCGCCCACCTGTGGTCGCTGCGGCGCCTGGCCGGGCTGCTGCCGGCCACGGCGGCCAGTGTCGCTCACGTGCTCGGCTGCTGGCTGTTGCTCGGCGTGCTGGCGCTGGAACTGCGCTACCTGCTGCTGAGTCTGGCCGATCACTACAATGCCTGGCGCTGGCTGGGCTGGGCGCTGCTGCCGACGGCTTATCTCTGGGCCATGGCGCAGGCGCGTCGGCTGCCCTGGCCGGTGGCTGGCTTCGAACGTGAATACCGCCTGTGGGCGGCTGCGCCCCTGGCCGTGTTGATGCTCGGCTGGTTCTGGCTGGCCAATGCCAACAGTGCAGGCGACAGCGACCCGCTGCCGTACCTGCCGCTGCTCAATCCGCTGGAGATCGGCCTGCTGCTGTGCCTGGGCGCGTTGTTCGTCTGGGGGCGTACCGCGCTGCCGCGCCTGGGCCTGGAACCGGGGCGTGCGCTGCAGCTGTTGCAGGTCGTGGTCGGCGTGTCGCTGTTCGCCCTGTTCACCCTGATGGTGATGCGCAGCGCCCATCACTGGGGCGGCGTGCCCTGGCACAGTGCAGCGCTGTTCGAGTCGATGCTGGTGCAGGCCGGGCTGTCCATCGTCTGGACCCTGATCGCCCTGGCGCTGATGCTGTTCGGGCACCTGCGTGCACGCCGCGAGCTGTGGCTGGTCGGGGCGGCGCTGATCGCCCTGGTGGTGGCCAAGCTGTTCTTCGTCGAGCTGGGCAATCGCGGCGGACTGGAACGTATCGTGTCCTTCATCGGCGTGGGCGTGCTGCTGCTGGTGGTGGGCTATTTCGCCCCGCTGCCGCCGCGTCAGGCCGAGCGCGACGCACCCAACGAACAGGAGTCTGGCGCATGAAGATGACCGCTCCGGGCCTGCTGCTGGCCCTGTCCATGGCGGCTGCCGCGCAGGCTGGAGAGCAGCTGCGCGACTTTCATGAAACCGCCGGCCTGCAGCTGTCAGGCGCGGGCCCCTGGTATCGCCTGGAGCTGCCCTTCGCCGCGCACCTTGCCGCCAGCCATGCTGACCTGCGTGATCTGCGGGTGTTCGATGCCAATGGCCAGGCGCAGGCCTATGCGCTGATTCCCGCCAGCAGCGAACGGGTGGACCAGGAGCAGGAACATGGCGTGCGCTGGTTCCCGCTGCGTGGTCCTGCCGATACGCAGGATGTGCCGGCGTTGCGCGTCGAGCGCAACACCAGCGGCACCCTGATCGAACTGAGCGATGCCGCCCCGGCCGACGCCGGGCTGCAACTGCGCGGCTGGTTGCTCGATGCCAGTGCCATCGAGGCGCCGCTGGTGCGCCTGACCCTGGACTGGAGCGGTGCCGAGGAGGGGTTCCACCGCTTCAGCATCGAAGCCAGTGACGACCTGCAGCACTGGCGCCGCTGGGGCGACGGACAACTGGCCCGCCTGAGCTTTGCCGACGAGCGTATCGAACAGCGCCAGGTCGAGTTGCCAGGGCAGCGTGCCCGCTACCTGCGCCTGCTCTGGCAGAGCCCGCTGCCGGCCCCGCAACTGCAGAGCGTGACGCTGCGCAGCCGCCGCCAGGACCAGCAGCCGGCGCCGCTGGTGTGGTCCGAGCCCCTGGCGGCCCGCGCGAGCGGCGATGGGCGCTTCCAGTGGCAGCTGCCACTGACGTTGCCCTTGCAGCGCCTGCGCGTCGCCCTGGAGCAGGACAACACGCTGGCCCCCGTGCGCTTCGAATCACGCACTGGCGACCAGGGGGGCTGGCAGCCGCTGGCCAATGCCGTGCTCTATCGCCTCCCCGAGGGCGGGCGCGAGGTGCTCAACGATGAGCTGAGCCTGCCGGGCTGGCCGCTGCGCCAGCTGCGCATGCAGCTGGACCCGCGTGGCGGCGGCCTTGGCCAGGACAGCGTGGCCATCCAGGTGGCGCTGCGTGCCACGCGGCTGGTGTTTCTGGCCCGTGGCGAGCCGCCCTACGTGCTCGCGCTGGGCAATGCGCATGCGCAGTCGGCGGCGCTGCCGTTGCACACCCTGATCCCCGGATACCAGGCAGAGCGCCTGAGCAGTCTCGGTCGGGCGGAGCTGGCTGAACCGCTGCTCGCCGCTGCCACCGGCCAGGTCGAATCGCGATCCGACTGGCAGCGTTGGGGACTCTGGGCTGTACTGCTACTGGGAGTTGGGTTGCTCGCTGCGATGGCGGCGAGCCTGTTGCGCGGCCAGCCGAGGGCCTGACAGGCTGCGGAGGGCGAACAAAGCGCTGCTGCGGCAGGGCTTTTGCAGTATCTTAGCTGCCTTGCGCCAATCCAGCATTTGAGGTCAGGAAGGCCCTTGCGTATTTCGATTCGCGTCATTGCCCGTTCGTTCTGTGTCGGTGCCGCCGTGTTCGACCCGTTTGCCTGTCCCCCGCATGCAAGGAGGGACAGGTGATTCAGGCGTGCGTGGCTTCCGGCTGGAGCCTGTCGTCGCCGGTGTTGCTGACCCTGCTGGTGTGCTTCGGGGTCGTGATGCTGGCGCACTGGGTCACGCGTCAGCGCGACTTTCCCGGACGCGACAGCTTCATCCTGCTGCACCTGGCGAGCCTCTGGTGGATGGGGGCCGCGGCACTGGAGATGAGCTTTCTCGGTGCCGACTGCAAGATGTTCTGGGCCAGCATGGCCTGGCCGGGCATCGTTGCCACGCCGACCTTCTGGGCGGTGTTCCTCTGGCAGTACGTCAACAGCATGCGTGAACCGCTGCCGCGCAAGGGCATTCTCGGTCTCAGCGTGGTGCCACTGCTGGTCTGGGGCCTGGCGCTGAGCAACCCCTGGCATGGCCTGTTCTATGGCGCGGGCAGTGCGCCGATCGACGACAGCCTGGGTGCACCCGTGCGTTACGAGCATGGCCCGCTGTTCTACGCCGCCGCGGTGTACGTCTACCTGTTCATGGCCTTCTGCATGGGCGTGGTGACGCGCGCGGCGGCGCTCAGCCAGGGGCTGCACCGCCGCCATTATCTGGCCTTCGTGCTGGTCACCGCAGTGCCCTGGGTGGCCAACGTCGGCTACGTGGGGTTCGGCTGGACACTGTTCGGCTTCGACCCGACGCCGTTCAGCTTCGCCTTCACCCTCGTCGCCTTCTCATGGCTGATCGTGGGCGTGCGTCTGTTCGACCTGTTGCCGGTGGCCAGGCATCTGCTGCTCGAAGCCCTGCTCGATCCGGTGCTGGTGGTCGACCCCAGCCGGCGGGTGATCGAGGCCAACCCGGCGGCGCTGAAGCTGGCGGGGCTGCAGCAGGGCTGGCAGGGGCGCGAGCTGAAGCAATGGCCGGTGTTCGGTGCGGACCTGCAGGCGCTGCTGCTCGAGCACGCCGGTGAACACGACCGGCCGCTGACCCTGACCAGCGCGGCGCGCTACTACGAGGTGCGTCTGCGCGCCATCGAGCGAGCCACCCGCCATGGTCCGGCACTGCTCGGCCACATGATCTACGTGCGCGACGTCACCCAGCGTCACCTGAGCGAGCTGAAGCTGGCCGAGGCACTGGCGTTGAGCGAAGAGCGTCTGCGCACCATCTCCAGCCTGCACGAGCAACTGCGCGAGCAGGCGCTCTGCGACCCGCTGACCGGGCTGTACAACCGCCGCTACCTGGACGAATTCTTCGCGCGCGAGCTGGCCAGGGTCCAGCGCGAGAACCTGCCGCTGGCGGTGGCCCTGATCGATCTCGATCACTTCAAGCGCCTCAACGACGAGTGCGGGCACCTGGTCGGTGACGATGTGCTCAAGGCCGTCGCCCAGCACCTGCTGGACAACCTGCGCAGCACCGACGCGGTGTTCCGCATCGGTGGCGAGGAGTTCCTGCTGATCCTGCCCGGTGCCGACCCCGACGAGGCGAGCGCGCGCCTGCAGAGCATCTGCTCGCAACTGGCGGCGCGCGAGATCGCCACACGCGGTGGCGACCAGCGCGTGACCCTGTCCGCCGGCCTGGCGTACTGGCCCCAGCAGGGGCAGGCGCTCGACGAGCTGCTGCACGCCGCCGATGCGGCGCTCTACCAGGCCAAGCGCACGGGGCGTAACCGTGTCTGCTGCCTGGATGAGAGTGCCCGAGTCAGCCATCCATCCCGCTAGGCAGCATTACGCGGCGACTCGGGTTAAACTGCGCGCGATTTTTTTCCTTTCCGGAGTCGTCCATGTCCCGCGTCACCCTCAGCCGCTACCTGATCGAACAGACTCGCAGCCACAACACCCCGGCCGACCTGCGTTTTCTCATCGAGGTCGTGGCCCGGGCCTGCAAGGAAATCAGCCACCAGGTATCCAAGGGCGCCCTCGGCGGTGTGCTCGGCAGTCTGGGTTCGGAGAACGTGCAGGGCGAGGTGCAGAAGAAGCTCGACGTGATCTCCAACGAGATCCTGCTCGAGGCCAACGAGTGGGGCGGTCACCTGGCCGGCATGGCCTCCGAGGAAATGGACAACGCCTACCAGATTCCGGGCAAGTACCCGAAAGGCGCCTACCTGCTGGTGTTCGACCCGCTGGACGGCTCCAGCAACATCGACGTCAACGTCTCGGTCGGCACCATCTTCTCCGTGCTGCGCTGCCCGGACCGCCAGGGCGAAACCGGTGACCTGGGCGAAGAGGCCTTCCTCCAGCCCGGCACCCAGCAGGTTGCCGCCGGTTATGCGATCTACGGCCCGCAGACCATGCTGATGCTGACCCTCGGCGACGGCGTGAAAGGCTTCACCCTGGATCGCGAACTGGGCAGCTTCGTGCTCACCCACGACGACATCAAGGTGCCGGAGTCGACCAAGGAATTCGCCATCAACATGTCCAACCAGCGCCACTGGGAAGCGCCGGTGCAGCGCTACGTCGGCGAACTGCTGGCTGGCGAGACCGGCCCGCTGGGACGCAACTACAACATGCGCTGGATCGCCTCGATGGTGGCCGACGTGCACCGCATCCTCACCCGCGGCGGCGTGTTCATGTACCCGCGCGATGCTCGCGAGCCGGAAAAGCCGGGCAAGCTGCGCCTGATGTACGAGGCCAACCCGATGTCGATGATCATCGAGCAGGCCGGTGGTGCCGCCACCAACGGTCAGCAGCGCATCCTCGAGATCGAGCCGGAGTCTCTGCACCAGCGTGTCGCGGTTTTCCTCGGTTCCAAGGAAGAAGTGCTGCGCATCACCGCCTACCACCGGGGCTGATCGGTGCAGCCCTGGCAGCCGCTGCTCGACTGGTGGTTCGCTGCGGACGAACTCGGTTCGTCCGCCAGCGCCCGTGCCGTGTCGGCGGCGCGCCACGGCCTGTGGTTCGGCAAGCGCGAGAGTCAGGACCGCGAAGCCGAGCAGCGCTTCGCTGCTCAGGTCGAGCAGGCCCTGGCCGGTGAACTGCCGGGCTGGAGCAGCGACCCGCAGGGCTGGCTGGCCCAGCTGATCCTGCTCGACCAGCTGCCACGCATGATCTTCCGCGACACGCCGCGTGCCTTCGCTGGCGATCCCCTGGCGCGTCCTCTGTTGCAGGATGGCCTGGCGCGCGGTCTGGACCAGGCGTTGACGCCGATCCAGCGGGTCTTCGCCTACCTGATCTTCGAGCATGCCGAGGACCTGCCGTTGCAGGAGCGTGCCGTCGAGCTGTTCCGTGGCCTGCTGGACGAGGCCTCGGCGGACGACCGGGCGCAGTTCGCCAGCTTCCTCGACTTCGCCGAGCGTCACCAGCAGGTGATTGCCCGCTTCGCTCGCTTTCCCCATCGCAATGCCATTCTCGGGCGTGTCTCCACGGCCGAAGAAGAGGCCTTTCTGCGGGAACCTGGCTCGCGTTTCTGAACTCCAAGCGGGCAAGTCGTCGCCGGCTATGCCAAGCTTGCTGGCATCTTCCCATCAGGAGTGTCACCCCCATGAAGATGCGTTTCCTCGCCCTGTTCGCCTGCGGCCTGTTGGCGGCCTGTAGCAAGGTCAACCAGGACAACTATTCCAAACTCGAAGCCGGCATGAGCAAGGCCGAGGTCGAGAGCCTGCTCGGAGCACCGGGCGAGTGCGCCGGCGCGCTGGGCATGACCAGTTGCACCTGGGGCGACGACAAGGCCTATATCAGCGTCCAGTACGCCGGGGACAAGGTCATGCTGTTCTCCGGCAAGGGACTCAAATAGACAGGAGCCTCCATGCGTTCGATCCTACTCGCCAGTGCCCTTCTCGCCCTCGTCGGTTGTGCCAACTCCGGCACTGGCAACATCCCCAAGCCGGAGCCGGAAACCGTCCAGGTCGATTTGCAGCGCTACCAGGGCACCTGGTACGAGCTGGCTCGTCTGCCGATGTTCTTCCAGCGCAACTGCGTGCAGTCCGAAGCCCACTATGGCTTGCGCGACGACGGGCGTATCGACGTGACCAATCGCTGTCGCGATGACGACGGCGAGTGGATTGAAGCCAGGGGCATCGCCGAACCCCAGATCGAAGGGCGCACCGACAAGCTCTGGGTCAGCTTCGACAACTGGGCCAGCAAGCTGCTGCCGATCAAGGGCGAGTACTGGGTGCTGTACCACGACGAGGACTACCGCGTGGCGCTGGTCGGGCATCCGCAGCACAAGTACCTGTGGCTGCTCTCACGTACCCCCGAGGTCGATCAGGAAACGCGTGACAAGCTGCTTTCTGTTGCCCGCGAGCAGGGCTACACCACCGGCGAGCTGATCTGGCGCAAGACCGATTGATGGCCCGTGGCGTGGCCCGACGCGTGCGGGCCGTGCCTCACTCCCAGTCCAGGCGGGCCAGCTTCCACTCGTCGCCTTCGCGCCACCACTCCAGTTTCACCGAATAGTGCCGTGCGGCGTCGGGGATCAGGCCTTCGGCGCCACTCACGCCGACCTGCGCCTCGCTGTAGCCCTTGCTGGGGATCGCCGGGTCGATCCAGCTGGTTTCGCCGAGGGCGATCACCTTGACGTTCTTGTGGCGCAGGAACAGCAGGGCCATGGTGCGCCTGGCCCAGTCGCGGTCGAACTCCTGGCGGGCCTTGAAATCGGCATGCAGCTGTTCCAGAACCGCGTTGCTGCGCTTGCCTTCGATGTTGTCCTGCAGCGCCTGCACGGCGGCTTCCAGCGCCGCCTGCGGGTCGTCCTTGGCGCCGCAGGCACCCAGCATCAGTGCGGCAAACAGCAGCAACGGTGCGAGCAGAAAACGTGCTGACATGCTGAACTCCCTTTTCATGGTTATGATGCCGGGCAGAGTGCGATACGGTAGTCGCAGCCCGCCAGCCTAGAGCCTGTTCACGATCTGCTGCGCGGCGCCCAGGCGGCGTTGAAAATCACCCAGGTGGTTTTCGCGAGCGTCCGCCCCTGGTGCGCCATTCGCAAGCGGATTCCAAGGAGCCCAACGATGCAGACTTTGTACCCGGAGATCAAACCCTACGCCCGCCACGAGCTGGCGGTCGAGCCACCGCACGTGCTGTATGTCGACGAGAGCGGCTCGGCGGACGGGTTGCCGGTACTGTTCATCCATGGCGGCCCGGGCGCCGGCTGCGATGCCGCCAGCCGGCGCTATTTCGATCCGAACCTGTACCGCATCGTCACCTTCGACCAGCGCGGCTGCGGGCGCTCCACGCCCTACGCGAGCCTGGAGAACAACACCACCCAGGCGCTGGTCGCCGATATCGAGCGCATCCGCGAACACCTGGGCGTCGACAAGTTCGTGCTGTTCGGCGGCTCCTGGGGTTCGAGCCTGGCGCTGGCCTACGCCCAGGCACATCCGCAGCGCGTGCATGGTCTGATCCTGCGCGGCATCTTCCTCTGTCGCCCACAGGAGTTTCACTGGTTCTACCAGGAAGGTGCCAGCCGCCTGTTCCCCGATTACTGGGAAGACTACATTGCGCCGATTCCGCCGCAGGAACGCGGCGATCTGATGGGCGCCTTCTACAAGCGGCTGACGGGGAGCGACCAGATCGCCCAGATGCACGCGGCCAAGGCCTGGTCGACCTGGGAAGGGCGCACTGCGACGTTGCGTCCCAACCCGCAGGTGGTCGACCGCTTCAGCGAGGCGCATCGCGCGTTGTCCATCGCCCGTATCGAGTGTCACTACTTCGTCAACGACGCCTTTCTCGAGCCCGATCAGCTGCTCCGCGACATGCCCAGGATCGCCCACCTGCCGGGCATCATCGTGCATGGCCGCTACGACGCGATCTGTCCCCTGGACAACGCCTGGGCGCTGCACCAGGCCTGGCCCAACAGTGAGCTGCAGATCATCCGTGATGCCGGCCACTCGGCAGCCGAGCCGGGCATCACCGATGCGCTGGTGCGTGCCGCCGAGGAGATGGCCCGGCGCCTGCTCGACCTGCCCCCGGAGGACGCATGAAGCTGCTGATCCAGCGCGTCAGCGCGGCGCGGGTAGAGGTCGAAGGTGAGGTGGTGGGCAGCATCGACCAGGGCCTGCTGGCACTGGTCGGCGTCGAACCGCACGATGACCAGGCCAGCGTCGGCCGCGCCTTGCACAAGCTACTGGGCTACCGCGTCTTCAGCGACGAGGCCGGCAAGATGAATCTCTCGCTGAAGGATATTGGCGGTGGTCTGCTGCTGGTCTCGCAGTTCACCCTGGCGGCCGATACCAGGAGCGGCATGCGTCCCAGCTTCTCCAGCGCCGCACCACCTTCGCAGGGGGCTGCCCTGTTCGACATGCTGGTCGAGCGTGCTCGCAGCGAGCATGGGCTGGTCGCCACCGGGCGCTTCGGAGCCAACATGCAGGTGCATCTGGTCAACGATGGGCCGGTGACCTTTCTCCTGGACCTGTGAGGGCTGCGCGCCCGTTCAGGACACCCGCTGCATAGAGTGTCCACAGGATGATCAGCGGCTGGAATGGCAGGCGTGCCCAGTAGTACCAGCGCGCACTCGGCAAGCCCTGCGCATCGAGGCCATGCAGAGCGTTGTGCAGGTTGGCCGGAAACACGCAGACGAAGTAGACGGCCAGCATGATGCCGGCGAGTCGGCGTGTACCTGGCCACATCAGACCGATGGCGCCGGCGATCTCGCAGGCGCCGGTGAACAGCACCAGAGGCTCGTGCAGCGGCAGGTAGGGCGGCATCATCGCCAGGTAGCGAGCGGGTGTCAGCCAGTGGTCCACACCGATCAGCAACAGCGCCAGGCTCAGTGCCAGGCGCATGCGTGCCCGCCATGACGGTAACAACGGCAGGCCCAGACGCTGCGGGAGTGCGGCGATGAGGGTGAGGAGCATGAGCAGGGCGACAAATAGCATGAGGGCATCTCCGGGTTGTCTGGCTGGCACTGGGGACTGGCTGGATGCAATATGTAGGCGGTGTCAACATTCTGAAGGAGATATTGCTTGTGTCAACACTGAGTGAAGAGGGCATTCGTGCCTATCACCATGGCGATTTGCGCAAGGCGCTGCTCGATGCTGCGTCTGCGCTACTCGCCGAGGTGGGTGTGGCGGCGATCAGCCTGCGTGAAGTCGCACGACGCGCGGGGGTTTCGCATAACGCGCCCTACCGTCATTTCGCCGACCGTGATGCCTTGTTGGCGGCGCTGGCGCTGCAGGGGTTCGAGGTTCTGGTCCGGCGTATCGAGGCGCTGCCGGTGGCCGATCTGGGTCGGCGCGGCGAGTGCTATGTTGCCTATGCGCTGGAGTTTCCCGGACATTTCGCCCTGATGTTCGGGCCACAGCTCGACAGGGCGGCGCATCCCGAGCTGCAACAGGTTGCCCGGCAGCTGTTTGCCCAGCTCGAAGCCAGCGTGCGAGCGCTGCGCCCGGACGAGTCGGTACAGACGGCCAGCCTGGCGGCGTGGAGTCTGGTGCATGGGCTCAGTCAGCTGCTGCTCAACGGGCAGTGCCCGGTCGAGGATGTGTCGGTCACGGCTCGCGCAGTCACCGGGCTGTTCGTCGAGGGCTTGCGGGTAGGCCGCTCTCCCGCCTAGAGCCGTTTGCAGGGTAGGCAGCCTGTAGCGCTGTCCAGCGCTCGACGCCTCAGAACAGCCTGGCCAGCAACACCGGCACGGCGGTTTCCACCCGCAGAATGCGCTCACCCAGCTGCACCGGCTGCAGGCCGGCGGCCTGTTGCAGCAGATCGACCTCGTAGGGAATCCAGCCACCTTCGGGGCCGATGGCCAGGGTCACCGGGCCGTCGACCGCGCGCGGGCAGGCCGGATAGTCGCCGGGGTGCCCGACCAGGCCGAGCGTACTGGCGGCCAGTGCCGGCAGGCGATCCTCGACGAAGGGCTTGAAGCGCTTCTCGATGCTGACATCGGGCAGCACGGTGTCGCGCGCCTGCTCCAGTCCGAGGATCAGTTGTTCGCGCAGTGCGTCGGGCTGCAGGAACGGCGTCTGCCAGAAGCTCTTCTCCACCCGGTAGCTGTTGACCAGCACCAGGCGCGGCACGCCCATGGCGCTGACGGTCTGCAGCACGCGCTTGAGCATCTTCGGGCGGGGCAGGGCGAGCACCAGGGTCAGGGGGAGCTTGGCCGGTGGCGGCTGGTCGAGACAGACCTGCAGCTCGGCCTGTTCGGCATCCAGGCTGAGCAGCTGACCTTCGCCCATCAGGCCGCCGAGACGGCCGACGCGCAGGCGGTCACCCGCTTCGGCACGATGCACCTCGTGCAGGTGCTTGAGGCGCCGACCACTGAGGCGAACACGATCGACGCCGACGAAGTCGGCGTCTTCCAGCAGCAGAAGGTTCACGGTTGTGGCGCGGGGGGCTGGTCTTCCGGCTCGGCTTGTTCGTCGCTCTGCTCGTCGTCGCGCTTGCGGCGGACCAGTGCGCCGGCCAGCAGGCCGCTCTCGAACAGCAGCCACATGGGCAAGGCCAGCAGCGTCTGCGAAAAGACGTCAGGAGGCGTCAGCACCATGCCGATCACGAAGCAGCCGACCACCACGTAGGGGCGGCTCTTGCGCAGGGTGGCGACGTCCACCAGGCCGACCCAGATCACCAGGAAGGTGGCGATGGGGATCTCGAAGGCCACGCCAAAGGCGAAGAACAGGGTGAGGACGAAGTCCAGGTACTGACCGATGTCGGTCATCATCGCCACGCCTTCCGGGGTCACGCTGGCGAAGAAGCCGAACATGATCGGGAACACCACGAAGTAGGCGAAGGCCATCCCGGCGTAGAACAGGAAGATGCTCGAGATCAGCAGCGGCACCGCGATGCGCCGCTCGTGGGTGTACAGCCCCGGCGCGATGAAGCCCCAGGCCTGGTGCAGGATCACCGGCATGCCGAGGAACAGCGCGCACATCAGGGTCAGCTTGAAGGGCGTGAGGAAGGGCGAGGCGACGCCGGTGGCGATCATCGTCGCCCCGGCCGGCAGGTAGGCGCGCAGTGGCGCCGCCACCAGCGCGTAGATGTCCTGGGCGAAGTAGAACAGGCCGGCGAAGATCAACAGGATGATCACCACGCAGCGCAGCAGACGCGTGCGCAGTTCGGTCAGGTGCGAGACCAGGGGCATTTCCTGATCTTCTTCCGGCTTTCTGCTCATGGTTGGGGATTCTTGTCCTGAACGCTCGGAGCAGCGTCGCTGCTCGGTTCTGCACGTTGCTCTGTGGCAGGCTGGCCGGTGCCCGTACCGAGGATGTCCTGCTTCATCGCCTTCATCTCCCGCTCGAGCTCGAGAATCCGCTCGTTGTGCAGTTGGCGACGGATCTCGTCGGCGCCGATCTCGCGCTCGACCTCGGCCTTGATCGAGTTGAAGCTGCGCTTGATTCGGCCGACCCACAGGCCGGCCGTGCGCACGGCCCCGGGCAGGCGCTCGGGACCGAGCACGACCAGGGCGACCAGGCCGACCAGCAGCAGTTCGGTGAAGCCAATGTCGAACATGGCTCAGTCTTTCTTCGCTGGCTCTTCGACCTTGCGTGCCTGGGCGTCGATGGTCTGCCCCTTGCCGTCTTCCACGGCCGGCTTGTCGGCGTCGCTGTTGTCCATCGACTTGCGGAAGCCCTTGATCGCGTCACCGAGGTCGGAGCCGAGATTCTTCAGGCGCTTGGTGCCGAACAGCATGACGACGATGAGCAGGACGATCAGGAGTTGCCAGATGCTGATACCACCGAATCCCATGATGTGTTCTCCGTTGTAGTAGTTGTCAGGTCATTGTGGCGAGCGTGCGGCTTTTTCCGCATGCCCGGACAGGCCGAAACGGCGGTCGAGTTCGTCCAGCACGGCCTGCGGATGCTGCCCGAGGGCGGCGAGCATGACCAGGCTGTGGAACCACAGATCGGCGGTTTCGTAGATGAGGTCCTTGCAGTCGCCGCTGGCAGCGGCGTCCTTGGCGGCGAGGATGGTTTCCACCGACTCCTCGCCGACCTTTTCCAGAATCTTGTTCAGGCCCTTGTGATAGAGGCTGGCGACGTAGGAGCTGTCGGGGGCTGCGCCCTTGCGCGCTTCCAGTACTTCGGCCAGACGGGTCAGGGTGTCACTCATGGCTGTGTCCTGCATAGATGGCGTGCGGGTCTTTCAGCACGGCGTCGACGGTCTTCCAGCCGCCATTCTCATAGACGCGATAGAAGCAGCTCTCGCGCCCGGTGTGGCAGGCGATGCCGCCCAGTTGCTCGACCATCAGCACGATGACGTCGGCGTCGCAGTCGAGGCGCAGCTCATGCAGCTTCTGCACGTGGCCGGATTCCTCACCCTTGCGCCACAGCTTGCCACGCGAGCGTGACCAGTAGATGGCGCGCTGCTCGCTGACGGTGAGGGCGAGGGATTCGCGGTTCATCCAGGCCATCATCAGGATACGGCCGGTCTTGTGATCCTGGGCGATGGCCGGCACCAGGCCGTCTTCGCTCCAGTGGATTTCGTCGAGCCAATCGTTCATCGGTGTTCCAAGTCTGCCGGGCCTCGCGGCCCGTGAATTCGCCAAGTGTGCCAGTGCGACGGCCAACTGGCTATCGGCGCAACACCAGATACAGCCCGCCACCGACCATCAGCCAGGCTGGCCAGGTAGCCAGCAGTGGCGCCAGCCCCTGCATGGCACCGGCACCGATCAGGGCAGCGCCCAGCAGACGCAGCGGCCAGTGGTCGCCGCTGCGGGACTGCTCCGCCTGTTGCGGTTGCTGCAGGCGCTCCAGCGTGTCGCGGGCGATCTGCGACAGGTGCGGTACCTGCTCGGCCTGCTGCTGCAGGTTGCGCAGCAGATGCAGCGGGCTGACACGCTCGCGCATCCAGCGCTCGAGGAACGGCTGCGCGGTGCTCCACAGGTCGAGGTCGGGGTACAGCTGGCGGCCCAGGCCTTCGATGTTGAGCAGGGTCTTCTGCAGGAGAACGAGCTGCGGCTGCACTTCCATGTTGAAGCGCCGCGCGGTCTGGAACAGGCGCAGCAGCAGCTGGCCGAAGGAGATGTCCTTCAGGGGTTTCTCGAAGATCGGCTCGCATACGGTGCGGATCGCCGCTTCGAATTCGTTGACCTTGGTGTCGGCGGGCACCCAGCCCGAGTCGATGTGCAGCTGTGCGACCTTGCGGTAGTCGCGCTTGAAGAAGGCGATCAGGTTGCGCGCCAGGTAGTCCTGGTCTTCGTCGGTGAGGCTGCCGATGATGCCGCAGTCGATGGCAATGTACTGCGGGCTCCACGGCGTGCGCGTGCTGACGAAGATGTTGCCGGGGTGCATGTCGGCGTGGAAGAAGCTGTCGCGGAACACCTGGGTGAAGAAAATCTCCACGCCGCGCTCGGCCAGCAGCTTCATGTCGGTACGCTGGTCGGCCAGGGTCGCCAGGTCGGTGACCGGGATGCCGTAGATGCGCTCCATCACCAGTACCTGGTGGCGGCACAGGTCCCAGTACACCTGTGGCACGTAGAGCAGCGGCGAGCCTTCGAAGTTGCGCCGCAGCTGACTGGCGTTGGCGGCCTCGCGCAGCAGGTCGAGTTCGTCGAAGATGGTCTTCTCGTAGTCGCTGACCACCTCGACCGGGCGCAGGCGACGGGCATCGGCCGAAGCCTTTTCGGCGATGCGGGCGATGAGGAACAGCCAGGCCAGGTCCTGGCGGATGATCGGCTTGAGGCCGGGGCGCACGACCTTGACCACTACTTCCTCGCCGCTTTTCAGCTGTGCAGCGTGCACCTGGGCCACCGAGGCCGAGGCCAGCGGCTGGCTGTCGAAGCGGGCGAACACTTCGTTCACCGGGGCGCCGAGCTGGCGCTCGATCAGGGCGATAGCCTGATCCTCGGGGAAGGGTGGGACCTGATCCTGCAGGCGTGCCAGCTCATCGGCGATGTCCGGCGGCAGCAGGTCGCGGCGGGTGGACAGCAACTGGCCGAACTTGATGAAGATCGGCCCCAGGTCTTCCAGGGCCAGACGCAGGCGCGCGCCGCGTGACAGGTCCAGTGGCTTGCGTGGCAGCCAGCGCCAGGGCAGCAGCCAGGACAGTGCGCGCAGCCAGATGGGCAACGGCAACTCGAGGAGCATCTCGTCCAGCTGGTAGCGGACGACGACACGCTGGATACGGAACAGGCGGCGAACGGCAAGCAGCTTCATGCGTCGGGCTTATGGGCAGAAGTGAGGCGCTCGATGCGTGCTTCCAGGCGGTCGAGGGCGAGTTTCAGTCGGTCCAGTTCGGCGAAGCGCACATCGGCTTCGCGCTGTCCGACCAGGGTGCGTGATTCTTCGGCCAGGTAGTCGGCCAGGTCCTGCCTGAGGCTGGCGGCGCCGTTGCTGGCCAGGCTCACCCGGCTGCGCAGGTGGCTGGCGAGCAGGGTGGTGGCCACCGGGCCGAGCCAGCGCGAGACTTCGTATTCCCAGTCCAGCTCCAGGTCCTGGAGAATCTCGGCCAGTTGCAGCAGCGCAGCGCTGTCGCCGTCGAGGGACACGTCCGGGCGATGCAGCACGGCGGTCTTGTCGCGGCTCAGGGCCAGACGCGCCAGGCTGGCGGCCGGCGCGGTGAGGGTGCAATCGGCCGGGGCGTGCCACTGCGCGGCCAGTCGCAGGCCGTCGCCGCTGGGCAGGATGAACAGCTCCAGCGTCGGGCTCTGGCACTGCACGGCGATGACCTTGCCGCTGAGCGCCTGCAGGCGCGGCAAGGCCGTGCCGTCGAGGCGCAGAACACGATTGAGGCCGGCTTCGACGCTGGCCAGCAAGCCGGTTATCAGCATCAGGGCTTGATGCCGCGATGCAGGGCGACGATGCCGCCGGTCATGTTGTGGTAGGTGACGCGTTCGAAACCGGCGTCGACCATCATCGCCTTGAGGGTTTCCTGATCCGGGTGCATGCGGATCGACTCGGCGAGGTAGCGGTAGCTGTCGGCATCGTTGGTGATCAGCTTGCCGGCCAGCGGCATGAAGCTGAACGAGTAGGTGTCATAGGCCTTGGCCAACAGCGGGTTGCCGGGCTTGGAGAACTCCAGCACCAGCAGGCGGCCGCCGGGCTTGAGCACGCGCAGCATGGAGCGCAGGGCCTCGTCCTTGTGGGTGACGTTGCGCAGGCCGAAGGCGATGGTGACCACATCGAAGTGGTTGTCGGGGAACGGCAGCTTCTCGGCATCGGCCTGAACGAACTGCACGTTGCCGGCCACGCCCTTGTCCAGCAGGCGGTCGCGACCGACCTTGAGCATGGAGTCGTTGATGTCGGCCAGGACCACTTCGCCGGTCGGCCCGACGATGCTGGAGAACTTGCGGGTCAGGTCACCGGTGCCGCCTGCGATATCCAGCACGCGGTTGCCCGGGCGCACACCGGACAGCTCGATGGTGAAGCGCTTCCACAGGCGATGCAGGCCGCCGGACAGCACGTCGTTCATCAGGTCGTACTTGGCCGCCACCGAGTGGAAGACTTCGGCCACCTTGTCCGCCTTCTGGCTTTCCGGCACGTCCTGGAAACCGAAGTGGGTGGTGGGTTCCTGCTCCTGGGCCTTGCGTGGATCGCTCATGTCGCTCTCACCGGGTAGAAAACCGCACCATTCTAAAGCTGCGTGCGGTCTTTGTCTTGCCTGGGTGCCCCACCGTGCGGTGGGCTGGTAGAGTGACGCGACCTCATGCCGCAGCCTTGCGGCGCGCTGCCAGTTCAAGGAGTTGTCATGTCCCGCATTCGTGTCGAACGATCCCATTCTCTCGGTCGTGAGGGGGCCCGCGAAAAAGCCGAGCGCCTGGCCGAACGCCTGGCCAGCGAGTACGACGTGCGCTACCGCTGGAACGGCGACACCCTGGAATTCAAGCGCAGCGGCGCCGATGGCAGCATCGCGGTCGGTGAAGACACCGTGCGCGTGGAACTCAAGCTCGGCCTGCTGCTCTCGCCCATGGGCAGCATGATCCAGCGCGAGATCGAGCAGGTGCTGGACAAATCCCTGGCCTGAGAAAGTAACTGCAAGCCACGAGCTTCACGTCAGTGCGTAGGGTGGATGGCGCTGTTTCCATCCACCAGGCCGGTGGATCGGTGACGCGTGCTCCTTCCGACCCGCTGCAGCTGCTCCTAGTATGCGATTTCTAATTTTTCTCCTTAGGGTGTACCCAAGCCTGCATTCCGTGGGCGTTTCCGCTAACTGTCAAAGCGCGTGAGGTGCACCATGTCGAAAGTTGCCGTGAAGAAAAAAGTCGAAGCCGTGGTCGAAGACAAGGCTGGTCTGCTCGATGACGTGAAGGGTTATGCCCGCAAGATCTACCTCGCTGGCCTGGGTGCTTATGCCAAGGCGGGTGCCGAGGGGGCCGAGTACTTCAAGGAACTGGTCAAGACCGGTGAAGGCGTCGAAAGCAAAGGCAAGAAACTGGTCGACGAGCAGGTAGAAGCCGCCAACAGCCAGATCGAATCGGTCAAGCAGTCGGTCAACAGCAACGTCACCAGCGTCAAGGGCAAGGTCGAAGTTCAGCTCGACAAGATCGAGAAGGCGTTCGACACCCGTGTGGCTGCCGCGCTGAATCGCATCGGCATTCCGTCCAAGCAGGATGTTGAAGCACTCTCTGCTAAGCTGGATGAGCTGAGCGCGTTGCTCGAGCACGTCGCGCGTACCAAATAAGGAGATCAGGATGGCTGTTAAGAAGAAAACCGAGAAACAGACCAGCTCCTGGATCGGCGAGGTCGAGAAATACTCGCGCCAGATCTGGTTGGCAGGCTTGGGCGCTTATTCCAAGGTCAGCAAGGACGGCACCAAGCTGTTCGACTCGCTGGTCAAGGATGGCGAGAAGGCCGAAAAGCAGGCCAAGAGCGAAGTCGACAAGCAGGTCGATGCGGTGAAAGCCGGCGTCGGTTCCAAGGTCGGCTCCGCCCGCTCCAAGGTTGACGAGGTCCGGGGCAAGGCGATCGGCAAGTGGGGTGAGCTGGAGGAAGCGTTCGACAAGCGTCTGAACAATGCCATCTCGCGTCTGGGCGTGCCCAGCCGCAACGAAGTGAAGGCGTTGAACGACAAGGTCGACAGCCTGACCAAGCAGCTGGAGAAGATCGCCGGTGTGTCGGCCAAGTCGGTCGCCAAGCCTGCCGCCAAGGCCGCTCCGAAACCAGCAGCCAAGCCGGCAGCGAAAGCCGCAGCCAAACCTGCAGCCAAGGCGCCTGCCAAGCCAGCGGCCAAGCCCGCTGCGAAACCGGCCGCCAAGCCTGCCGCAGCCGCCAAGCCGGCACCTGCCAAGGCCGCCGCCAAGCCAGCGGCAAAGCCGGCCGCGAAAGCTGCGGCCAAACCGGCTGCCAAGCCAGCGGCCAAACCCGCAGCGAAACCGGCCGCCAAGCCGGCGGCGGCGAAGAAGCCTGCAGCGAAGAAACCAGCCGCGCCCAAGGCCGCTGCCGCGAAACCGGCGGCACCAGCCCCGGCCCCGGCTGCTGTCGCGCCTGCTGCTGCACCGGCCCCGGCTGCCGCTCCGGCAACGCCAGCCAACCCGTCCTGAGTTTCTCGGGATCAAGAACGCCCGGCCTAGTGCCGGGCGTTTGCGTTGTGCGCCCGCAAAGGCGCAAGTGCCGCGTCTCAGGCTTCCAGGTAGCGTTGCGCGAGGTGCTCGACGGCGCCGCGTGAGGGCTGATTCAGGTGTGGCGCGACCAGCATCATGATCTGGAACACCACCAGCCGCACTTCGCCTTCCTGGTCGAGGATGCGCTGGTAGTCGAGGGAGAACAGCAGGGTCAGGGTGATCTGCTCGACCAGTTGTCCCAGCGCCTGGGTGCCGCTGTTCAACTGACCATCAGCCATCAGGCGCGCCAGCAGTGCCGCCAGGGTGCGCTTGAGTGCGTTGAGCCAGTGGCGGATGCCCCGTGCCAGCTTGGGCAGGCGCCCGGCCAGGTTCGACAGGTCCTGAAAGAGAAAGCGGTACTGCGACAGGCGCTCGACGATCAGGTGCAGGAACAGCCAGTAGTCCTCGACGTCGAGCCGGGCATCTGCCGGTGGGTCGAGCAGTGGCGCCATCTCGGCCTGGAAACGCTCGAACAGCTCCAGCACCAGCGGCTCCTTGCCGTGGAAGTGGTAGTAGAGATTGCCGGGGCTGATATCCAGCTCGTTGGCGATCTCCAGGGTGGAGACGTTGGGTTCGCCCTGCTCGTTGAACAGAACCAGGGCGGTTTGCAGAATGCGCTCGCGGGTCTTCATCCGTTACTTCTTGTTCGATCTGGCGCGGAGAGGTGACGATAACCGGCTGGCGTCCTGCCGGCCATCGCTTGTCAGTTGAATGTCGTATGGCGACGCCTTGCTGATGCGGCGTGCATGCCCATCAACGGATGTGCACATAGGTGCCTGGCGCCTCCTCCATGGCCGGGTGGTGCTGGTTGCCCAGCGCCATGACGGTTTCGCGCTGCTCGCCGGAGCGGGCCTGGATCCACTCCAGCCATTGTGGCCACCAGCTGCCTTGCTGGTGCTGGGCGTCGTGGTACCAGGCGCGTGGGTCGGAGGTGAGCTTGGCGTTCTCGTAGTAGTTGGCCTTGGGGTTGCCGGGCGGGTTGAGGATGCTCTGGATATGGCCGCTGTTGGACAGGATGAAGCGGCGGTTGCCGCCGAGCAGCAGGGTCGAGCGATAGACCGCATCCCAGGGCGTGATGTGGTCGTTGATGCCCGCCACGCTGAAACTGTCGACGGTGACCTTGGTCAGGTCCACCGGGGTGCCGCAGACCTCCAGCGCACCGGCACGGGTCAGCGGGTTGTGCTTGAAGAAGTCGATCAGGTCGCCATGCAGCGCCGCCGGCAGGCGCGTGTTGTCGTTGTTCCAGTAGAGGATGTCGAAGGCCGGTGGCTGCTTGCCCATCAGGTAGTTGTTGATCCAGTAGTTCCAGATCAGGTCGTTGGGGCGCATCCAGGCGAACACCTTGGCCATGTCGCGGCCGTCCAGCACGCCCTGCTGATAGGAGCGGCGCTTGGCCGACTCGAGGGTCTGCTCGTCGGCGAAGAGCATCGCCGGGCTTTCGATCTGGCTGTCCAGCAGGCTGACCATGTAGGTGGCGCTGGCGACCTTGCGCAGCTGGCGGCGGGCCTGCAGGTGGCCCTGCAGGGCGGCGATGGTCAGGCCGCCGGCACAGGCGCCGAGCAGGTTGACGTCCTTGCTGCCGGTGATGGCCCGGCAGGCATCGACGGCTTCTTCCACCGCCTGCACGTAGGTCGACAGGCCCCACTCGCGGTGCCGTGGGTCCGGGTTGCGCCAGCTGATCATGAAGGTCTGCAGGTCGTTCTTCAGCGCGTACTGGACGAAGCTCTTGTCGTTGGACAGGTCGAATATGTAGTACTTGTTGATCTGCGGCGGCACGATCAGCAATGGGCGCAGGTACTGCTTCTCGCTCATCGGCTTGTACTGGATCAGTTCCAGCAGTTCGTTGCGAAACACCACCGCGCCGGGGGTACAGGCCAGGTTGCGGCCGACTTCGAACGCGTGCCGGCTGACCTGGCTGGGCAGGCCGTTGTTGTTCAGCAGGTCGTCGAACAGGTGTCGCAGCCCCTTGAACAGGCTGCTGCCACCGGTATTGAACAGCTCCTTGACCGCCTGCGGGTTGAGCGGGCTGTTGGAGGGCGACAGCGCATCGCTCATCAGCGAGGCGAGAAAGCGCGCGCGGGCACGGTCGTCAGGCGACAGGTCGCTGTCGTCGATCCAGGCGGCGAGTTGCTTCTGCCAGGCCAGGTAGGCCTGCAGGCTGCGCCGGTAGAAGGGGTTGAGGTGCCAGGTCGGGTCGGCGAAGCGAGCGTCCTGCGGGTTGACCTTGTGCAGCGTGTCGCCGATGAGCACGCGGCCCAGCTGGCTGCCGAAGGCCAGCAGGTGGCGGCCACTGCGTACGGGGTTCTTGAGCCCCTGGCTGGCCAGCAGGCGCATCGTGGACAGCAGATCGCGGCCGCGTACGCCGACCACGGCGCTCTGGGCATTCATGAAACTGGCAGGTGCCGGCAGGGTAGCCGGGGTCGACTTGTCTCGCATGGCAACACTCCGTCGTCAAACCGTCTAGAGACTTGCATGGCACCGACTGCCGGGCTCGCTCGAAGCCTCAGGTGCGCCGCTTGCTTGCACAGAGATGCAGCAAGCCCTGTACCAGACGCGCAGGAGGTGCATTCCAGACAGCCGCGTCGAATTTGCCCGGGGCGGCTTGCGCCCCTTCGTCGAGCATGCCGAACATTGCGCACTCTGCTGGTGCGGTCAATGCTGGCGTAGTGGCGTGGGCTGCGGGTGCATCACCGCACGCTGTCGCTCCTCCTCGAGAAACTTCATGATGATAGGCGCCACCGCTTCGGCACGCGTCACCAGGAACAGGTGGCCGTCGTCGATGACGTGCAGCTCGGCGTTGGGAATGCGCCAGGCCAGCAGGCGCATGTTGATCAGCGGGATCAGCGGGTCATCGTCGCCGGCCATGACCAGCGTAGGCTGACGAATCTTGTGTAGCCAGTGAATGCTGGTCCAGCCGAGGCCGGCGAACAGCTGCCAGTAGTAGCCCATCTTGCCGCCCGAACGCACCTTGCTGGCATGCGCCATGGCCAGCTTGGGGTCGCGACGGAAGGCGCCGCCGTAGATGTCCGGGGCGATGCGCACGCCGTAGGAGGGCTGCACGTAGCGTCTGGGACTGGCCATGCGCCAGAGGACCTTGGGCTTGCCGGGCACCATCACCGCGCCGGCCGACGTGGCGGCGAGGATCAGCTTCTTGCAGCGCTCGGGATAGTCGTGGGCGAACTGCTGGGCCAGGGCGCCGCCCCAGGACACACCGATGGCGTTGACCTGGCCGTAGTTCAGGTAGTCGAGCATGCGCGCCGCCAGCTTGGCCAGTCCGGGAAACCGGTAGGGCGTGGCGGGGGTCGATGAGCCACCGACGCCGGGAACGTCGAAGGCGATGATCTCCAGCTCCGGGTCGAGTGCGGCGACGAAGGGCATCACCAGCTCCAGGTTGGCGCCGATGCCGTTGAATATCAGCAGCGGCACCAGCTGGCTGTTGCCCGGCCGCACTGCGGTACGGATGGTCTGTCCATCGAGGTCGATGGTGCGGAATACGAATGGTTGCGGCATAGGCGCAGCCCCTATGGAGTTGAGCGCTGGAGAGGGCCGTCCGGGCCGCCTCCAGAGTTACCAGGACGCGCCTGGTTCACCACACCCACAAGGGCCGGCGTGGCGTGCGGCACTTCCCGGTGCCGCCGCGGTTGAGGTCGATGATCAGCGTTCGTGTACATAGGTGCCCGGCGCGGCTTCGCCGACCGGGTACTTCTTGTTGCCCAGCGCCCTGGGGGCATTCTTGGTTTCACCCGAGCGCTCGGCCAGCCAGGTCTGCCAGTGCAGCCACCAGGAGTCGGCATGCTTGGTCGAGCTTTCCTGCCAGGCTTTCGGGTCCAGCGGCATTTCGCTGTTGGTCATGTAGCGTGCCTTGGGGTTGCCCGGCGGGTTGAGAATGCTCTGGATATGGCCGCTGTTGGAGAGGACGAACTCGCACTTGCCGCCGAACAGGTGCGCCGACTTGTAGCACGAGTCCCAGGGCGTGATGTGGTCGGTGGTGCCGGCCACGACGAAGAAGTCGCAGGTGACCTGCTTGAGGTCGATCGGCGTACCGCAGACCTCCAGGGCGCCCGGACGGGTCAGCGGGTTGGTCTGGAACATCTCGATGAATTCGCCGTGCAGGGCAGCCGGCAGGCGCGTGGTGTCGTTGTTCCAGTAGAGGATGTCGAACACCGGCGGCTCGTTGCCGAGCAGGTAGTTGTTAACCCAGTAGTTCCAGATCAGGTCGTTGGGGCGCATCCAGGCGAACACCTTGGCCATGTCGCTGCCTTCCAGCACGCCGGCCTGGTAGGAGCGGCGCTTGGCGGCTTCCAGGGTCTTCTCGTCGGCGAACAGGGCCACCTGGGTGTCGAGCTGGGTGTCGAGCACGCTCACCAGCAGGGTCAGGGCGTTGACCTTCTGCTGGCCGAGGGCCGCGTAGTGGCCGAGCAGGGAGGCAGTGGTCAGGCCACCGGAGCAGGCGCCGAGCATGTTGACGTCCTTGCTGCCAGTGATGGCGCAGATGACGTCGATGGCGTCCTTGAGTGCCTCAATGTAGGTCGACAGGCCCCACTCGCGCTGCGCCTTGGTCGGGTTGCGCCAGCTGACCACGAAGGTCTGCACCTGGCTGCGCAGGAGGAAGCGCGCCAGGCTCTTGTCCGGCGACAGGTCGAATACGTAGAACTTGTTGATCTGTGGTGGCACCACCAGCAACGGGCGTTCGTGCACGCTCTCGGTGATCGGCTTGTACTGGATCAGCTCCAGCACGTCGTTGCGAAACACCACGGCGCCCTCGGTGGTGGCCAGGTTCTTGCCCACCTCGAAGGCTTCCATGTTCACCTGGCTGGGCATGCCGCCGTTGTTGACCATGTCCTTGGCCAGGTGCGAGAGGCCGTCGAGCAGGCTCTTGCCGCCCGTTTCGAAGAAGCGTTTGACGGCGGCCGGGTTGGCCATGCTGTTGGATGGCGCCATGGCTTCGGTCATCAGGTTGATGACGAAGTGGCCGCGACTGGCATCCTGTTCGGACAGCGAGCTGTGCTCGATCCAGTCGTGCAGCTCCTTGCGCCAGGCCAGGTAGGTCTGCAGGTAACGGCGGTAGAGCGGATTCTGGCTCCAGGCCGGATCGTTGAAGCGGCGGTCGCCGTCTTCGGGCTGGAGCGCGGACTGGCCGAGCAGGACGTTCTTCAGTTCGAGGCCGAAGTGGGCCACATGCTTGGCACTATGGAAGGGTTGCTTGAGTGCCTGAGCGAGCACCATGCGGGCAGAGGTCAAAAGATCCTTGCCGCGGATGCCAATCACCGGGTTGAGTCCCAGCGTATTTTCCGAGGCCTGGCGTTTCAGGTCATCGTTGTTCTTGTCACTCATCTACGACGCTCCATTGTCCTGAGACGAATACCGGCCTGCGAAGGCGCGCGGCTGAACAGGGCCTGGTACTGCTCGGGTTACCGGGGGCGGATCGAGTCCGCACATTTCGTTGCACCTGGCACAGCCAAATGCAGGGAACCTGCCAGTTCCTTGGTTACCCGAGTTTGTGCAGTTAAGCAAGCCAGTCGATGGCGCAGGAGTATGCCGCGATAGATTAGAAAACTCGCCCTAACTGTCGCTAACGTGATCGGTGGTGAGGGTGCCGGGCGCTCTGCGGCAAGGGTTTGCCTGGCGCCTCAGAGCATCAGGCGGACGACTGATTCGTTGGGGTCGCGGGATTTTCCGGCCGCGCTCAGTTGCGCCAGATAGTCGGCCCACAGCTCGCTCTGGCGTGTGGCCAGTTCGTGCAGGTAGTCCCAGGTGAACAGGCCGCTGTCATGACCGTCGTCGAAGCACAGTTTCAGTGCATAGTTGCCGGCCGGCTCGATGCGCTCCAGGCCGACACCAAGTTTGCCGGTCTGCAGGATCGGCTGGCCATGCCCCTGCACCTCGGCCGAGGGCGAGTGCACGCGGAGGAATTCGGCGCTGAGCTGGTAGCTCGTTTCCCCATAGCGCAGCTCCAGGGTCTTCGAGGCCTTGTGCAGTTTGATCGCGCTGGGGATGGGCATGTGCGGCTCCTGAAACGATGTAGCCCGGATGCAATCCGGGACGCTGTCGTAAACGTCCCCGGATGTCATCCGGGCTACGTGGCGTGAGTACTGTCAGAGAATATAGCGCGACAGGTCTTCGTCCTGGGCCAGTTCGCCCAGGTGGCCGTTGACGTAGTCGGCGTCGATGCGGATCGGTTCGCCGTTCTGCTGCCCGGCCAGGTCGCCGGCACTGAAAGACACCTCTTCCAGCAGGCGCTCGAGCAGGGTGTGCAGGCGGCGCGCACCGATGTTCTCGGTCTTCTCGTTGACCTGCCAGGCAATCTCGGCCAGACGCTTGATGCCGTCGTCGGCGAACTCGATGTGCAGCCCCTCGGTCTTCAGCAGTTCGCTGTACTGCTCGGTGAGCGAGGCGTGCGGCTCGCGCAGAATGCGCTCGAAGTCCTGCGGGCTCAGCGCCTTGAGTTCGACGCGAATCGGCAGACGCCCCTGCAGCTCGGGCACCAGGTCACTGGGTTTGCTCAGGTGGAAGGCGCCGGAGGCGATGAACAGGATATGGTCGGTCTTGACCATGCCCAGCTTGGTGTTGACCGTGCAGCCTTCGATCAGCGGCAGCAGGTCGCGCTGCACGCCTTCGCGGGAGACGTCGGCGCCGCCGGCGTTGGCGCGCTTGGCGACCTTGTCGATCTCGTCGATGAAGACGATGCCGTGCTGCTCGACGGCCTCCAGTGCGCGGGCCTTGAGTTCTTCCTCATTGACCAGGCGGGCGGCTTCCTCGTCGCGCACCAGCTTCAGCGCATCGACGACCTTGAGCTTGCGGCTCTTCTTCTTGCCCTTGCCCATGCTGGAGAACAGGTTCTGCAGCTGGTTGGTCATTTCCTCCATGCCCGGCGGGGTCATGATCTCGACGCCCATGGGCGACTCGGCGACCTCGATGTCGATTTCCTTGTCGTTCAGCTGGCCTTCGCGCAGGCGCTTGCGGAACAGCTGGCGGGTGTTGGAGTCCTCGCTGCGCGCCGGCTCGTCGCCGAAGCCCTGGCGTGCCGGTGGCAGCAGGGCGTCGAGGATGCGCTCCTCGGCGGCGTCCTCGGCGCGGTGGCGGACCTTGACCATTTCCTGCTCGCGCAGCATTTTCACCGCTGCATCGGCCAGGTCGCGGATGATCGACTCGACGTCACGGCCGACATAGCCGACCTCGGTGAACTTGGTCGCTTCCACCTTGAGGAACGGCGCGTTGGCCAGCTTGGCCAGACGCCGGGCGATCTCGGTCTTGCCGACACCGGTGGGGCCGATCATCAGGATGTTCTTCGGCGTGACTTCCTGGCGCAGGTCGGTCGGCAGTTGCATGCGCCGCCAGCGGTTGCGCAGGGCGATGGCGACGGCGCGCTTGGCGTCGTCCTGGCCGATGATATGGCGATTGAGTTCGTGGACGATCTCGCGGGGCGTCATGGACATGGAATTTGGCTCGCAATAAACGAAAACGGTGAGGCGGTGGACGCTACTCGGCGGCGTCCAGTTCCTCGATGGTCTGGTGATGATTGGTGAATACGCAGATGTCGCCGGCAATGCCCAGCGCGGTCTCGGCCACCTCACGGGCGGACAGGTCGGTCTTCATCAGCAGCGCGCGCGCGGCGGCCTGGGCGAAGTTGCCGCCGGAGCCCATGGCGATCAGGCCTTCTTCGGGTTCGACCACGTCGCCGTTGCCGGTGATGATCAGCGATGCATCCTTGTTGGCCACCGCCAGCATGGCTTCCAGGCGGCTCAGGCTGCGGTCGGTACGCCAGTCCTTGGCCAGTTCCACGGCGGCGCGTACCAGATGGCCCTGGTGTTTTTCCAGCTGGCCTTCGAAACGCTCGAACAGGGTAAAGGCATCGGCGGTGGCGCCGGCGAAACCGGCCAGCACCTGGCCGTGGTACAGGCGGCGCACCTTCTTGGCGTTGCCCTTCATGACGGTGTTGCCGAGCGATACCTGGCCGTCGCCAGCCATCACGACCTTGCCATGACGGCGCACTGAAACGATGGTGGTCAAGGGTGAATCTCCACGCTGCGGGGCGAATTGCCCGGATGGAAACTCAGATGGGGTGCCCGCTGCGGCTTTTCAACCGGCAGCGGGCGAATCGACGATCAGCGGACCTGGCGCTGCTGTAACAGCAGGTTGCTGAAACCATTGCCGGCCAGGGTCTTCTGCGCCGACGCCAGCTGCTCGCGGCTGGCGAACGGGCCGACCAGCACGCGGTGCCAGGTTTCCTCGCGTACCTTGCCGGTCTCCACGCGCACGTTCTGCCCCAGCAGGATGATCTGCGCGCGCAGGGTGTCGGCGTCATCGCGCTTGCGGAACGAGCCGGCCTGCAGGAAGAACTGCGTGGTGACCGGTGCGCTGGCGATGACCGGCGGCGGGGGCGGCGGTACCTGGCCGTTGAGTGCGGCCTCGGCGCGAGCGGTGTCGATCTTCGCGGCTTCCTCGGGGGTGACCGGTTTCTGCGCGGCGGTTGGCGGCGGTGTTTCTTCCAGTGCCTGCGGCAGGATCACCTCGGACTCCGGCAGCAGGGTGTAGAAGTCGTACTTGGGCTTGGCCGGTTCCGGCTTGCTCGGCTTGGGTTCCGGCTTGGTGCTGCGCGCCTGCTCGCCACGGTCGCGCTTGATCTCGTCGCGACCGGGTTCGAGGCTGAACAGGAACATGAAGAAACCGCCGACCACCAGGCCGCAGACCAGCCAGATCCAGCCCGGTACGGGTTTCTTGGCCGGAGCCTGGTAGCGACTGGCGCCGCGCTTGGGCGCCGGTTTCTTGCGCGCGGCCATTTACATCCGCTCCAGGGTGTCCAGGCCGAGCAGCTCCAGGCCCTGCTTGAGGGTACGGCCGGTGAGCGCGGTCAGGCGCAGACGGCTGTCGCGCGTGGCCTCGTCTTCGGCAGCGAGGATCGGGCAGTTCTCGTAGAAGCTGGAGAACAGGCCGGCGATGTCGTACAGGTAGCTGCACAGCATGTGCGGCGTGCCTTTCTCGGCGACGCTGCTCAGCAGTTCATTGAACTGCGCCAGCTTGGCGGCCAGGGCCTGCTCCTGCTCGGCGACCAGGGCGATCTGCCCGCCGATTTCCTCGATGCCCTTGCCCAGCTTGCGGAATACACCAGCCACGCGGGTGTAGGCGTACAGCAGGTAGGGCGCGGTGTTGCCCTCGAAGCTCAGCATCAGGTCGAAGTTGAAGCTGTAGTCGCTGGCGCGGTGCTTGGACAGGTCGGCGTACTTCACCGAGGCGATGCCGACCACGCGGGCAATCTGGCGCAGCTCGTCGTCGCCCAGCTCCGGGTTCTTGCTCTTGACCAGCTCATAGGCGCGCTGCTCGGCTTCGTCGAGCAGGTGCACCAGTTTCACCGTGCCGCCGTCGCGGGTCTTGAACGGGCGGCCGTCTGGGCCGTTCATGGTGCCGAAGCCCATGTGCTCCATCTCCATGCTGGCTGGCACGAAGCCGGCCAGACGGGCGCAGGCGAAGACCATCTGGAAGTGCAGGGCCTGGCGCTGGTCGACGAAGTACAGCACGCGGTCGGCCTTGAGCGTGCCGGCGCGGTAGCGGGTGGCGGCCAGGTCGGTGGTGGCGTACAGGTAGCCGCCACCGGCCTTCTGCACGATCAGTGGCAGCGGGTTGCCTTCGCTGTTCTTGAATTCGTCCATGAACACGCACTGCGCGCCGTTGTCCTCGGTCAGCAGGCCCTTGGCGGCCAGATCCGCGACCACCTGCGGCAGGTCATCGTTGTAGGCGCTCTCGCCCTTGACGTCGGCCATGCTCAGCTTGACGCCGAGGCGGTCGTACAGCGCCTGGCAGTGGCTCAGGGAGATGTCGTTGAAGCGGTTCCACAGGCGCAGGCATTCGGCGTCGCCAGCCTGCAGCTGCACCACCAGCTCACGGGCGCGGTCGGCGAACTCGGGGGACTCGTCGAAGCGCTTCTTGGCGGCGCGGTAGAAGCCTTCCAGGTCGGCCAGCTCGCTCTCGGCGGCCGCCGGGTTTTCCTGCATGTAGGCCAGCAGCATGCCGAACTGGGTGCCCCAGTCGCCGACGTGGTTCTGGCGGATCACGGTGTCGCCGAGGAACTCCAGCACACGGGCCACGCCATCGCCGATGATGGTCGAGCGCAGGTGGCCGACGTGCATCTCCTTGGCCAGGTTGGGCGCCGATAGGTCGACCACCACGCGCTGCGCGGCGCCATTCTTGCGCACGCCGAGCCTGGCGTCGGCCAGTGCAGCTTCCAGGCGCTGGGCGAGGGCGCCGCTGTTCTGGAAGAAGTTGAGGAAGCCGGGGCCGGCGATCTCCACCTTGGCGATCTGCGCATCGGCCGGCAGGGCGGCGATCAGTTTCTCCGCCAGGTCGCGCGGCTTCATGGCGGCCGGCTTGGCCAGCATCATGGCAATGTTGCTGGCGAAGTCGCCGTGGCTCTTGTCCTTGGTGTTCTCCACCTGGATGGCCGGCGTCAGACCTTCAGGCAGCACGCCTTCGGCGGTGAGGCGGTCGAGGGCTTGCTGGATCAGGTGGCGAATGCTGTCTTTCATGTTCGGCTCGGGGCTGCCTTGGGGGCTTTGGTCGAAAACTGTGCATTATAAGAGCAGCGACAAGCTGCAAGCCACAAGCGGCAAGGAAAAGCACGTCGCCGTTCTTGCCTGAAGCTTGTGGTTTGCAGCTAGAAGCTCAAAAAAGGTCGATCGGGTCGACATCCAGCGACCAGCGCACCGCGCGGCCGCTGGGCATCTGCTCCAGTGCCTGCAGCCAGGGGGTGAGCAGGCGATGCAGGGCGGCGCGGGTGCTGCCTTGCAGCAGCAGCTGCGCGCGGAAGCGCCCGGCACGGCGTTCCATCGGGGCAGGAACGGGGCCGAGCAACTCGATGCCGGACAGGCCCAGTTCGCCCAGCAGATGCTCCGCTTCGCTGCAGGCTTCATCGAGGAATCCTTCCGCCTGCCCCGGCTTGTGCGCCTCGGCACGCAGCAGGGCCAGGTGGCAGAACGGCGGCAGGCCGGCGGCGCGGCGCTCGCTCAGGGCCTGCTCGGCGAAGGCGAAGTAGCCTTGCTCGGTCAGTTGCACCAGCAGCGGGTGGTCGGCCAGGTGGCTCTGGATGATCACCTTGCCCGGCTCTTCGGCGCGTCCGGCACGCCCGGCGACCTGAACGATCAACTGGGCCATGCGCTCGCTGGCGCGAAAATCCGCGGAGAACAGGCCGCCGTCGGCATCGAGGATCGCTACCAGCGTCACCCGTGGGAAGTGATGGCCCTTGGCGAGCATCTGCGTGCCGACCAGGATGCACGGCTCACCCTTGTTGATGGTGGCGAACAGGCGATCCATGGCGCCCTTGCGCGAGGTGCTGTCGCGGTCGATGCGCAGCACCGGGTAATCGGGAAACAGTACCGCCAGGCGCTCCTCGGCACGCTCGGTGCCGGCGCCGACCGGGCGCAGGTCGACGTGCTGGCATTTCGGGCAGTTGCTCGGCTGGCGCTCGACGTGCCCGCAGTGATGGCAGCGCAGTTCCTGGTAGCGCTGATGCACGGTCATGCGCGCATCGCAGCGCGGGCACTCCGACAGCCAGCCGCAGTCGTGGCAGAGTAGGGCCGGGGCGAAGCCGCGGCGGTTGAGAAACACCAGCACCTGCTGGCCGGCCGCCAGGGTCTGGGCGATGGCCTGCTGCATCGGCCCGGAGATGCCGGCGTCCAGCGGTCGGCTCTTCACGTCCAGGCGCAGGAAACGTGGCTGGCTGGCGCCACCCGCCCGCTGGGTGAGCTTGAGCAGGGCGTAGCGGCCGCTATGGGCGTTGTGCAGGCTCTCCAGCGACGGCGTGGCCGAGCCGAGCACGATGGGCACGTCTTCCTGGCGCGCCCGCACCAGGGCCAGGTCGCGGGCGTGGTAGCGCAAACCCTCCTGCTGTTTATAGGAGGCGTCGTGTTCTTCGTCGACGATGATCAGCCCCGGGTTCAGCATGGGGGTGAACAGCGCCGAGCGGGTGCCGATGATGATGTCCGCCTCGCCGTCGCGGGCCGCCAGCCAGGCGTCCAGGCGTTCGCGGTCGTTCACCGCCGAGTGCAGCAGGGCGATGCGCGCGTTGAAGCGACGGGCGAAGCGCTCGAAGGTCTGCGGCCCGAGGTTGATCTCGGGGATCAGCACCAGGGCCTGCTTGCCGGCTTCCAGGCACTGATGGATCAGTTGCAGGTAGACCTCGGTCTTGCCGCTGCCGGTGATGCCCGCCAGCAGGAAGGCGTTGAACTGCCCCCAGCCCGAGGCGACAGCGTTGACCGCCGCGCGTTGCTCGGCGTTGAGTGGCAGCTCCGGTTGCGCCAGCCAGTGGGCGGGCTTCGCCTGTGGTTTGTTGCGGCGCACCTCGACGCGCACCAGGCCTTTCTCATGCAGCAGCTGCAGGCTGTCGCGGTTGAGCTGCAACTGACTGAGCAGGCTGTGGGCCACGCCGTGCGGGTGCTGGGCCAGCGCCTTGAGCGCATCGCGCTGGCGCGGCGCCCTGGCCAGGCGCGGGTCGTCGACGCTGGCGCCGCTGTTGGCCAGCCAGAAGCGCTCCTGCCGCGCCTCGGCCGGTTCGCCCTGGCGCAACAGTACCGGCAATGCCCAGCTCAGCGTGTCGCCGAGGCTGTGCTGGTAGTACTGGGCGGTCCACAGGCACAGCTTGAACAGCGCTGCCGGCAGCGGCGGGCGGGCGTCGAGCAGCTGCAGCGCAGGCTTGAGCTTGTCGGCCGGCACGTCGCTCTGGTTGTCGACCTCCACCAGTACGCCGATCATCTCGCGCCGGCCGAACGGCACACGCAGGCGTGCGCCAGGCTGCAGCGCGCTACGCGGTACACCGGCAGGGGCGCGGTAGTCGAACAGGCGGCGCAGGGGCGAGGGCAGGGCGAGGCGCAGGATCAGGTCGGGCAAGCCGGAAGCTCCAATGACAGGTGGCCGATGGTAACACGCGACGGCCGGTGCCCTGTCTGGCTTGCATCGCTTCACGTGTCTGGTAAGATGCGCGGCCTATTTCTGTGCGGTGCCTGACATTGGTTGGGTGGCGGCACGACTACCCCGAGGAAAGCATCATGAAAGCCGATATCCATCCGAACTACGTCGAGATCGACGCCACCTGCTCCTGCGGCAACGTCATCAAGACCCGCTCCACCCTGGGCAAGAACCTGAGCCTCGACGTCTGCTCCGAGTGCCACCCGTTCTACACCGGTAAGCAGAAAGTGCTGGACACCGGCGGCCGTATCGATCGCTTCAAGCAGCGCTTCGGCGTATTCGGCGCCAAGTAAGCGGCCGAAGCAAGACGGAATCTGGCATGCGCCACTCCGTGCTACTGAAAAAGGCGTCCCTGGTGGGCGCCTTTTTCGTTTCTCTGTTCTGCGTCGAGCTGGCGCAGGCCTTTTGCCCGCTGCGCGAGGATCTGCCCCGCTTCGCCGTGCGCCAGGTGGTCGACGGCGACACCCTGCGCCTGGTCGATGGGCGCAGCATTCGCCTGATTGGCATCAACGCCCCTGAGCTGGGGCGCAAGGGGCGCAGCGACGAGCCCTATGCCGTGCAGGCCAGGCGCCGTCTGCAGGCGCTGGTGGATGCCAGTGAGGGGCGCGTTGGCCTGTTGCCCGGCGAGCAGCGCAAGGATCGCTATGGACGCACCCTGGCGCACCTCTACGACGCTCAGGGACGTAATCTCGAGGCGCAGCTGCTCGGCGAAGGCCTGGGTTTCATGGTCGCGGTGGCGCCGAATGTCGAACTGGTACGCTGTCAGGCGGTCGCCGAGCGCGAGGCGCGTGATCGGCGCCTGGGGCTCTGGCGGGATTACCGGGTCCGTTCGGCCGGGCAGGTCCGCAGCGGCGGGTTTGCCCTGCTGAGTGGGCGTGTGGCCAGGGTGCAGCGCAATCGTGGCGGCCTGTGGCTGGAGCTGGACGGTGGCCGCGTGCTGCGCGTGGCGCCGGCGCTCCTGGATGCATTCGATCTGCCGGCGATGCAGGCGCTCGCGGGGCGAAGAGTCGAGGCCCGCGGCTGGGTGATCGACCGCCAGTCACGGGGTGGTCTGCAGTCGGGCCAGGCGCGCTGGATGCTGCCACTGACCCACTCGGCGATGCTGGAGGTGTTGCCATGATGCGTGCATTGACGCTGTGCCTGTTCTGCGCCTGGCTGACGGGCTGTGCCGTCAACCCTGCCACGGGGCGCACCGATTTCGTGATGATGAGCGAGCGCCAGGAGCTCGACCTCGGTGCCCGCTACAACCAGGAAATCCTCAAGCAGAACCCGCCTTATGCGGACGCCAAGTTGCAGGCCTACATCCAGCGGGTGGGCGAGCGGGTGGCGCGCAACAGTCATCGCAACCAGCTCAACTACGTCTTCACCCTGGTCGACAGCCCGGACGTCAATGCCTTCGCCCTGCCGGGCGGCTACATCTACATTCACCGTGGGCTGCTCGCCTACCTCAACTCCGAGGCGGAACTGGCCGCCGTGCTCGGTCATGAGATCGGTCACGTGACGGCGCGCCACAGCGTGCGCCAGCAGAGCCAGTCGACCGCCTGGGGGCTGCTCGGCCAGGCGGCGGCCATCGGCACCGGGGTTGGCGCTGTCGGCGACCTGACCAGCGTCATGGGCAATGCCTTCGTGCGTGGCTATGGCCGCGACATGGAGCTGGAGGCGGACGGCCTCGGCGCACAGTACCTGGCACGCAGCGGCTATGACCCGCAGGCGATGATCGAAGTGGTCAAGGTGCTCAAGAGTCAGGAGGACTTCGCCCGCGAGCAGGCCGCCAGGCGTGGTGAGGCGCCCGCGCAGGGCGGCTATCACGGTCTGTTCGACACCCACCCTGACAACGATCGCCGCCTGCAGGAGGTGATCGGTCCGGCGCGGGCGCTGGTCGGTGGCAATCAGGAAGTGGGGCGCGATGCGTTCCTGCAGCGACTCGATGGTCTGGTGTTCGGTGATTCGGCGGCCAGCGGGATTCGTCGCGGGCGCCACTTCTACCATGGCGAGCTGGATTTCACCCTGACCTACCCGCAGGGCTGGCAACTGGTCAATCGCGCCGATGTGCTGATCGGCCATACCCCGGATGGGCAGGCGTTCATCGCCATGACGCTGGAGCCGGCAGACAAGGCGCTCGCGCCTGCCGAGTACCTGCGCCAGCGGGTCGGCAATCAGCGCCTGGTGGCTGGTGAAGAGCTGCGCCTGGGGGCGTTGCGCGGCTACACGGCCATCTTGCAGGGGCAGGCGGCGCGCCGGGTGGCGGTGATCTATCGTGGCGACAGTGCCTATCTGTTCGTCGCCGCGGTCAAGGGGCGCGCTTCGCTGGAGAGCGAAGACGAGCGTTTCCTTGAAGTGATCCGCAGCTATCGTCCGCTCAAGGCGGCCGAGCGCAAGCTGGCCGAGCCGGTGCGTCTGCATCTGGTGCGGGCCAAGGCAGGGCAAGGCATGGCGAGTCTCGCTCGCCACTCACCGTTGCCGAGCGATGGCGAGGCGCAGCTGCGCTTGCTCAACGGGCTCTACCCCGCTGGTGAGCCGCGTGCAGGGCAATGGTTGAAAACGCTGCGCTAGTGGGGCGCTTCAATCGCGACCGAACAGTCTTGTGCAGCTGTATACAACTTGCGTATCCTCGGCCGCTGCCCGTTCAACAGCCAACAAAAGCGGAAATGCCACTATGTCTGATTTGAAAACTGCCGCTCTCGAGTATCACGCCCAGCCGCGCCCCGGCAAACTGAGCGTCGAGTTGACCAAAGCCACCGCCACTGCCCGCGACCTGTCGCTGGCCTACAGCCCGGGTGTCGCCGAGCCGGTGCGTGAAATCGCCCGCGATGCCGAGCTGGCCTACCGCTACACCGGTAAAGGCAACCTGGTGGCAGTGATTTCCGATGGCACCGCCATCCTCGGCCTGGGTAACCTCGGCCCGCTGGCGTCCAAACCGGTGATGGAAGGTAAAGGCGTGCTGTTCAAGCGTTTCGCCGGTATCGACGTGTTCGATATCGAGGTCGATTCGGAAAGCCCGCAGGCCTTCATCGACACCGTGAAGCGCATCTCCATCACCTTCGGCGGCATCAACTTGGAAGATATCAAGGCCCCCGAGTGCTTCGAGATCGAGCGCGCGCTGATCGAGCAGTGCGATATCCCGGTATTCCACGATGACCAGCACGGTACCGCGATCGTTACCGCCGCGGGCATGCTCAATGCCCTGGAAATCGCCGGCAAGAGCCTGGAAGAGGCGAAGATCGTCTGCCTGGGCGCTGGTGCTGCCGCCATCTCCTGCATGAAGCTGCTGGTGAGCATGGGTGCCAAGGTCGAGAACATCTTCATGATCGACCGCAAGGGCGTGATTCACGCAGGCCGCGACGATCTGAACCAGTACAAGGCGGTGTTTGCCACCGAGACCGACAAGCGCACCCTGTCCGATGCGCTCGAAGGTGCCGATGTGTTCGTCGGCCTGTCCGGTGCCAACCTGCTGAGCCCGGAAGATCTCAAGCGCATGGCGGCCAACCCGATCGTCTTCGCCTGCTCCAACCCGGATCCGGAAATCAAGCCGGAGCTGGCGCACGAGACCCGCAACGACGTGATCATGGCGACCGGTCGTTCCGACTACCCGAACCAGGTCAACAACGTGCTGGGCTTCCCCTTCATCTTCCGTGGCGCGCTGGACGTTCGTGCGACCCGCATCAACGAGGAAATGAAGATCGCTGCCGCGCTGGCGCTGCGTGACCTGGCCAAGCTGCCGGTGCCGCAGGACGTCTGCGACGCCTACGGTGGCATCAAGCTGGAATTCGGTCGCGAGTACATCATTCCGAAACCGATGGATCAGCGCCTGATCACCGTGGTCTGCGATGCGGTAGCCAAGGCTGCCATCGAGTCCGGCGTGGCGACGCTGCCGTATCCGAAGCACTACCCGCTGCAGTCGGTGGATGACGTGTTCAACGGCTGATCCCCTGGATGCAGACAACAAAAAACCCGCCTAGGCGGGTTTTTTGTTGTCTGTCGTATGCCTCCCCTGGGGGCGGCGCACCGATCAGAACAGATCGATCGGTGCCATCTCGTCAGCCGGCAGCGGGCTGCCGGGGATGCCCATGCCAGGCTCGAACTCGCTCATCGGTGGTGGCGAGTCTTCGCTCTTGAACAGCTCGAAGTAGGCGTCCGGCGTGCTCGGCGTGGCGGCGCGGCCACTGACCGGATCGACCCGCAGCGTGAGGATGCCTTTGGGTTCCTTGGGCACGTGGCTGGGGTGGTCCTTGAGTGCGGCGCCCATGTAGCTCATCCAGATGGGCAGGGCGACGGTGCCGCCGTACTCGTGGCGTCCCAGGCTTTCCGGCTGGTCGAAGCCGGACCAGACGGTGGTCACGTAGTCGGCGTTGTAGCCGGAGAACCAGCTGTCCTTGGAGTCGTTGGTGGTCCCGGTCTTGCCGGCCAGGTCGTTGCGGCCCAGGGCCAGGGCGCGCCGGCCGGTGCCACGCTTGATCACGTCCTGCAGCATGCTGGTCATGATGTAGGCGGTGCGCTCGTCGATGATCTGCTCGGCGACCTTGGGTTCTTCCTGGGGCAGATCGTCCGCTGCATTCACGGCAAGATTGGCGTTCTCCTCGCTCGGTTTGCTGCCCGGTACGCGTGCCGGGTTGGCGCGGAACAACGGCTTGCCGTTGCGATCGTCGATGCGTTCGATCAGATAGGGCTCGATCTTGTAGCCGCCATTGGCGAAGGTGGCCCAGCCCTCGGCGATCTCCATCGGGGTCAGGCTGGCGGTGCCCAGCGCCAGGGACAGGTTGCGTGGCAGGTCCTGTTCGGCGAAGCCGAAGCGCTGGATGTAGTTCACCGTCTGGTCGACGCCCATGTCCTGCAGCAGGCGAATGGACACCAGGTTGCGCGACCGGTACAGCGCTTCGCGCATGCGGATGGGGCCGAGGAAGGTGTTGTTGTCGTTCTTCGGGCGCCACTTCTGCGACAGGTAATCGTCGGAGAGGATGATCGGTGCGTCGTTGACCAGGGTCGCGGCGGTGTAGCCGCTGTCCAGGGCGGCGCTGTAGACGAAGGGTTTGAAGCTGGAGCCGGGCTGGCGCTTGGCCTGTACGGCGCGATTGTAGTTGCTCTGGTCGAAGGAGAAGCCGCCGACCAGCGACTGGATGGCGCCGCTGTAGGGGTCGAGGGAGACCAGCGCGCTCTGTGCCGCCGGAATCTGCGAGAAGACCAGGCTGCCGTCAGCCTGGCGCTGCACCCTGACCACATCGCCTACCTGGACGACATCGGCGGGATGCTGCGGGCGAGGGCCCATGCTGTTGGTGCTGAGGAAGGGGCGTGCCCATTTCATGCTGTCCCAGGCCACGGCCTGTTCTTCGCCGTTGCGCGGCAGCACCAGGATGCCGCTTTTCTCCACCTGGGTGACCACGGCCGGCTCCAGTCCGCCGATGCCACGGAACTTGCTCAGCTCGGCCAGCCAGGCTTCGCGTGTCATGCCCGGCAGACGACTTTCCGGGCCGCGGTAGCCATGGCGCTGGTCATAGGCCATCAGGCCGTCGCGCAGGGCGGTGTTGGCCATTTCCTGCAGGTTGCTCGGTACCGTGGTGGTGACATTGAAGCCTTCGGTATAGGCCTCGCTGCCGTAACGACCGACCATCTCCGCACGTGCCATCTCGGCGATATAGGGTGCGCTGATCTCCGGTGCCGGCACGTGATAGCGAGCATCGACCTCTTCGGCCAGTGCGGACTCGTAGCTGGCCTGGTCGATGCGGCCAAGACGGAACAGGCGACCGAGGATCCAGTCGCGGCGTTCCTTGGCGCGGGTCGGGTTGACCAGCGGATTGTAGCGCGAGGGGGCCTTGGGCAGGCCGGCGATCATTGCCATTTGCGCCAGACTCAGGTCGCGGATCGATTTGCCGTAGTAGACCTGCGCCGCCGCCTCGATGCCGTAGGCGCGGTGGCCGAGGTAGATCTTGTTGACGTACAGCTCGAGGATCTCGTCCTTGCTCAGTTCGCGTTCGATCTGCAGCGCCAGGAGAATCTCGGTGGCCTTGCGCGAGAAGCTGCGCTCGTTGGTGAGGAAGAAGTTCTTCGCCACCTGCATGGTGATGGTGCTGCCGCCGCTCTGAATCTGCCCGCTTTTCAATAATTGCGTGGCAGCGCGCATCAGGCTGGTCACATCGACGCCATAATGATTGGCGAAATTGTCGTCTTCGGCTGCCAGTAGCGCACTGATGAAATCCTTGGGGATTTCGTCGAAGCGAATGGGGGAGCGGCGCATCTCGCCAAACTCGGCAATCAGCTTGGCATCGCTGCTGTAGACGCGCAGCGGTATCTGCAGCTGCACTTGCCGCAGTGACTCGACGGACGGAAGGGTCGGGCTAAGATAAAGAAACGCACCGCTGAAACTGAGCAACAGCCCACAAAAAACGGCAACGCAGGACCACCAGATGAACTTCAGCAGGCGCATCAAAATGTTTGGAATTCCAAGTAAAAGAATGAGTTAAGCAGGAGTCGTGGCAAAAAGGGAAAAGCTGATCACATTATAAGCGTTTTTTTTCCCGGGGAGCCATTTGCGCTTCTGTCAAGACTGATATTTAATGTGGAAAAACATAAATAGTCCGTAAGTCGCGGATGCCAATAGGAAAACGGTCGTGCTAGGGCTCTTCACTAAGAAAGCGAATACGCTGCTGGGGATCGATATCAGCTCGACTTCGGTCAAGCTCCTCGAACTGAGTCGCTCGGGAAGCCGCTACAAGGTAGAGGCTTACGCAGTCGAGCCACTCCCGCCGAACGCAGTAGTTGAAAAGAACATCGCCGAGCTGGAGGGGGTCGGTCAGGCGCTCTCGCGCGTTTTGGCCAAGGCCAAGACCGGCGTCAAGACCGCGGCCGTCGCCGTCGCGGGATCGGCAGTCATCACCAAGACCATCGAGATGGAAGCGGGTCTTTCCGAGGACGAGCTGGAAAACCAGCTGAAGATCGAAGCCGATCAGTACATTCCTTATCCGCTCGAAGAAGTCGCTATCGATTTCGAAGTGCAGGGCCCTGCGCCGCGTAACCCGGAGCGGGTCGAAGTCCTGCTCGCGGCATGCCGCAAGGAGAATGTCGAGGTGCGCGAGGCGGCACTGGCGCTGGCTGGTGTGACCGCCAAGGTGGTCGATGTCGAAGCCTATGCGCTCGAGCGTGCCTACGGCCTGCTGGAGGCGCAGCTCGGTGGTGGTCATGACGAACTGACGGTCGCCGTGGTCGACATCGGTGCGACCATGACCACGCTCAGCGTGTTGCACAACGGGCGCACCATCTATACCCGCGAGCAGCTCTTCGGTGGCAAGCAGCTGACCGAGGAAATTCAGCGTCGCTATGGTCTGTCGGTGGAGGAAGCTGGTCTTGCCAAGAAGCAGGGCGGTCTTCCGGATGACTATGACAGCGAGGTCTTGCAGCCGTTCAAGGAAGCGGTGGTTCAGCAAGTCTCGCGTTCGCTGCAGTTCTTCTTCGCTGCCGGCCAGTTCAACGATGTGGACTACATCCTCCTGGCAGGCGGTACCGCGTCCATTCCGGATCTCGATCGACTGATTCAGCAGAAGATCGGTACGCAGACGCTGGTAGCCAATCCCTTTGCCGATATGGCGCTCAGCAGCAAGGTCAACGCCGGTGCGCTGGCCAGTGATGCGCCGGCACTGATGATTGCCTGTGGCCTGGCGATGAGGAGTTTCGACTGATGGCGCGGATCAACCTACTTCCCTGGCGCGAGCAACTGCGCGAGGAGCGCAAGCAGCGCTTTTTGGTCAATCTTGCAGGCGTGTTCATTGTCGCGGCCGGCCTGGTGTTCCTTGGCGATCAGATGCTCAACTCTGCGATCAGCAATCAGAACGCGCGGAATGATTTCATCAAGAAAGAGATCGCCGTCCTCGATGCGCGGATCAAGGAAATCAGTGAGCTCAAGACGCGTCGTCAGCAACTGCTGGAGCGGATGAAGATCATCCAGGACTTGCAGGGCAACCGGCCGATCATTGGTCGCGTATTCGATCAGTTGGTAAGGACGCTGCCGGACGGTGTGTATTTCACCAGTGTCAAGATGACGGGCAAGAGCATCGCGATTGTCGGTGCTGCCGAGTCGAACAACCGGGTTTCAAACCTCATGCGCAATATGGACGGTTCCGAGTGGTTGACGGCGCCTAACCTCACCGAGGTCAAGGCGGTTACGGCTGGTGCTCTGGATCAGGCGAACGTGTTCCAGCTGACGGTTCAACAGACCCAGCCTGCTCAGGAAAAAGCGGAGGCCGTGCGATGAGTATCAAGAGTTCGCTGGAAGGTCTGCGCAGTATCGACCTCAATGATCTCGACATGAACAATGTCGGCTCCTGGCCGGCTGCGGTCAGGTTTATCGCCGGCTTGCTGTTGTTCATCATCGTGCTCGGGCTCGGCTACAACTTTCACCTGAAAGACCTGCAGAGCATGCTGGAGCAGCGCCAGAACGAGGAAGTGACGCTCAAGCAGCAGTTTTCCACCAAGGCCTTCCAGGCCGCGAATCTGGAAGCCTACAAGGAGCAGATGGAGGAGATGGAAGTGTCCTTCGGTGCGCTGCTGCGGCAACTGCCGAGCGATACCGAAGTCCCTGGGCTTCTGGAAGATATTACGCGCACAGGCTTGGGAAGCGGCCTGGAGTTCGAGGAAATCAAGTTGCTGCCCGAGGTCGCTCAGCAGTTTTACATCGAGTTGCCGATCCAGATCAAAGTGAGTGGCAGTTATCATGATCTGGCCACTTTCGTCAGCGGCGTGGCCAGTTTGCCTCGTATCGTGACCTTGCATGACTTTCAGTTGGCTCCGGCCAGCGACGATAGTTCAACTCGGTTGAGCATGCAGATCATGGCGAAGACCTATCGCTATAACGACAAGGGGGCTCAATGATGAGTTTCTCTCGCTCTCTTCTGGTGGTAGGGCTCATGGCGCTTGCTGGTTGTGGCTCCAGTGGCGATTTCGATGATCTGCGCAGCTACATGGACGAAGTCCGTGCCAAGCCGAAAGGCGCCATCGAGCCGCTGCCCACTTTTCAGCCGTACGAGAGCTTTACCTATCGTGCAGCCTCGTTGCGTAGCCCGTTCCAGCCGCCGGTCAAGATCGACATTGTCGCTCGGCAGAAAGGTTCGGCCGAGATCAAGCCGGACGAGAGCCGTGTCAAGCAGTTCCTCGAAGGCTTCAATATCGAAACCTTTGAAATGGTCGGCACGTTGCGTAATGACCGTGAATTGTTTGCATTGGTTAACGGCGCCGGTGGTGTGCATCGTGTGAAAGTAGGCGACTACCTGGGGCGTAACCACGGCAAGATCATTCTGATCGACGAGTCCAAGGTCGATGTAATGGAAATTGTTCCGGATGGCGAGGGTGGCTGGCTTGAGCGACCACGCAGCCTGACCTTGAAGGAGCGCTCCTGACAGGGGCGAGGTGAAAAATGACTATAAATAATCTGTCTGCCAAACGGGATACGAAAATGAACGGCTCTCTTTCGCGTCTTAGTGTCGCCTTCATGGCAGCGCTGCTGTCGCCTGTAGTCCTGGCGGCCAACCTGCAAGGCCTGGATGTCGCCAGCCTGCCTGGTGACCGGGTCGAGCTGAAACTGTCTTTCGACGAGCCGGTGACGGCGCCGCGAGGCTACACCATCGAGCAGCCCGCTCGCATCGCCCTGGACCTTCCGGGCGTATCGAACAAGCTTGGTTCCAAGAACCGGGAACTGGGTGTCGGCAATGCGCGCAGCGTCACCATCGTCGAGGCCAAGGATCGCACGCGCCTGATCGTCAATCTGACCAGCCTGGCGCCTTACAGTACGCGTGTCGATGGTAACGATCTGTTCGTCGTTGTCGGTGACTCCGTTGTGGCCCCGCGTCCGGTTGCTGCGCCTGTCGCGGCGACCCCGGCTCCTGCGAAGAAGACCTATGGTCCGCAGGCGAAGGCAATCAGCAACATCGACTTCCAGCGTGGCGAGCAGGGTGAAGGCAACGTCGTCATTACCCTTTCGGACAAGTCCGTCGCACCTGATATCCAGGAGCAGGGCGGCAAGATCCGTCTCGACTTTGCCAAGACCGAGTTGCCTGAGTCCTTGCGTGTACGTCTGGACGTGAAAGATTTCGCCACGCCGGTTCAGTTCGTCAGTGCTACCGGCAGCGCTGACAAGGCGAGCATCGTCATCGAGCCGGTAGGCTTTTACGATTATCTTGCCTATCAGACCGAGAACAAGTTGACCCTCAGCGTCAAGCCGCTGACCCAGGAAGATGTCGAGCGTCGCAATGCGGATCGTTTTGCCTACACGGGTGAGAAGCTCTCGCTGAACTTCCAGGACATCGATGTTCGTTCCGTGCTGCAGTTGATCGCTGACTTCACCGATCTGAACCTGGTGGCCAGTGATACCGTCGCGGGCAATATCACCCTGCGCCTGCAGAACGTGCCATGGGATCAGGCGCTGGATCTGGTGCTCAAGACCAAGGGCCTGGACAAGCGCAAGGTGGGTAACGTGCTGTTGGTCGCACCGGCCGACGAGATCGCCGCCCGTGAGCGCCAGGAGCTCGAGTCGCAGAAACAGATCGCCGAGCTCGCTCCGCTACGTCGTGAGCTGATTCAGGTCAACTACGCCAAGGCGACCGATATGGCCAAGCTGTTCCAGTCGGTGACCAGTGCCGATGGTGCAGCTGATGACCGTGGTTCTATCACGGTGGACGATCGCACCAACAGCATCATTGCTTATCAGACCCAGGAGCGTCTGGATGAGCTGCGCCGTATCATTGCCCAGCTGGATATCCCGGTGCGTCAGGTAATGATCGAGGCGCGAATCGTTGAGGCCAATGTTGATTACAACAAGGCACTTGGCGTTCGCTGGGGTGGCAGTGTCCGCAATGGCCGTTGGGATGTGAGTGGTAAGGATGGTGTGCAGGCATTCGATGAGGATACCGGTCAGCGCGTCTTTGTCGGAACGGACACCGTCGGCACTACGACCCTTGAGGATGGCCTGGCTAGCTTGCCGTTCGTCGATATGGGGGTGGAAAACAGCACCTCGGGTATTGCCATCGGTTATCTGGGAAGCAGCATTGTGCTGGATCTGCAGCTCTCTGCCATGGAAGCGACTGGTAACGGTGAGGTCATCTCCCAGCCCAAGGTCGTGACTTCCGACAAGGAGACCGCGAAGATCCTCAAAGGCCAGGAAGTGCCCTATCAGGAGGCCAGTTCCAGTGGTGCGACCAGCACCTCCTTCAAAGAGGCTGCTCTGTCTCTGGAAGTGACGCCGCAGATCACGCCGGACAACCGCATCATCATGGAAGTCAAGGTAACCAAGGACGCCCCGAACTTCCAGGCCGCCATCAACGGCGTTCCGCCGATCAACAAGAACGAGGTCAATGCCAAGGTGCTGGTCAACGATGGTGAAACTATCGTGATCGGTGGGGTATTCGAGAATACCCAGACCAAGGCGACCGAGAAGGTGCCTTTCCTCGGTGACCTGCCGTTCATCGGTCGCGTGTTCCGTCGCGACATCGTGCAGGATGAGAAGTCCGAGTTGCTGGTTTTCATCACTCCGCGCATCATGAATAACAATTCTATTGCCGTGAATCGATGATCTAAGTGCGGAATGTAATCCTCGTGGGCCCGATGGGTGCTGGAAAGAGCACCATCGGGCGTCTGCTTGCAAAAGAACTGCGTGTGCCCTTCAAGGACTCCGACAAGGAGATCGAGCAGCGTACGGGGGCCGATATTCCCTGGATCTTCGATGTCGAGGGAGAGCAGGGTTTTCGCGAGCGAGAGCAGGCCGTCATCGCCGAGCTGTCGATGCAGGATGGCCTGGTGCTTGCCACTGGCGGCGGCGCGGTCATGCGCCCGGAGAACCGCCAGGCACTGCATGCCGGCGGGCGTGTGGTCTACCTGCATACCTCGGTCGATCAGCAGATCGATCGCACCTCGCGTGACCGCAATCGTCCCTTGTTACGCACGGCCAACCCTGCTCAGGTGCTGCGAGACCTGATGACACTGCGCGACCCGCTGTATCGGGAAGTGGCCGATATCATCATCGAGACGGACGAGCGTCCGCCGCGTATGGTGGTGCAGGAAATTCTCTCGCGTCTTGAAGCTCTTTCGCCCCGTTAAAGCGCGGGGCGAACTGCGCTATTCTTAAGGCCTTTTTATTCTGGGGGCCTCATGCAGACTCTTCACGTTGAACTCGGCGAGCGCAGTTATCCCATCTACATCGGTGACGGCCTGCTCGGCCGGCCTGAGCTGCTTGCCCGGCATATCGCCGGTCGGCAGGTGGCAGTGGTCACCAATGAAACGGTCGCGCCGCTCTATCTCGATGCCTTGATGCGTTCGCTGGACGGCTTCAAGGTCGCGTCGGTGGTGTTGCCCGATGGCGAGGCGTTCAAGAACTGGGAGACCCTGCAGCTGATTTTCGACGGGCTGCTGAGCGCGCGCCACGACCGGCGCACCACCGTGGTGGCGCTGGGTGGCGGCGTGATCGGCGATATGGCCGGGTTCGCCGCTGCCTGCTATCAGCGCGGCGTGGATTTCATCCAGGTGCCGACCACCTTGTTGTCGCAGGTCGACTCCTCCGTTGGCGGCAAGACCGGGATCAATCACCCGCTGGGCAAGAACATGGTGGGCGCGTTTTATCAGCCCAGGGCGGTGCTGATCGATACGGCCAGCCTGAACACCTTGCCGGCGCGCGAGCTGTCGGCCGGCCTGGCCGAGGTGATCAAGTACGGGTTGATTTGCGATGAGCCGTTCCTGGGCTGGCTGGAGGACAACATGGCGGCTCTGCGCGCGCTGGATGGGGCGGCTCTGAGTTACGCCATCGAGCGCTCGTGTGCAGCCAAGGCGCGGGTGGTGGGTGCCGACGAGCGCGAGTCCGGCATTCGCGCGACCCTGAATCTGGGGCATACCTTCGGCCATGCCATCGAGACGGAGCAGGGCTACGGGGTCTGGCTGCATGGCGAGGCCGTTGCCGCTGGAACGGTCATGGCGCTGGAGATGTCCTATCGTCTCGGCTGGTTGTCCGCAGCGGGTCGGGATCGAGGCGTGCGCCTGCTGCAGGCCGCCGGTTTGCCTGTCGTCCCCCCTGAAGACATGACGCCCGAGCAATTCCTTGAACACATGGCGGTGGACAAGAAGGTTCTCGATGGCCAGCTTCGCCTGGTATTGCTCAGGCGTCTGGGCGAGGCCGTGGTGACCGCCGATTACCCGCGTGAAATTCTCGATGCCACGCTGCGTAGCGATTATGCGGCGCTGGCTCAGTCGTCCAACTCTTGAAGAGTGATTCATGACCAGTTTGCATGCTGACGAAGCTTTCCTGGCGCATTACCAGTTCAGTCACGACCCCTTCGCGCCACGAGTGCCCGGTTTCAAGTTCTTCCCGGCGCAGAGAAAGCCGGTGCTGGGGCAGCTGCACCACCTGGCGCGCTACAGCCAGTTGCTGCTGGCCGTTGTCGGGCCGGAAGGCAGCGGCAAGACGCTGCTGCGTCAGGCGTTGGTCGCCAGTACCAACAAGCAGGCCGTGCAGACGGTGGTCGTTGCGCAGGGCGTGACGGGCAGTGATGCATTGCTGCGTCAGGTGGCTCAGGGGTTGTCCGTCGCCCAGGCCGATGTGAGCGCGATCCTGGCTCAGGTCGGGCAGCTGGCGCTGACGGGGCAGGAGGTCTATCTGCTGGTCGATGACGCCGATCAGCTGGATGACGCTGCCCTGAAAGCGGTTCTGGCCCTGGCGGCCGGCAATGGCGAGGGGCGTCCCCATCTGTTCCTGTTTGCCGAGCAGGGCTTGCTGGCCCGGCTGGAGGCCCTCGCGGGTGGCGAGGAGTGCTATCACGCGATCGAGCTGCAACCCTATGCCGAGGACGAGACGCGTGAGTACCTGGCGCAGCGCCTCGAAGGCGCCGGGCAGGGGATCGACCTGCTCAGCGACGATCAGGTCGAGGATATCCATGCGCGGGCGCAAGGCTGGCCGGGAGCGATCAATCAGGAGGCCCGTGAGCTGCTGGTCGAGCAGATGCTCGCGCAGCGTTCCGCCGAGCGTGGTGCAGGGGGTGGCTTTGCCTTGCCGAAGAAGCACCTGCTCGCCCTGGCAGTGGTTGTTGTCGGTGTCGCCGCTGCCTGGTTCATGCAGGGGCGTGACAGCGCTTCCTCGGCGCCCGTTGCCAGCAATGCGTCACTGCCGCTGCAGCAAACTTCACCTGCCGTAGAGGCTGAGGCGCCAGCGCCGCTGGCGACGACGGAAGAGCACGCGCCGGCCATCGAGTTCGCCGGTGCAAGCCAGCCGCTGCCGTTGCCTCTGGTCGGCGAGTCGCAGGCCGTCATTCGTCAGCCACTGGCCGAGGCTGCGGGAGAGGAACTGGACGCTTTCGAGCCGCCTGCTGCCACTGTCCCCTCGACCGTAACGGCGCCAACCGCTGCAATTCCTGCTGCACCTGCACCTGCACCTGCACCTGCACCTGCACCTGCACCTGCGAAGCAGCCTGAGCCTGTTGCATCCAAACCTGCTGCTCCTGCTCCTGCGCCGGCAGCCAAGCCTGCGCCTGCCAAACCAGAGCCTGCCAAGCCTGTGGCTGCGGCCAATGCTGCGGGTAGCTGGTATGCCCAGCAGCCTGCATCGCGCTATGCATTGCAGGTAGTGGGTTCGCGTTCGGAGTCGAATATCCAGGCGCTGGCGCGCGAGGGCGGGAGCGAGTACCGCTACTTCAAGAAAATCCACCAGGGCCAGCCTCTGTACGTGCTGACCTATGGTAGCTTCGCCACTCGTGACGCTGCCCAGGCTGCCGTGAAAACCCTGCCTGCCAAGCTGCAGGCGGGTAAACCCTGGCCGCGCACCCTGGGCAGCATCCAGCAGGAAATGAGCCGCTAAGCCCCCCGCCTTCAAGGTGACCGCCTGGTCTTTAGCACGACCTCGCGGTCCCATCCTTCGTTTTTGCGACATTAATTTTCACCCCCTCGTCACGAAAATTTGTGACGCCATGGGTGGATATGTACAATGACCTCCCTTTTGCCTACGCAAAGCTGGCGCGTGCCTGCTTTTCGGGTTTAAGCAATTGAATTAGAAAGTAATTTGCCTGAGGTCTAGGCAGCCTGGTGAGAGTTTCCCCTATGAAAGCAGGTTTGTACCGTCCTGATGAGTTCAAGGATAACTGCGGCTTCGGTTTGATCGCCCACATGCAAGGTGAGGCTAGTCATCACCTGCTCAAGACCGCTATTGAGGCCCTCACCTGCATGACTCACCGCGGCGGTATCAACGCCGACGGCAAGACCGGTGATGGTTGTGGCCTGCTGATCCAGAAGCCTGATCAGTTCCTGCGTGCGATGGCCCAGGAGCATTTCGGCGTCGATCTGCCCGCGCAATACGCCGTCGGCATGGTGTTCCTCAATCAGGATGCGGCCAAGGCCGAGGCCGCGCGCGAGAACATGAACCGCGAAATCCTCGCGGCCGGCCTGCAACTGGTCGGCTGGCGCAAGGTGCCGGTCGATACCAGCGTACTCGGCCAGCTGGCGCTGGAGCGCCTGCCGCAGATCGAGCAGGTGTTCATCGGTGGCGAGGGTCTCAGCGACCAGGAATTCGCCATCAAGCTGTTCAGCGCGCGCCGTCGCTCCTCGGTGGCCAATGCCGACGACAGCGATCACTACATCTGCAGCTTCTCGCACAAGACCATCATCTACAAAGGCCTGATGATGCCGGCGGACCTGCAGCAGTTCTACCCGGACCTGGGTGACGAGCGCCTGCAGACCGCCATCGCGGTCTTCCACCAGCGCTTCTCCACCAACACCCTGCCGAAGTGGCCGCTGGCGCAGCCCTTCCGCTATCTCGCCCACAACGGCGAGATCAACACCATCACCGGCAACCGCAACTGGGCGCAGGCGCGTCGCACCAAGTTCGCCAACGAACTGATCCCCGACCTGGACGAGCTCGGCCCGCTGGTCAACCGCGTTGGTTCCGACTCCTCGAGCATGGACAACATGCTCGAGCTGATGGTCACCGGGGGCATCGACCTGTTCCGTGGCCTGCGCATGATCATTCCGCCGGCCTGGCAGAACGTCGAGACCATGGACGCCGACCTGCGTGCGTTCTACGAGTACAACTCCATGCACATGGAGCCGTGGGACGGCCCTGCCGGCGTGGTCCTGACCGACGGTCGGCATGCCGTGTGCCTGCTCGACCGTAACGGTCTGCGCCCGGCGCGCTGGGTGACCACCAAGAACGGCTACATCACCCTGGCCTCGGAAATCGGTGTCTGGGACTACCAGCCCGAGGACGTCATCGCCAAGGGCCGTGTCGGTCCGGGGCAGATCCTCGCGGTCGACACCGAGACCGGCCAGGTGCTGGACACCGAGTCCATCGACAGCCGCCTGAAGTCGCGTCACCCCTACAAGCTGTGGCTGCGCAAGCATGCCCAGCGCATCAAGGCGACGCTGGAAGACCGCGACCATGGTTCGGCCTTCTACGACCCGGATCAGCTCAAGCAGTACATGAAGATGTTCCAGGTCACCTTCGAGGAGCGTGACCAGGTGCTGCGTCCGCTCGGCGAGCAGGGCCAGGAGGCGGTCGGCTCCATGGGCGACGACACCCCGATGGCGGTGCTCAGCCAGCGCGTGCGTTCGCCTTACGACTACTTCCGTCAGCAGTTCGCCCAGGTCACCAACCCGCCGATCGACCCGCTGCGTGAAGCGATCGTCATGTCCCTGGAGATCTGCCTGGGCGCCGAGCGCAACATCTTCAGCGAGTCGCCCGAGCACGCCACCCGCGTGATCCTCAGCAGCCCGGTGATCTCGCCGGCCAAGTGGCGCGCGCTGATGAACCTGGAGCGCCCCGGCTTCGATCGCCATGTCATCGACATGAACTACGACGAGGCGCTGGGACTGGAAGCGGCCGTGCGCAACATGGCCGACCAGGCCGAGGAAGCCGTGCGCGCCGGCAAGGTGCTGCTGGTACTGACGGACCGTCACATTGCCCCGGGCAAGCTGCCGGCGCACGCGGCGCTGGTCACCGGTGCCGTGCACCATCGCCTGACCGAGAAAGGTCTGCGTTGCGACTGCAACATCCTGGTGGAAACCGCCACGGCACGTGATCCGCACCACTACGCGGTGCTGCTGGGCTTCGGTGCGTCGGCGGTGTATCCGTTCCTCGCCTACGAAGTGCTGGGTGACCTGATCCGCACCGGCGAAGTGCTGGGCGACCTGTACGAAGTGTTCAAGCACTACCGCAAGGGCATCTCCAAGGGTCTGCTGAAGATCCTGTCGAAGATGGGTATCTCCACCGTGGCGTCCTACCGTGGCGCGCAGCTGTTCGAAGCGGTCGGCCTGGCCGATGAAGTCACCGGGCTGTGCTTCCGTGGCGTCGCCAGCCGCATCCAGGGCGCGCGTTTCGTCGACATCGAAAGCGAGCAGAAGCTGCTCTCCTTCGAAGCCTGGAACAACCGCAAGGCGATCCAGCAGGGCGGTCTGCTCAAGTTCGTCTACGGTGGCGAATACCACGCCTACAATCCGGACGTCGTGCGTACGCTGCAGGACGCCGTGCAGCAGGGCAACTACGAGAAGTACAAGGAATACTCGGCGCTGGTCGATACCCGTCCGGCCTCGATGATCCGCGACCTGCTCAAGGTCAAGGAATCCGCCACACCGATTGCCCTCGATGCGGTCGAGCCGCTGGAGTCGATCTTCAAGCGCTTCGATGCCGCCGGTATCTCCCTGGGCGCCCTGTCGCCCGAGGCGCACGAGGCACTGGCCGAAGCAATGAACCGCCTGGGTGGCCGCTCCAACTCCGGTGAGGGTGGTGAGGACCCGGCGCGCTACGGCACCGTCAAGAGTTCGAAGATCAAGCAGGTGGCCACCGGCCGCTTTGGCGTGACCCCGGAATACCTGGTCAACGCCGAAGTGCTGCAGATCAAGGTGGCCCAGGGCGCCAAGCCCGGTGAGGGTGGCCAGCTGCCGGGTGGCAAGGTCAACGGCCTGATCGCCAAGCTGCGCTATGCCGTGCCGGGCGTGACCCTGATCTCGCCGCCGCCGCACCACGACATCTACTCGATCGAAGACCTGGCGCAGCTGATCTATGACCTCAAGCAGGTCAACCCGCAGGCGCTGGTCTCGGTCAAGCTGGTGGCCGAGGCCGGGGTGGGCACCATCGCCGCCGGTGTGGCCAAGGCCTACGCCGACCTGATCACCATTTCCGGCTATGACGGCGGCACCGGCGCTTCGCCGCTGACGTCCATCCGTTACGCTGGTGCGCCGTGGGAGCTGGGCCTGGCCGAGACCCACCAGACCCTGCGCGGCAACGACCTGCGCGGCAAGGTGCGGGTGCAGACCGATGGTGGTCTGAAGACCGGCCTGGACGTGATCAAGGCCGCCATCCTCGGTGCCGAGAGCTTCGGCTTCGGCACCGCGCCGATGGTCGCCCTGGGCTGCAAGTACCTGCGCATCTGCCACCTGAACAACTGCGCCACCGGCGTGGCCACGCAGAACGACAAGCTGCGCAAGGACCACTTCATCGGTACCGTCGAGATGGTGATGAATTTCTTCACCTACGTCGCCGAGGAAACCCGCGAGTGGCTGGCCAAGCTCGGCGTCAGCCGCCTCGAGGACCTGATCGGGCGTACCGATCTGCTCGAGGTGCTGCCGGGCGAGACTGCCAAGCAGGGCAACCTGGATCTGTCGCCGCTGCTCGCCAGTGCGCATATCCCGGCCGACAAGCCGCAGTACTGCCAGGTGTCGAAGAACCCGCCGTTCGACGAAGGCCTGCTGGCCGAGAAGATGGTCGAACTGGCCAAGGACGCCATCGCCGGCAAGACGGGCGGCGAGTACGAGCTGAAGATCGGCAACTGCGACCGTTCCATCGGTGCCCGTGTGTCCGGCGAGATCGCCCGTGCCCACGGCAATCAGGGCATGAACGGCGCACCGATCACCTTCCGCTTCAAGGGCACTGCCGGTCAGAGCTTCGGCGTATGGAACGCCGGTGGCCTGAACCTGTGCCTGGAAGGCGACGCCAACGACTACGTGGGCAAGGGCATGACGGGCGGCAAGATCGTCATCACCCCGCCTGCTGGCAGCCCGTTCGCCACCGAGGACAGCGCCATCATCGGCAATACCTGCCTGTACGGCGCCACCGGCGGCAAACTGTTCGCCACCGGCACCGCCGGCGAGCGTTTCGCTGTGCGTAACTCCGGCGCTCACGCCGTGGTGGAAGGCACCGGCGACCATTGCTGCGAGTACATGACCGGCGGCTTCGTCTGCGTGCTGGGCAAGACCGGCTACAACTTCGGTTCGGGCATGACCGGCGGCTTCGCCTACGTGCTCGACCTGGACAACGGCTTCTACGACCGCGTCAACCATGAGCTGGTGGAAATCCAGCGCATCAACAACGAGGCGATGGAGGCTTATCGCAGCCACCTGGAAAGCGTATTGGCCGAGTACGTCGCGGAAACCGGCAGTGAGTGGGGCCATAACCTGCTGGAGAACCTGGACGACTACCTGCGCAAGTTCTGGTTGGTCAAGCCGAAAGCGGCCAGCCTGAAGTCGCTGCTGTCCAGCACCCGTGCCAACCCGCAATAAAGCCGCAAGCGGCAAGCCCCACGCTGCAAGTCAGAAGCAGCTCCGGGCTTGCCGATCCAACGTGATCGTCTTGCAGCTTGCAGCTTGAAGCTTGCCGCTGCTGTTATGAGGTAATGCAATGACTGAACGTCTGAACAACGACTTCCAGTTCATCGAAGTCGGGCGCAAAGACCCGAAGAAGAAACTGCTGCGTCAGCGCAAGAAGGAATTCGTCGAGATCTACGACAACTTCAAGCCGGCGCAGGCCTCCGACCAGGCACATCGCTGCCTGGGCTGCGGCAACCCGTATTGCGAGTGGAAGTGCCCGGTGCACAACTTCATTCCGAACTGGCTCAAGCTGGTATCGGAGGGCAACATCCTCGCGGCGGCCGAACTGAGCCACCAGACCAACACCCTGCCGGAAGTCTGCGGTCGGGTGTGCCCGCAGGACCGTCTGTGCGAGGGCGCCTGTACCCTCAACGACGGTTTCGGCGCGGTGACCATCGGTTCGGTGGAGAAGTACATCACCGACACTGCCTTCGCCATGGGCTGGCGTCCGGACATGTCCAAGGTCAAGCCGACCGGCAAGCGCGTCGCCGTGATCGGTGCCGGCCCGGCCGGTCTGGGCTGTGCAGACGTGCTGGTGCGTAACGGCGTGACCCCGGTGGTGTTCGACAAGAACCCGGAGATCGGTGGCCTGCTGACCTTCGGCATTCCCGAGTTCAAGCTGGAGAAGACGGTACTCAGCCGCCGCCGCGAAGTCTTCAGCGGCATGGGCATCGAGTTCCGCCTGAACACCGAGGTCGGCAAGGACGTGACCATGCAGCAACTGCTGGATGAGTACGATGCCGTGTTCATGGGCATGGGCACCTACACCTACATGAAGGGCGGTTTCCCGGGCGAGGACCTGCCGGGCGTCTACGACGCACTGGATTTCCTCATCGCCAACGTCAACCGCAACCTGGGCTTCGAGAAATCGCCGGAAGACTTCATCGACATGAAGGGCAAGCGCGTCGTGGTGCTCGGCGGTGGCGACACCGCGATGGACTGCAACCGCACCTCGATCCGTCAGGGCGCCAAGGCGGTGACCTGCGCCTATCGGCGTGACGAAGAGAACATGCCGGGCTCGCGCAAGGAAGTGAAGAACGCCAAGGAAGAGGGCGTGAAGTTCCTCTTCAACCGCCAGCCCATCGCCATCGTCGGTGAAGGCAAGGTGGAAGGCATCAAGGTGGTCGAGACCCGTCTCGGTGAGCCGGATGCCCGTGGCCGCCGCAGCCCCGAGCCGATTCCGGGTTCCGAGGAAGTCATCCCGGCAGAGGCCGTGCTGATCGCCTTCGGTTTCCGCCCGAGCCCGGCCCCCTGGTTCGAGCAGTTCGAGATCCAGACCGACAGCCAGGGCCGCGTCGTGGCGCCCGAGCAGGGTCAGTTCAAGCACCAGACCAGCAACCCGAAGATCTTCGCCGGTGGCGACATGGTGCGCGGTTCGGACCTGGTGGTGACCGCGATCTTCGAAGGCCGCAACGCCGCCGAAGGTATCCTCGACTACCTCGGCGTCTGATTCGCCCGAGACCTGCGCGGCTGCGGTCGGTAGTCGCGCGGGTCGATGGCGAAACTCTCCAGGCGCGAGCGCAGGGTGGTGGGCTTGAGCTCCAGCAACCGCGCCGCCCCTTCCTTACCCGATATCCTGCCCGCGCAGGCACTGAGCGCGGCGATCAGGTTGTCGCGCATCTGTCTGCGCTGTTCGCCTTGAGTGAGGATGCGTGCTTCCTGCTCCCTCGCTATTGGCGTCAGCGGCTCCGCCGGTGCGTCGCTGGGCAGGTCCAGTCGCAGGCGTGTGCTGGGTGAGATGATCACCGCGCGTTCGATCAGGTTTTCCAGTTCGCGGATGTTACCGGGCCAGGAGTAGGCCTGCAGGCGCTGGATATCGGCCAGGCGCAGGCTCGGTTCGGGTCGGTTCAACTGGCGGCAGACGCGGCCGAGGAAGTGCTGGGCGAGCAGCGCGATGTCGTCCGTTCGCTGGCGCAGCGGTGCCGACTCGATGGGGAAGACGTTGAGGCGGAAATACAGGTCTTCACGAAAGCGTCCTGCGCGCACCTCCTGGCGCAGGTCGCGGTTGGTGGCGGCGATCACCCGTACGTCCACCTGGCGCGTGCGGGTATCGCCGACCCGTTCCAGCTGCTGCTCCTGCAGCACGCGCAGCAGTTTGCTCTGCAGTTCCAGCGGAATCTCGCCGACCTCGTCGAGAAACAGCGTGCCGCCATCGGCCAGTTCGAAGCGGCCGACCCGGTCGTTCAGCGCGCCGGTGAACGCGCCACGGATATGGCCGAAGAACTCGCTCTCGAACAGCTCGCGCGGTACCGCGGCGCAATTGACCCGGATCAGCGGCCGGCGGCTGCGCCCGCTGTTGTCGTGAATGGCGCGGGCGATCAGCTCCTTGCCGGTACCCGACTCGCCGCTGATCAGCACGTTGGCGCCGGTCGGGGCGACCAGTTCGATCTGGTGGATGACCTGCTGCATGGCCGCGCTGCGCCCCACCAGGTCGTGCTGTGCATACTCGCCGCGAATCTCCTCCTGCAGGTAGGCGTTCTCCAGTTCCAGGCGCTGCTTGAGCTGCTGCACCTCGCTGAGTGCCTGGCGCAGGCGGCGCTCGGTTTCCAGGCGTTCGCTGATGTCGCGAAACACCACCACGGCGCCGACCAGCTCACCGTCGTCACGCAGCGGCGTGCTGGTGTACTCCACCGGGATGGGCTTGCCGTCCTTGTTCCAGAACACCTCGTCCGCCACCTGGTGCACCTCGCCATCGTTGAACGCGGCATAGATGGGGCAGGTATGGCCATCGTAGGCGCTGCCATCGGGGTGGTGGTGATGGATCAGCTGATGGATGCTGTGCCCGATCAGGTCCTCGGCGCGCCAGCCGAGAATGCGTTCGGCCGCCGGGTTGACGAAGGTGGTCTCGCCGTTGCGATTGACGCCGTAGATGCCTTCGCCGGCGGCACCGAGGATCAGCTGGTTCTGTCGCTCGAACTGGCGAAAGATGCGTTCCACCCCCTGCCATTCCAGCAGGCCGCGGCGCTGATAACGCTCGGCCTCGGCCAGCCCGCGCAGTGCGTCGAGGCGACGGCGCTCCTGAATCAGCAGGCCGAGCAGCGCAACGCCATCGTGCTGCAGGTGGCTGCCGCTGATTTCCACTTCCCGGCGCTCACCGTCCTGACTCAGCAGGCCAAGGCTGTCGCGCCAGGCATGGCCGCGTGCCTGGACCTCCTCGGTGAAGGTCACCAGGGCGCCCAGATCGTGCGCCCAGAGACGGCTGGCGCGTTGTGCCAGCAAGGCGTGCATGGGCCAGCCGAGCAGCTCGCAGCAGGCCGGGTTGGCCTGCAGGATACGGTCGGCGGCCGGGTCGATGAGCAGGCTGGCGCTGTGCATGTGCTGCACCAGCAGGTGGCTGGCGGTCGTCGAGTCAGGCATGGCGTTGTCCGAGGCGGTTGTCTGCTCAAGGTGCAATCAAGCAGCGTGCCATTTGACGACTTGTCGTTTCTGCTGCTGACGATATCTCGTTGATTACGATATTCCGTTGTTCTCGTTATTAGATAAAACGTATATTTATCAGTAGGTTGTGCTGTTTCATGAAGTGGTACAGCTCCTGCAATACCTGAGTCGAACCGGCCGAGAGCGGTCATTCCACTCAGCGTCAGCCTCACCAGTTTGGGGCACGCGACAGCAGGAGTAGTCACGATGAGCGTCAACAGCCTGGACGATCCGTTCAGCCCCGATAGTGAGCTGGCCCATGCTGCCGGCTGCGAGTGTCAGCGTTGCGCCCCGAGCGCGGCGGCCTTGCCGGAGAGCAGCGAGCAGATGCTCGACCGCGCCGTGGAAAGTGCCATCGTCCGTGGCGTGTTCGGCCACAACGAATTTTCCCGGCGCAGTTTCATGGGCATGATCGGCGGCGGTGTGGCGGCGGCGATCCTCGGCAGCATGATTCCCCTCGATGCCGTCAAGGCGGCGGTCAAGGACAGCCTCGGGCCCCTGGAGAAGAAGAAGCTGAAGATCGGCTTCGTGCCCATCACTTGCGCCACGCCGATCATCATGGCCGACCCCATGGGCTTCTATGCCAAGTACGGGCTGGAGGTGGAAACGGTCAAGACCGCCGGTTGGGCGGTGGCGCGCGACAAGTCGCTGGCCGGAGAATACGACGCCTCGCACATGCTCTCGCCTATGCCCCTGGCCATCAGCCTGGGCCTGGGCTCGACGCAGACGCCGTTCGTCATGCCGGCGCTGGAGAACGTCAACGGCCAGGCCATCGTGCTGGGCATGCAGCACCAGGACAAGCGTGATCCGAAACTGTGGAAGGGCATGCGTTTCGGCGTGCCGTTCGAGTATTCGATGCACAACTTCCTGCTGCGCTATTACGTCGCCGAGCATGGCCTGGACCCGGATCGCGATATCCAGATTCGCGTCGTGCCGCCACCGGAGATGGTTGCCAACCTGCGCGCCGGCAATCTCGATGGCTTTCTCTCGCCGGACCCGTTCAACCAGCGCGCGGTGTGGGAGAAGGTCGGCTTCATCCACCTGCTGACCAAGGACCTGTGGCCGGGCCACCCGTGCTGCGCCTTCGCCTGCAGCCAGCAGTTCGCCAGCGACAACCCCAACACCTACGGCGCCCTGCTGCATGCGCTGGTCGATGCCACGCAGTATTCGTCCAGGGCGGAGAACCGCAAGGCAGTGGCCGAGGCGATCTCCACCAAGAACTACCTCAACCAGCCGGTGGCGGTGGTGCAGCAGGTGCTCAGCGGGCGCTTTGCCGATGGTCTGGGCAAGATTCACGACGAGCCCGAGCGGATCGATTTCGATCCGTTCCCCTGGCAGTCGATGGCGGTGTGGATCCTCACCCAGATGAAGCGCTGGGGCTACCTGGAAGGCGACGTGGACTACCGCACCATCGCCGAGCGGGTGTTCCTCGCCGCCGACGCCGGCAAGGTCATGCAAGACCTCGGCTTGCCGGTGCCGGGTGACGCCTACAAGTCCTTCAGCGTGATGGGCAAGCCGTTCGATCCGGCCGACCCGGAGGGCTACCTGTCCAGCTTCGCCCTGCGGAGGTCATGATGAAGGCTTCATTGCCACTGCGCTCGGCGATCATTTCGGTCCTGCTGCTGGTGCTGCTGCTAGGTATCTGGGAGGCGTTGTGCCGGGTGCCGCCCAGCGCCGAGGTGGCGGCCGACGACGAGTACGCGCTGCTCATGGGCGAGGCCGAGCAGCGCGCCAGCGTGCCACCGCCTTCGGTGGTGCTGGCGCATGCCTACGCCGAGCTGAGCCAGCCGTTCTACGACAACGGGCCGAACGACAAGGGCATAGGTATCCAGCTGGGGCACTCGCTCTATCGGGTGCTGAGCGGCTATCTGCTGGCGGCGCTGGTGGCTATTCCGCTCGGTTTCGTCATCGGCATGTCGCCACTGATGTACCGCGCGCTCAACCCCTTCATCCAGGTCCTGCGACCGATCTCGCCGCTGGCCTGGATGCCGCTGGCGCTGTTCGTGATCAAGGATTCGCAGACCTCGGCGATCTTCGTGATCTTCATCTGCTCGGTATGGCCGATGCTGCTCAACACCGCGTTCGGCGTCGCCGGCGTGCGCCGCGACTGGATCAACGTCGCCCGTACCCATGAACTCGGCCCCTTGCGCACGGCGTTCAGCGTCATCCTGCCCGCCGCGATGCCGACCATCCTCACCGGCATGCGTATCTCCGTGGGTATCGCCTGGCTGGTGATCGTCGCCGCCGAGATGCTCGTCGGCGGCACCGGCATCGGCTACTACGTGTGGAACGAGTGGAACAACCTGGACCTGTCCAGCGTGATCTTCTCGATCCTGATGATCGGCGTGGTGGGCATGCTGCTCGATCTTCTGCTGGGCAGCGTCGCCCGTCTCGTCAGCTATCAGGAGTGATGCCATGTCCCGTTATTTTCTCGATGCGCGGTACCTGGCCAAGCGCTTCGCGCAACCCGGCACGGAGCCGCTGACGGTGTTCGAGGATGTCAGCTTCGGCCTCGAACAGGGTGAGTTCGTCTGCATCATCGGCCACTCCGGCTGCGGCAAGTCGACCATCCTCAACGCCCTGGCTGGGCTCGATAGCTTCAGCGAAGGCACCCTGGAAATGGCCGGCAAGGAAGTCGCCGGGCCGAGCCTGGAGCGCGGCGTGGTGTTCCAGAACTACAGCCTGCTGCCCTGGCTCAGCGCGCTGGAGAACGTCGAGTTCGGCGTGCGTGCACGATTCCCAGAGTGGTCCAGGGAGCAACGCCGCGCGCACAGTCGCAAGTACCTGGAGATGGTCGGCCTGGGCGGCTCCGAGACGCGCAAGCCGGCGCAGTTGTCCGGCGGCATGCGTCAGCGCGTGAGTATCGCCCGCGCCTTCGCCACCCAGCCGCAACTGCTCCTGCTCGACGAGCCGTTCGGCGCGCTGGATGCCCTGACCCGGGGGGTGATCCAGGACGAGCTGATCAAGATCTGGAGTGCCACCCGGCAGACGGTGTTCATGATCACCCACGATGTCGACGAGGCGATCCTGCTCTCCGACCGCATCCTGCTGATGACCAACGGCCCGCAGGCACGCATCGCCGAGTCGGTACGCATCGACCTGCCACGCCCACGGCAGCGAGACCAGGTAATCCACCACCCGGCGTACTACCGCATTCGCAATCACCTCGTGGACTTCCTGGTGAACCGCTCGCACGCATTGCGCGGCTGCACCCTGGCCGACGAGCAGGGCTTCCCGCCCGAGATCAATCCCGCCCTGGAGGAGCCAGCCGCTGCTACCAGGGTCGTACCTCTGACCCCTGTGAAGGAGTTTCACCATGGATAAACAACAGATGCGCAGCACCATCAACGCCGCCAGGGAGCGCCTCGGTCTCGACTGGGCAGCCCTTGGCCAGGGTATCGGCATGTCGCCGGTGTGGACCACCTCGGCGTGCCTGGGCATGAACAGCATGCCCAAGGCACAGGCCGACGCCCTGTGCGAGATGCTGGAACTGCCCGAGGAGGTCTCGGCGGCGCTGCAGGCCTTCCCGCACAAGCATTGGGACAAGGCCATTCCCACCGACCCGCTGATCTATCGCTTCTACGAGATGATCAACGTCTACGGTGAGACCATCAAGGAACTGATCCATGAGGAGTTCGGCGACGGCATCATGAGCGCCATCGACTTCAGCATGGACATTTCCCGCGTCGCCGACCCCAAGGGTGACCGCGTGCAGATCGTGCTCAACGGCAAGTTCCTGCCCTACAAGGCCTGGTGAAACGGCGCGGCATATGGTCGCGATGGACGAAAGGCACGGCACCCGCCGTGCCTTTTGTTTTGCGCTCTGCGAAAATGCCCGCACTTTTTTTCCAGGACTCTGCCATGACCGCCCTGAAGAACGACCGTTTCCTGCGCGCCCTGCTCAAGCAACCTGTGGATGTCACGCCGATCTGGATGATGCGCCAGGCCGGCCGCTATCTGCCGGAATACCGCGCGACCCGGGCCAAGGCCGGCGACTTCGTGAGCCTGATGAAGAACCCGGAGCTGGCCTGCGAAGTGACGATCCAGCCGCTGGATCGCTATCCGCAGCTGGACGCGGCGATCCTCTTCTCCGACATCCTCACCATCCCCGATGCGATGGGGCAGGGGCTGTACTTCGAGACCGGCGAAGGTCCGCGTTTCAAGAAGGTGGTCAGCAACCTGGCCGACATCGAGGCGCTGCCGGTCACCGACGCGGAGAAGGACCTGGGTTACGTGATGGACGCCGTGCGCACCATCCGCCGCGAACTCGGTGCTCGGGTGCCGCTGATCGGTTTCTCCGGCAGCCCGTGGACGCTGGCGACCTACATGGTCGAAGGCGGCTCGAGCAAGGATTTCCGCAAGACCAAGGCCATGCTCTACGACAACCCGCAGGCCATGCATGCGCTGCTGGACAAGCTGGCGCAGTCGGTCACTGCCTACCTGAACGGGCAGATCCTGGCGGGGGCGCAGGCGGTGCAGATTTTCGACTCCTGGGGCGGCGCGCTGTCGGCAGCGGCCTATCAGGAGTTCTCCCTGGCCTACATGAAGAAGATCGTCGCTGGCCTGATCCGCGAGCATGAAGGTCGCCAGGTCCCGGTGATCCTGTTCACCAAGGGCGGCGGGTTGTGGCTCGAGTCGATGGCCGACAGCGGTGCCGAAGCCCTGGGCCTGGACTGGACCTGCGACATCGGCAGCGCCCGCGCCCGCGTCGGCGCCAAGGTGGCACTGCAGGGCAACATGGACCCGGCGGTGCTCTACGCCAAGCCCGAGGCGATCCGCGCCGAAGTGGCGCGCATCCTGGCGGCCTACGGCGCCGGTAGCGGCCACGTGTTCAACCTCGGCCACGGCATCACCCCGGAAGTCGACCCGGCCCATGCCGGCGCCTTCTTCGAGGCCGTGCACGAGCTGTCGGCGCAGTATCACCAGTAGCACCATGAAAAAGCCCGGCATTGCCGGGCTTTTTCTTAGAAACCTGCGCGGTACTTGCTGTCGACCTTGCGCTTTTCCAGTGTGTACCGAGCAATGTCCATTTGCCCGCTGCCCAGCTGATCGTCCAGTTCCTGCAGCTCTCGCTCGTGCAGTTTGGCGACATGGGCCTTGGTCACGTTGTAGTTGATCGCACGTGCTGCGTCGTAGCCACTGACCGGATCCCAGAGGATGGACAGCGGCCAGAGCAGCAGGTTGACGACGCCATAGCCATATTCGCGCCCGTAGAACGAACCACCACCGGGGAGCAGGCCGAGTGCGGCAGCCGCGCCGGGGCTCTTGTCCCGGATGGCCATGCCACGGCTTTCATATGCGTCGAGCTCGGCTTTCTGTACGGAGTTGAGCCCGTTGGCACAGCCGGTGGTGATGGCCAGAAGGCCGCCAATCAAAAGTGTACGCAGGTACTGCATTGCATTTCCTTGTTGTGCATGTTGTCCTGATGCGCCGCTGGCGCGCGCGGAAACTATCACGATTGATGTCAGTTGGCCATTATTGTCGTGATTGTCATGAGGTTTGCATAAGCTCTGGAGTCCAGAGCATTCAGGGAGAGCAACGATGCGACGTGTGGTGTTCAACCAGAAAGGGGGCGTGGGCAAGTCCAGCATCGCGTGCAATCTCGCTGCGGTGAGTGCCGCGCAGGGTTATCGGACGTTGCTGATCGACCTCGACGCCCAGGCCAACTCGACCCACTACCTGACCGGGCTGACCGGTGAGGAAATCCCCGTTGGCATTGCCGACTTCTTCAAGCAGACCCTGGCGTCCGGGCCGTTCTCCAAGAAAGGCAAGGTGGACATCTACGAAACCCCCTTCGACAACCTCCATGTGGTCACCGCGACGGCGGAACTGGCGGAGCTGCAGCCCAAGCTGGAGCAGAAGCACAAGATCAACAAGCTGCGCAAACTGCTCGACGAGCTGGCCGAGGATTACGACCACATCTACCTGGATACGCCGCCTGCGCTGAACTTCTACACGGTGTCCGCACTGATCGCGGCTGACCGGGTGCTGATCCCCTTCGACTGCGACAGCTTCTCGCGTAATGCGCTGTACGGCCTGCTGGCCGAGATCGAAGAGCTGCGCGAGGATCACAACGAGGCGCTGGAGGTGGAGGGCATCGTGGTCAATCAGTTCCAGCCGCGCGCCTCGCTGCCGCAGCAACTGCTGGACGAGCTGCTTGCCGAGGGGCTGCCGGTGCTGCCGGTCAACCTGATGAGCTCGGTGAAGATGCGTGAGTCGCACCAGGTGTGCACGCCGCTGATCCATCTGGATGCACGGCACAAGCTGACTCAGCAGTTCGTCGAGCTGCACGACCTGCTCAACCAGGCCTGATCATCCGGCAAAGAGAAGGCGCCCTTGGGCGCCTTTTGTCCATCAGCGCACTACGAACACGTCGCACGGTGCCTTGTGCAGGAAGTGCTGGGCCAGGCTGCCGAGCAGCGCCTGGGAGAAGGCGCTGCGGCCGTGGCTGCCGAGGACCAGCAGCTCGCCGCGGCGACTCTTGATCTGCTCCTGCAGGCTGCGCAGGATGCCGCCCTGCAGCACCTCGTGGCTGAGCGAGGGGCCGCCTGGTGGCAGGCTCTGCGACTCGTCGTGCAGGAGCTGGTCGATCAGGCCGCGCTGTGTCTCGAGCTGCTGTTCGACCTGCTGAGGCGTGCCCTTGTCCGGTTCGAAGACGTGCAGCGCGTGCAGCTCGGCGCCTTCGGGCAGCAGCCGATACGCCTGGCCCAGGGCGCTGCAGGCGCACAGCGAGAAGTCGATGGCGGCCAGTGCTCGCTGGTAGGGGGCGAAGTCATTGCGCGCGACCAGCAGCAGCGGCACGGTGCAGCGGCGGGCGATGCGGTCCAGGCTGGTGCCGGAGAAGAAGTCATGGCGCTGGTGATGGCCGCCCAGCACCAGCAGGTCGCAGCCGGTTTCCTGCACCTGCTGCAAGACCACCTCCGAGGGTTTGCCGCTGAGCATGCGCAGCGCGGTCCCGGCTGGTGCGTACTGGGTCAGGCTGCGGTCCAGGGCCTGGCGGGCCTTCTCGTGCTGCTCGCTGCTCTGGCTCGGGTCCAGGACGTGCAGGATGGTCAGGCGGGCATTGTGCTGCTTGGCCAGTTGTGTGGCACGGCACAGGGCCAGGTCGGCGGTGTCGCGCAGGTCATGGGCGATAAGAATGTGATTGAACATGGTGACGGCTCTCCTGCCGATACCCGTCGGCAATTTTATTGTGCCTGTTCAGATAGCCGCTCTTTTGACCTATGGCAAGGCCGGGAACTGTTACCGATTGCGAATGCCGGTGGCGGCGTCGTTCAGCGTAAACGCAATTGATAGTGGCCGCGACTTTCCGCGACCACTTCTCCGTTGCCGTCGGTCAGTTGCAGTTCCAGCAGGTAGGACGCCTTGCCCTGCTGGCGTGCCTGCTCCTCCAGACCCTGGATTTCCTCGGCCGACAGGCGCGCCTCGACCTGGATGTCTCCGCTGGCCGGGCGCCGGAAACGCAGGTTCATTTCCGTGACGATGGGATAGAAGCGCTGGGTGTCGAAGCTGGTCAGGAACAGGGCGCCGCCCGGAATTTCCGCCAGGGTGAAGAGGGCGCCCGCGTACATGCTGCCGATGTGGTTCTGGTTGCCTTGCAGGGGCATGCGCAGGCGCACGAAGCCGGGCTCCAGAACCTCGGCCTTGAGGCCGCTGCGGTGGACGAAGGCGATCTGTTCTTCGGTCAGCTGACGAGCGATTTCCGTGGGCAGAGGCATGGCGCGACTCCATGGGCGATGATCGCCCCAGCCTAAAGGCTGGACCCTGCCCTGCAATTGACCTCAGCGCCCGAGCGCGTTGACCGAAGCGCTCACAGGCCTTGCTGGCGCAGCCAGGCCAGCAGTTGCGGCAAGGGCATGGCGCCGCTCTGGCGGGCCACTTCCACACCGCCCCTGAACAGGATGAGGCTGGGGATCGAGCGGATGCCCAGCTGGCCGGACAGCTGGGCATTGGCCTCGCTATCCAGCTTGCCCAGGCGGCAGCGTCCTTGCAGCTGCGTCGCAGCCTGCTGGAAGGTGGGGGCGAACGCCTGGCAGGGGCCGCACCAGCTCGCCCAGACATCCACCAGCAGGGGCAGGTCGCCCTTGAGCTGGCTGGCGAAGTTGCTCTGCGTCAGCTCGATGGGGGCTGCCGGCAGCACCTGCGCCTTGCAGCGGCCGCAGCGCGGGCTGTCGTGCAGGCGCTCGCCTGGGATGCGGTTGAGCCCGTTGCAGTGCGGGCAGGGAATCAGCAGGGGATCGGACATGACGGCGACGCTCCAAGGAACATGTCGAGCAGATGGAGTCGCCGCCGGCGGATATCAAGTCAGATCGGCGTCAGCGGGAAGAACCAGGGGATGACCACGGTGGCCACGGCCCAGAGCAGCAGATTGAGCGGCACGCCGACCTTCATGAAGTCGGTGAAGCGGTATCCCCCCGCGTTGTAGACGAAGGTGTTGGTCTGATAGCCGATCGGGGTGGCGAAGCTGGCGCTGGCGGCGAACATCACCGCGACCACGAAGGCGCGCGGGTCGACGCCGAGGTGCTGGGCGAGGCCGATGGCGATCGGCGTCACCAGCACGGCGACGGCGTTGTTCGACAGCATCTCGGTGAGGACCGAGGTGAACAGATAGATCACGCTGAGCATCAGCAGGGGGCCGGCCCAGGGCAGCCAGCCCATGACGTTCTCCACCAGCAGCCTGACCAGGCCGACCTTGTCCATGGCGATGCTGATGGCCAGCATGCCGAAGATCAGGCTGAGGATCTTCCAGTCCACCGCCTTGTAGGCGTCCTCGACGTCGAGGCAGCGGGTTGCCAGGACGGTGACGGCGCCGATGATCGCCAGGCCCTCGATGGGCATCACGCCGAAGGCGGCCAGCAGCATCACCGCCAGCGTGGCGATGATCGCGATCGGCGCCTTGTCGCGGCGGAAGGCGCGTTCCTGCACGGCGTTGAGGCTGATCAGTTCGCCGTTGTCGGCGAAGCGCTTGATCTGCGCCGGCGTGCCTTCCACCAGCATCACGTCGCCGAACTGCAGCTGGAAGTCGTCGAGGTTGCCCTGCACGTTCTCGTCCTGGCGGTGGATCGCCAGGACCGCGATGCCGTAGCGTGCGGTCAGGTCGAGGTCGCGCATCGGCCGGTGGCTGTAGCGCGAGTTACGCCCGACGATGGCCTCGGCGAGGATCACGTCGTGGCTGCTGATGGTCTCGAAGGCGTCGCCGCGGTTGAAGCTCAGGTGACCGCTTTCACGCAGTTCCACCACGTTCTTCACCTGGCCGTGGAGCATCAGGCGATCGCCGCTGGCCAGCAGGGTGTTGGCGCCCGGCTCGGTCAGCTCCTGTTCGTCGCGAAACAGCTTGAGCACCTGCAGGCCGCTGCCGCCGTTGAGGTTGGCCTCGTGCAGGGTCTTGCCGATCATCGGCGAGTCGTGCGGGACCAGCAGTTCGGTCATGAAGGTGCGTGACAGGTCCGGGCGCAGCTGGCGCGAGAGGGTCTCGCGCTCCGGCAGCAGGCGCCGGCCGATGGTCAGCAGGTAGGCCATGCCGAACGCGGCCATGATCAGCCCGGCGCCCGTGATCTCGAAGATGCCGAAGGGCTCCAGGCCCGCCTTGCGTGCCACGCCGTCGACCAGAATGTTGGTCGAGGTGCCGATCATGGTCAGGGTGCCGCCGAGGATGGTGGCATAGGACAGCGGGATGAGCAGCTTGGATGGCTGGGTGCCGGCGCGCCGCGCCAGGGCGATGGCCACCGGGGTGAGGATGGCCACGACCGGGGTGTTGTTGAGGCAGGCCGAGACCACCAGCGCGGTGACGGTGAGACCGGAGAGCACGCGGATCGGGCTGGTGCCGACCAGATTGCCCAGCCAGTTGCCCAGCGCGTCGATGCAGCCGGTACGTTCCAGGGCGGCGGAGAGCACGAACATGCAGGCGATGGTGACCGGTGCCGAGTTGGACAGCACGCTGAGCACTTCCCCCGGCGTCAGCAACTGGCTGACCAGCAGTGCGGCCACGGCGATGGCGGCGACGATGTCCGGGCTCCACTTTTCCCGCACGAAGGCGTAGAGCACCCAGATCAGCAGGGCGCCGACGAACAGCAGGGGCAGGGAGTCCCAGGGCATGAAAATCCTTGGCAGCGAATCTCGTGTGAGGTATCGGGCACGCACGGGGCGGCCTGGCTGGGCGCCAAGATAGAGGGCTTCTCTTAGATAGTCTAAGAATGTTTGGGCAGATTGATATGCCTTTTCGATTTAACAGATAAGGCAGTCAGCGGGGTTGTCCGGGGCTTCGACAGCCACTCAGGACGAGCAGCTGATCTCCAGGTGCTTGCCCCACTGCGGCGGGCGCTCGGCGTAGCGCTGCATGTCCGGCTGCTCGTCGAACGGCCGTGACAGCACCGCGTGCAGCTCACGTACCGGGCCGTAGTCGCCTCGTTCGGCGGCCTCGATGGCCTGCTGGGCCAGGTAGTTGCGCAGGATGTACTTGGGGTTGCACGCCTGCATGCGCGCCTGCCGCTCGGCCTGCTCGCCGCCCTCGCGTGCGCAGCGGGCGAGGTAGTCGCCGCCCCAGGCGTCGAAGCCGGCGAGGTCGACGAAGTCCTCGCGCACCACCTGCAGCGCGTCTGCGGGCGCACGCTCCCCCAGGTTGCGGAAGAACAGCGTGTAGTCGGTGGCCTTGCCGGCCTGCATCAGCTGCAGCAGGCGCTGGACCAGCGCCTCGTCGTCGTCCTCGGCCCGGGTGAAGCCCAGGCGTCTGCGCATCAGGTCCAGGTAGTGGGCCTGATACAGCGGCAGGAACAGCTCCAGCGTCTCGCGCAGGCGCTCCACGGCGACGAAGGGGGTCAGCGCCTGGGCCAGGGCCGCGAGGTTCCAGTGGGCGATGGGGACCTGGTTGCTGAAGCTGTAGCGGCCAGTGTCGTCAGAGTGATTGCAGATGTGCTGGGCATCGAAATCGTCGAGGAAGGCATAGGGGCCGTAGTCGAAGGTGATGCCGAGGATCGACATGTTGTCGGTGTTCATCACCCCGTGGCAGAAGCCGTAGGCCTGCCAGTGGGCGATCATCTGCGCGGTGCGCTCGATCACCTCGCGCAGCATCGCCAGCCAGGGTTCGTCCTGCTCCAGGCAGTGCGGGAAGTGGCAGCTCAGCACATGCTCGCCGAGCACTTTCAGCTGCTCGTGCTGGCGCGTGTAGTAGAAGTACTCGAAGTGACCGAAGCGCACATGGCTGCGGGCCAGGCGCAGGACCATGGCGGCGCTTTCCTGCTTCTCGCGCCACACCGGGGTACTCGAGGCGGTCACGCACAGCGCCCGTGAGCTGGGGATGCCGAGCGCGTGCAGGTGTTCGCTGGCGAGAAACTCGCGGATCGACGAGCGCAGCACCGCGCGGCCGTCACCCATGCGCGAATAGGGGGTCATGCCGGCGCCCTTGAGGTGCAGGTCCCAGTGCTCGCCGGCCGTGTTCAGCACCTCGCCCAGCAGCAGGCCTCGGCCGTCGCCCAGGCGTGGCGTGTAGCCGCCGAACTGGTGCCCGGAGTAGACCATCGCACGCGGTTCGGCCTCGCCCCACAGCTTGTGCCCGGCGAACAGCTCGGTGAACTCACTGCGCTGCGCCTCGGCCGGATCGAGATCGAGCAGGGCCATGGCCGACTCGCTCGCCACCACCAGGCGCGGTTGCTCGATGGGCTCGGGCAGCACCTCGGTGGAAAAGGCATCGCCCAGGCGGGCGAAGCGGTTGTCGAAGGTCAGCGCGTCGAGGCGTTTCACCTGGGGCTCCTCTGCGGGTCAGGGCGTGGCGGGGGGAGGGGGCGTGTCCTGCACCGCTGCGGCACCCGCCGCAGCAGCCTTGATCAGGTCCTTCTGGTCGAGCTTCTGCTCGCCATGCTCCAGGTTCTTCACGTACACCTCGACCTGGCGGAAGGCGATGTTGATGCCGTTCCTGGGGAATTCCTTGTCGATGAAACGGTTGATCTCGTCGGTGGCCGGGTTGCGGTCGCCGAGGTCGCGCACGTGAATGCGCAGTTCGTGATCCAGGGTGCTTTCGCCGAAATTCAGGAAGTAGGCAATCGGCGCCGGGTCTTTCAGCACCCGGCTGTTTTCCTGGGCGGCCTGCAGCAGCAGTTTGCGCACCAGGTCGAGGTCCGAGCCGTAGCCGACACCGACCTTGAGGGTGACGCGGGTCACGGTGTCGCTCAGCGACCAGTTGATCAGCTGGCCGGTGATGAAGGTCTTGTTCGGAACGATGATTTCCTTGTGGTCGAAATCGGTGATGGTGGTCGCGCGGATGCGGATCTTGCTCACCGTGCCGGACAGGTTGCCGATGGTCACCACGTCGCCGATGCGCACCGGGCGCTCGAACAGGATGATCAGGCCGGATATGAAGTTGGCGAAGATTTCCTGCAGGCCGAAACCCAGGCCGACCGAGAGCGCGGCCACCAGCCATTGCAGTTTGTCCCAGCTCACGCCCAGGGTGGACAGGGTGGTGACGATGCCGATGGCGACCAGGGCATAGGACAGCAGCGTGGTGGTGGCGTAGGCGCTGCCCTGGGCCAGGCGCATGCGTGAAAGCACCAGCACCTCGAGCAGGCCGGGCAGGTTGCGCGCCAGGGCCACGGTGATGGCGACGATGATCAGCGCGCCGATCACGTCCATCAGGCTGATTGGCACCAGGGTGGCGGCCTCGCCGGTGCCGCTGCTGTATTCGTAGAGGTTGACCGTGTCGAGGTAGGTGAACACGCCGATCAGCTCGGCCCAGACCCAGTACAGGCACACCAGGAAGCCGCCCAGCAGGGCCAGGCGGATCAGGCGCAGCGACTGCTGGTTGACCTGCTCGATGTCGAGCGTCGGCTCCTCCACCGCCACCTCGCCTTCCGGGCCGTCCTTGCTCTGCGTCTGGCGCTTGGCCAGCGCGCGCTGGTAGGCCAGGCGCCGCGCCGCGACGCTGAGGCCGCGTACCAGTGTCGCCTCCAGCACCAGCCAGATGATCACCAGGTAGAGGGTGTCGATCAGGCGATCGGTCAGCTTGAGTGCCGTGTAGTAGTAACCGAAGGCGACGGCGCCGATCAGTGCCAGTGGCAGCAGGTTGAACGCCAGGCCGATAGCGGTACGTAGCGCCGAGGTGTTCTTGCGCAGCGGCGCGCTGAACTGCAGGTGAAACAGCTGCCAGGCCATCAGGGCGTAGCAGGTCAGCACGACGGCGATGCCGATCACGTCGTTGGCGAGGCTCGCCGGTTGGTGTTCGGCGATGCTCACGACCGCCACCAGCGCCATCACCACCAGGCCCAGGCGGCGTAGGTGCTGGCGGAAGAAGGCGACGTTGGCCGGTGGCCAGTGGAAGTGCAGGATGGCCACGCCGTCCGGCGAGAGAATCCGGTGCAGGGTGTAGAACACCAGCCAGGCTTCCGCCATCTCGTACAGCGCGCCACCCAGGTAGAGATTCTGGCCGCGTGCATCGTGCAGCAAGGCATAGCCGCAGAGCGCGAGGAACAGCGCCACCGGCAACGCCAGGATCAGGTTCAGCCCCAGGGCCAGTGGGGTATGCAGCTGGCTGTCGAGCTTGTAGTGGCCGATATCGCCGTGCAGGCTGCCGAGCTTGCGGAACAGGTACTGGCGGCGCCAGAGGATCAGGGCGCAGAGCAGGATCAGCGGCAGGAACACCAGGGGGCGGTCGATCAGGCCCGCGCCCAGTTCGCTGATGGCGATCGCCCAGGGCATGTCGGTGAGCTGCTGTTGCAGGTAGTGCGGCGCCGACTTCAGCCAGTCGAGGTCGAGTGGCTTGTTGCTCGGGATCCAGAACATCTGCTCGTCGATGGTGGCGCGCAGGCTGCTGGAGGTGCTCTGCAGTTCCTTCTGGTTGAGCTGCAGGGTGATCGATTCGTTGAGCAGCGCATTCAGCGAGCGGCTGAGGCGATCGAGCAGTTCGCGGCGGGTATCGAGCTGGTCGAGCAGGGCGCTGCGCAGCTCGGGGCTGACCTGCTCCCCCGGCTGGTTGTCCAGCAGATCGTTGACGTAGCGCGACGGGTCGCGAATCTCTTCGCGCTGCTTGTTCAGCTCGAACTGGTACAGGCGGATGTCGGCGATTTCATCGGCGAGCGAGCCGTCCTCCAGCTTGAGCTGCGGCAGCGCCTGCTTCTGCTGATAGAGAATCTTCGACAGCAGCAGGCTGCCCTGCAGGACCCGGATCTGTTCATCCAGTGCCTGTTCTGCCTGGGCCAGGTTGTCCAGCTGCTGGCGCGTCTGCAGGTTCTGCTCGGTCAGGCGGTTGAGGCGGTCCGTGGCCCGCAGCAGGTAGTCGGAAAGCTTGAGATTGAGCGTGCTCTCCTTGGCCAGCAGCTTGTCCGAGCTGGCGCGTTCGGCCTCCCGCGACTGTTCGGCGACGGTCTGTTCCGACTCGGCGCGGCGGCGTTCGTTGATCAGGCTCTGCAAGGCCTGACGTTCCTGCTCGGCACGGTTGATGCGCTCTTCGAGCAGGGCGCGCTGGGCGCTGCCGAGGTCCTGCAGCAGGCTGTTGCCGGCCAGCTCCTGGCGGCGCAGCTGGGTCTGCACCGCGAGCAGCGCGAGTTCCGCATTGAGCTGGTCGCGGCGTTCCCGGCTCAGCGACTTGCCGTCGTAGCGGCCGCTCTTCAGGCTGTCGTTGATCAGTTGGCTGCGCGCCTGGTTCTGGCTGATCTCCGCTTGTGCGCGCTCCGGGCGGGTCTGTGCGGTGATCACCAGGCTGTTGGCCTCGATGATGGCCTTGTTCCAGTCGCTGAGCTGGCTGGAGCGTTCGTTCAGCAACTGCTCCAGCTGGGGCAGGGTGGTACGCGCGTGGCGCTCGGCGATGGGCCGTTCAGGGCTGGCCTTGAGCCTGCTCAGCTCGCGCTGGGACTCGGTGATGAGGCGTGGCGCCTCGTCCAGCTGCTTGCGCAGATCGCCCAGGCGTTTCTCGGCGTCATCGCGATCCCTGAGCATGCGCAGCGTCTGTTCCAGCGTCTGCTTCATGGCCAGTTGCTCGGCTTCCGGCAGCTTGCGGTCGGCCAGGCTGTCCAGGCTCTGCTGGACGTTCTCGGCTTTGGGTGGTTCGTCGGCGAACGCTGGCGGCAGGCCGAGGCACAGGGCGAACAGGACGGCAACGAGGGGCAGGCGCGACAGGTGCATGGTGCAGTGATCTACCGATGGCGGTGGCGACGAAAGGTGCTGGCGACGTGACGCAGGCACAGGCCTGAGGCCCGTGTCTGCTGCTGATGCTAGCAGAGTCCTTGCAGCGGTTTTCTAGAAGTGCAGCCCAGGGCCTGGGCGAGCGCCTTCGGGGAATCTGACGCCAACCTTGCGTACCTTGTTCCCTTCCATGGCGGCCACGGTCCAGGTCATGCCCTGCCATTCCACCTGGTCGCCGACGATCGGTTCGCCGCCGATCTCCTGCGCGATGAAGCGGCCCAGCGGCTGGTTGCCTTCGACCTCGCCGAGCTTGAGGCCGTAGAGCGCTGCCACCGCATTCAGCTCGGCATCGCCCTCGAGCACGAAATCGCCGAAGAAACGCAGGTCCTGGCCGCGCTTGGGCGCCTGGCTGAACAGCTTGCCGAGGGCCGGCAGGTCATGTTCGTGGCCGATCACGCAGAGCAGGTCACCGGCTTCCAGGCGCGTGCTGCCCGATGGGTGCAGCAGCTCGCGGCCACGGAACAGCGCCGCGATACGCGTGCCCTCGGGCATGTTCAGTTCGCGCAGGGCGGCGCCGATGCACCACTTCTCCGCGCCCAGGCGATAGACGAACAGTTCCCACTGGCTGGTCGGGTGCACTTCCAGGCCGGCGCGCGACACCGGTGCCGGCTCCGGCGGTACGGTGACGCGCATCAGCTTGGCCGCCAGCGGCAGGCTGGTGCCCTGCAGCAGCAGGGAGATGATCACGATGAAGAAGGCCACGTTGAAGAACAGCTGGGCGTTGGGCAGCCCGGCCATCAGCGGGAACACGGCGAGAATGATCGGTACGGCGCCGCGCAGCCCGACCCAGGCGATGAACATCCGCTCGCGGTCGTGGAAGGCGCGAAATGGCAGCAGACCGAGGAAGATCGACAGCGGCCGGGCGAAGAGGATCATCCACAGCGCCAGGGCCAGCGCCGGCAGGGCGATGGGCAGCAACTCGTGCGGCGTGACCAGCAGGCCGAGTACCAGGAACATGCCGATCTGTGCCAGCCAGGTGAGACCGTCGAGCATGTGCAGGATGCCGTGGCGCGAGCGAATCGGGCGATTGCCCAGGAGCAGGCCGCACAGGTAGATGGCCAGGATGCCGCTGCCCCCCACCGCCGTGGTGATGGCGAAGATGATCAGGCCGCCGCTGACCACCAGCAGGGGATACAGGCCGGTGGCCAGCTCCATGCGGTTGATCAGGTTGAGCAGCAGCCAGCCGCCGCCCAGGCCCAGCAGGGTGCCGAGGCCGAACTGCTGCACCAGCTGGATCGGCAGGTCCCAGCTGAAACCGGTCTGGCCGCTGGCGAGCATGGCGATCAGGGTGATGGTGAGGAACACCGCCATCGGGTCGTTGCTGCCGGATTCGATCTCCAGGGTGGAGCTGACCCGTTCGTTGAGGCCGCGGCCGCCGAGCAGGGAGAATACCGCCGCCGCATCCGTGGAGCCGACGATGGCGCCGATCAGCAGGCCTTCCAGCAGGGTCAGGTCGAACAGCCAGGCTGCCGCCAGGCCGGTCAGGCCGGCGGTGATCATCACCCCCACGGTGGCCAGCGACAGCGACGGCCACAGGGCCACACGGAAACTGGAGACCCGCGTGCGCATGCCGCCGTCGAGCAGGATCACCGCCAACGCCAGGTTGCCGACCAGATAGGCCAGGGGGTAGTTGTTGAAGATGATGCCGCCAGGGCCGTCGGTGCCGGCGAGCATGCCGACGCCCAGGAAGATCACCAGGATGGGGATGCCGAAACGTGTCCCGAAAGCGCTGACCAGAATGCTGGCCGCTACCAACAAGGCGCCGATCAAGAACAGATTGTTGATGGCGCTGGCATCCAAATGCGCATACTCCTGGCTGGGTGGATGGAGCGCCGTCATGCATGGCGCGTGCCAGGGATTCTAACCGTAGCCTTCGTACCGCTGTCAAAAAGGTTATTACATTTTCACAAGCCACAAGCCACAAGCCACAAGCCACAAGCCACAAGCCACAAGCCTGAGCGGAGTGCACTGCTGCTTTCACTTGTCGCTTGAGGCTTGCAACCTGTGGCTGCTCTTTAGAACCAGCCGTCCTGCATGCCCAGGCAGGTGTCGTCGCGTGCCTCGAGCACGGCCAGATCGTGGTGGCAGCCCGGCACTTCCCAGGTCAGGAAGTAACGCGCGGCCTGCAGCTTGCCACGGTAGAAGGCCTGTTCCTCGGCGTTGTCGGTGCGCGCCAGGCCCTGTTCGGCGTGAATCGCCTGCTCCAGCCAGCGCCAGCCGATCACGGTGTGGCCGAACACCTTGAGGTACAGCGCCGAGTTGGCCAGGCCTTGATTGACCTTGCCGCTCATCAGGTCGCCGAGCAGTGCCAGGGTGACCGCTTGCAGGCGGGCCACCAGTTGCTCCAGCGGCTGGCGCAGGGGCGTGAGCGACTCGTGCTGGCTGGCGCGCTGGCAGCATGCGTTGATCAGCTTGAGCAACTGCTTGAGTGCGGCGCCGCCGTTCTGCGAGACCTTGCGCCCGAGCAGGTCGAGCGACTGGATACCGTGGGTGCCCTCGTGAATCGGGTTGAGCCGGTTGTCGCGGTAGTACTGTTCCACCGGGTACTCGCGAGTGTAGCCGTGGCCGCCGAGGATCTGGATCGCCAGTTCGTTGGCCTTGAGGCAGAACTCCGAGGGCCAGGACTTGACGATGGGGGTCAGCAGGTCGAGCAGCTCCAGTGCCTGGGTGCGCTCCTCGGCGGTTTCCAGGGTGTGGGTGTCGTCGAACAGCCGCGCGGCGTACAGGCCGAGGTCGAAGGCGCCTTCGACATAGGCCTTCTGCGTCAGCAGCATGCGCCGCACATCGGCATGCTCGATGATCGAGATCTGCGCGCTGGACGGGTCCTTGCCGTCCGGCTGGCGGCCCTGCGGACGGTTGCGTGCGTAATCCAGCGAATAGAGGTAGCCGGCGTAGCCGAGCATGATGGCGCCCATGCCGACGCCGATGCGCGCCTCGTTCATCATCTGGAACATGTAGGACAGGCCCGCGTGCGGCTTGCCTACCAGATAACCGACGCATTCGCCGTTGTCGCCGAAGTTCAGCGCGGTGGAGGTGGTGCCGCGCCAGCCCATCTTGTGGAACAGCCCGGCCAGGGTCACGTCGTTGCGCGGGCCCAGGCTGCCATCGGCGTCGACGTGGAACTTGGGCACGATGAACAGGCTGATGCCCTTCACCCCGGGCGGTGCATCCGGCAGCTTGGCCAGCACCATGTGTACGATGTTCTCGGAGATCGGCTGGTCGCCGCCGGAGATGAAGATCTTGTTGCCCTTGATGCGATAGCTGCCATCGGCATGCGGCTCGGCCCTGGTGCGGATGTCCGACAGCGAGGAACCGGCGTGCGGCTCGGTCAGGGCCATGGTGCCGAAGAAGCGACCGTCGATGATCGGCTGCAGGAAGCGCTCTTTCTGCTCGTCGCTGCCGAAGGCTTCGATCAGGTTGGCCACGCCCATGGTCAGCATCGAGTACGAGCTGGTGGCGCAGTTGGCGGACTGGAAGTGAGCGAAGCAGGCCTGCGACAGCAGGTTGGGCAACTGCATGCCGCCCTGCTCGAAATCCCGTGTGGCGTTGAGGAAACCGGCTTCGTGGAACGCGCGCAGCGCGGGCTCGACCTCCGGAATCAGCACGGCGCTGCCGTCCACGTACTGCGGCTCGTGTTCATCGCTCTTGCGGTTGTGCGGGGCGAACAGTTGTTCGGCGATGCCGCGCGCGGTGCTGATTGCCGCATCGAAGGTCTCGCGGTTGTGATCGGCGAACCGTGGGCGTTGGGTCAGGGCTTCGGCGTCGAGTACTTCATAGAGTTCGAAGGCCAGGTTGCGGGCGCTGAGCAGGGTCTCGGACATGGAACGGGTCTCCTGATGATCGTCCGAGTCTAGGCAGTCCGTTGCCCGACTGCCCAGCATCATCAGTCACGGTGATAAAGCGCCACACTACCCTGGCGATCCCGCCATCGCAGGAGCGACCTCAGTCGCGATGGGACTCGAAGCCCCGCGCCAGCGCGCGGGTCAGCTCGGCGGCCGGCATCGGCCGGCAGTTGGCGACGTTCTGCCCGGCCCAGAGTGGCGAGAAGTCGCTGTCGCCCCGCGCTTCGGCGGCCGCGCGCAGCGGCGCGATGGCCGCCGTTGCCAGGGGGAAGGTGGGCGCCAGGGGACTGAGCGGGCCCTGCTCGCGCATCAGGCGATTGACGATGCCACGCGCGGGCCGACCGCTGAACAGGTTGGTCAGTGCCGTGTGCCGCGCTGCCGGGCTCTGCAGGGCCGCGCGGTGGAGGGCGCTGGTGCTCGCCTCCGGACACAGCAGGTAGGCGCTGCCGACCTGCACGCCTGCGGCGCCGAGTGCCATGGCCGCCGCCACCCCACGTGCATCGCTGATGCCGCCCGTGGCGATCACCGGGACGTCGAGGGCATCCACGAGCTGCGGCAGCAGGGCGAAAGTCCCCAGCTGGCGGCTCAGGTCATGATCGAGAAAGTGCCCGCGATGACCGCCGGCCTCCAGCCCCTGGGCGATCACCGCGTCGACGCCGCGCTCCTGCAGCCACAGGGCCTCCTCCAGCGTTGTGGCGCTGGAGAGGATCCTGGCGCCACTGTCGCGCACCCGTTGCAGCAGGGCGTCGTCCGGCAGGCCGAAGTGGAAGCTCACCACGGCCGGGCGAAACTCCTCGACCAGTTCCGCCGCCTCGGCATTGAACGGCAGGCGCCCGGGGCCGCCTGCGATCGTTGCCTGATCCACGCCGAATTCCTGGTAGTACGGGGCCAGTGCCTCACGCCAGGTCGCTTCCCGGGCGGCATCCGGCTCAGGTTGCACGTGGCTGAAGAAGTTGAGGTTGAACGGTCGCTGCGTCAGGCCGCGCAACGCCTCCAATTCCTGGCGCAGGGCGGCCGGCGTGAGCATCGCACAGGGGATCGAACCCAGGCCTCCGGCCTCGCAGACGGCGGCGGCCAGGCGGTGATTCTGCGAACCGGCCATGGGTGCCTGGATCAGTGGCAGCGGGCTGCCAAACAGGTCATTCACGAGCATGGGGCGAGCTTCCTTTCGGTAGGTGAGTCGGGGGTGGGCGCCCGCCAGGTCCAGAACAATGACCAGAGCAAGGCCAGGGCGCCGATCGAGAAGCTGCTGGTCAGGCTGTGACCGGCGGCGGTCCAGTGTTCGACGAACCAGGGGCCGACCAGTTGGCTGCCGCCGTAGAGGCTGATCAACAGCGCGGCCAGGCGCGGTCCCTGGCTCGGTTTGAGCGCGCGGGCAAGGCGCTGCGTCAGCAGGACGGTGCCGAGGAAGGTGCCGCCGACCAGCACGGCGCTGCCCAGCACACCGACAGGGCCGGGCAGCAGGACCGGCAGGGCGGTCCCCAGCAGTTGCAGCACGTAGTTGACCTGCAGGGCACGGCGGTCGCCGAGCCAGGCACCGACACGATTCCACAGCGTCGCGGAGATCAGGCAGGCCAGGGCGGTCCACCACCAGTTGCCGATCAGCAGGGGATGGCCGGGCGGAAGCTGTTCGCGGGCCAGTGCGGGGAGGAAGGTCAGCGGCAGGATGTAGCCCAGGCCGGCGCCCAGGTAGGCGAGCAGCAGCGGCAGGCTGCGACGGTCGATCAGTCGCCCCGGCGCACTGGCCTGGGCGCTGGCGGGCAGCTGCTGGGCCAGGCGTCGCAACATTCCGGCGCTGATCAGGGCAAGGGGCAGGGCGACCAGCGCGATGGGCAGCCAGCGCAGCGGCCCCTGCCAGGGCGTGAGCACGACCAGCGCGCCGCACAGCAGCATGCCGCCTCCCAGGCCCAGGTAGACCAGGCCACTCAGTGCCGTGGCCTGACGCACGGCGAGCCATTCCAGCACCAGTGCCGGGGCGAGGACGAAGACCACGCCGTTGCTGATGCCGTTGCTCAGGCGCAGGAAGGCCAGCATGTCGATGTCGCGGGTGAATACCTGGGCCAGGGTCAGCCCGGCGTTGAGCAGCAGCGCGACCGGCAGGCCCAGGCGCAGCCCCCGGGGGCTGGCCATGGGCAGGGCGAGCAAGGCGCCGAGCAGGTAGCCCAGGTAGTTCCAGGTGGCCAGCTGGGCGCCCTGGGCCAGACTGAACAGGCCATCGTCGAGCAGCAGCGGCAGCAGCGGGGTGTAGGCGAAACGGCCCAGGGCATGTACCGCCACCAGTGCCAGGGCGGCGGCGAGGATGGCCTGGAAGCAGTCGCGGTCGAGTTTGAGCATCGGGCCTCCGGTCGTGCTGCGCACCATAGTCGTTGTTCTGTATGGACTGTTAGTGAAAAATACTGCGCTTAGTTTTCACTTTTGGTGAAAGATCATGGATGCCTGGCAACGTCTCAACCCGCAACTGCTGCGCTATTTCCTCGCCGTCGCGCGTGAGGGCTCCCTCAGTGCCGCCGGTGTGCGGCTCAATTGCGTGCCGTCGAACGTCTCGGCGCGCGTGCGCCAGCTGGAGCAGCAGCTCGACACGCGCCTGTTCCGCCGCCAGGGCCAGCGGCTGCGCCTGAGCCAGGCGGGCGAGCGCCTGCGACCGCATGCCGAACACCTCGAGCAGCTCTGCCAGCTGGCCTGGCGCAGCGTACAGGAGGATGTGTGGAGTGGTGACTTGCGCCTGGGCTCCATGGAGACCACCGCTGCCGTGCGTCTGCCCGAGCTGCTCGCGGCGTTCCATCAGCGTGCGCCACGGGTCAACCTGCAACTGAGCACCGGGCCGAGTCGGCGCCTGGTCGAGGAGGTGCTGGCCGGGGAGCTGGATGCCGGCCTGATCGGTGGGCCGTTCGAGCATCCGCAGCTCGATTGCCTGCCGATCTGGCAGGAGGAGCTGATGCTGGTCCTGCCACCCGCCCAGGACGCCGCCAGCCTGGGAGCGCGCCCGCAAACGCTGCTCGGCTTTCCCGAAGGCTGTCACTACCGCGAGCGCCTGGAGCGCTGGGCGCTCACCAGCGACCTGCAGGTGGCGGCGCGGCAGAGCTATGGTTCGATCGATGCGATCTTCGCCGGTATCGCGGCGGGCATGGGCATCGGCCTGCTGCCACGCAGCCTGCTCGAGCGCCATCCACGTGTGCACCTGGTGCAGTATCAGGCCATCGCCCCGCAGCTGGGGGCGACCACCACGCTGCTGGCGCGGCGCCGCGATGCCGGCGAGCACCCGCCGTTGTCCCTGCTGCTGGAGCTGATGCGCGCGCAAAGTCCGCTCAACGAGTAAACTCGACGGCTGTTTCGGAGACCCTCATGAACTACCGCCACGCCTTCCATGCCGGCAACCATGCCGATGTGCTCAAGCACCTGCTGCTGACCCGCCTGATCGCCCTGCTGTCGAAGAAGGAGGCGCCTTTCGCCTACCTCGACAGCCATGCCGGGATCGGCCTGTACGACCTGCAAGGCGATCAGGCCAATCGCACCGGTGAGTACCTGGAGGGCATCGGCCGTCTGTGGCAGGCCGAGCAGTTGCCGGATGCGGTCGAAGCCTACCTGGACGTGGTGCGGGCGATGAACCCCGATGGCGCGCTGCGCTACTACCCTGGCTCGCCGGAGCTCGCGCGGCTGCTCAGCCGCGAGCAGGATCGCCTGCAGCTCAACGAGAAGCACCCCGAGGATGGTCGTCTGCTCAAGGACAACATGCGTGGTGACCGCCGCGTGGCCGTGCACCTGGGCGAGGGCTGGCACGTGCCCCGCGCCCTGATGCCCACCCGCGAGAAGCGCGTGTTGCTGCTGATCGACCCGCCGTTCGAGCAGGCGGACGAATTGCAGCGCTGCGTCGAGGCGCTGAACGAGGCGCATGGGCGCATGCGCCAGGCTATCGTGGCGATCTGGTATCCGATCAAGGATGAGCGCCAGCTTGCGCGCTTCTACGCCGGCCTGAGCAAGAGCAACGCGCCCAAGCTGCTGCGTGCCGAGCTGTACGTCCATGCCCCGGACGATGCCAGTCGCCTGAGCGGCTCCGGGCTGGTGATCAGCAATCCGCCATGGGGCCTGGAAGACGAGCTCAAGCAACTGCTGCCCTGGTTGGCCGATGCGCTCGGGCAGAGTCAGGGCGGCTGGCGTCTGGACTGGTTGGTAGAAGAAGCGGCAAGCGGCAAGCCATGAACGCGTAGCCCGGATGAAGTCCGTGACCCGCGGCCGCCGAACCCCGGAGTGCATCCGAGCTGCCAGGGCTCAGCCGCGCTCGTGGTTCGGTTCGATGTGATAGCTCAGGTTGCGCCGCGGGCTGAGGTACTCCAGCACTTCCAGCGGCAGCTGTGACGGGCGCAGGCTGCGCGCGATGGCCAGGTCGCTGTCTTCGGCCAGGTCGACGATCAGCGCTTCGTGCTTGGCCACGCTGGCGTCGTAGAGGATCAGCGTCGGCCTCAGTGCCTGGGTCGGGTTCATGCCCAGCACCAACGCGTAGCGCTCGTCTTCCAGCTGCACCAGGCTGCCAGGCGGGTAGATGCCCATGACGCGGACGAAGGCTTTCAGCGCCACCTCGTCGAAGTGCTCGCGCTGCTGCTTGAACATCTGCACCAGCGCCTCGTGCGGGCTCAGGGCCTGGCGCGGGTCGAGCGGGTTGCACAGGCCGTCGAAGTGATTGGTGATGGCCACCAGGCGACTGAGGCGGCCGATGCCCGCCTCGCGCAAGCCGCGCGGATAGCCCGAGCCGTCACAGTGCTCATGGTGCTCGTGGATGATGCGCAGCACCTCGTCGTCGAGCATGAGCTTCTGCCCCATGCGCAGGCCGAAATCGGTGTGCATCTGCAGCAGCTGCTGTTCCGGGCGGGTCAGCGGCTCCGGCTTGAGCAGCACCTTGCTCGGTACCTCCAGCTTGCCGATGTCGTGCAGCAGCGCCCCCAGGCCCAGGCTGTGGCAGGCCTCGCTGTCGAGACCCAGCTGGCGCCCGAGCAACAGCGCCAGCACGGTGACGTTGAGGGCATGAAAGTAGCTGTCCTCGGCGGCCTTGCCGGTGATGCCGTGCAGCACCACGCCGGGTGCGCCAAGGAGTGTCTCGACCATTTCGCTGACGATGGCGCCGGCCTGCTGTACGGCGTCCTCGGGACGGCTGCGCAGGGTCTGGTTGAGGGTCTTGATGCGTTGGCTGGCTTCGCTGAAGCGCCGGTCGACCTCCGCCAGGCGGCTGCGCAGGTGACGCAGTTTCTGCGCACGCTCCTGGCGGGCCTGATGCTGCGGGTCGACAGGTGGTGCCTCGACTGCGGCTTCGCCGGGGCTGTCGGCCGGCTCCAGCGGCGCGCAGTCGCTGCGTGCCGGGTCGTAGCGCAACCGTTCGAGGTTCAGCGCGCGCAGGGCGCGAATCTGCGCTTCATCCTTGATCTTGAAGTTGCTGAAGGCGAAGTCGTGCTCCCACCAGCTCAGCTCCAGCTGAACGTAGAGGCCGATGCACAACTGCTCGGGAGAAATGTAGACAGGGCTGGCGGACATGCCGTGTACGCACAAGGATGGCTATTTGCCGGCAGTGTAGTCCGACAGGCGCGGGCGGTCATCAGGCCATCACGTCGATGCTGTTGCCGAGGTGGGGCGGATTGCTCGGCGCGCTGGCCGGCGCAGCCGACTGCACCAGGCCGGCGATGTTGGCGGCCTGCAGGTCCAGCGTCTTGCGCAGCAGCAGAAGCGACATCTGCGCGGAGATCTGCGCAGATGCCTGGGTGGATACCTGGCTGGCGAGGCTGCTGACTTCCACGAGGGTCTACCGGTTTCAGGAGTCAGGGGGTAGGCATACGCCTGTTCCGCCGAGGCCGCAATAGCCGTTGGGGTTCTTCGCCAGGTACTGCTGGTGATAGGTCTCGGCGTAGTAGAAGGTCGGCGCGTTGCCGATCTCGGTGGTGATGGTGCCCAGGCCCGCCTTGTCCAGCTCGGCCTGGAAGCGCGCCTGGCTGGCCAGGGCCGCGTTCAGTTGCGCGGCGTCGTGGCAGTAGATCGCCGAGCGGTACTGGGTGCCCTGGTCGTTGCCCTGGCGCATGCCCTGGGTCGGGTTGTGCGCTTCCCAGAACACCTTGAGCAGGGCCTCGAAGCTGGTCTGCTGCGGATCGAACACCACCAGCACCACTTCGGTGTGCCCGGTCAGGCCCGAGCAGACTTCCTCGTAGGTCGGGTTGGGGGTCAGGCCGCCGGCATAGCCCACCGCCGTGCTGTACACGCCCGGCTGCTGCCAGAAGCGTCGCTCGGCCCCCCAGAAGCAACCCAGGCCGAATACGGCCTGCTGCAACCCGGCAGGGAAGGGGGGCTTGATCGGGTGGCCATTGAGGTGATGGACATCGGCCACCGGCAGCGGCTCGTTGCGCCCCGGCAGAGCCTGTTCGGCGCTCGGCAGGGCCAGCTTGTGGACGAGTATCTGGGAACGCAGAACCATGGCGGTCTCCTGAAGGTGGGCAGGTGTTTGACTCGATGTGACGCCGCGTATTACAGCCGCTGGTCGGCCTGCGGACGGCAGGGGTAGCGGCGCAGGCTGTCGATCAGCTCACGGCCCGAGATCGGTTTGTCGAACAGGTAGCCCTGGCCGACATCGCATTGCTGGCGCCGCAGGAAGCCGAGCTGGGCGCCGGTCTCGATGCCCTCGGCGACCACCTTGAGCTTGAGGTTGTGGGCCATGGCGATCACCGCCGAGGTGATCTCCATGTCGTCCTGGTTGTCGGGAATGTCCTTGATGAAGCTGCGATCGATCTTGATCACGTCGATGGGGAATTTCTTCAGGTAGCTCAGCGAGGAGTAGCCCGTACCGAAGTCATCCATCGCCAGGGTCAGGCCCAGGCTCTTCAGGCGGCCGAGCTGGTGGCGGGTGTCTTCGGTGGCTTCCAGCAGCAGACTCTCGGTCAGTTCCAGCTCCAGCAGCCGAGGGTCGAGCTGTTCCTCGTTGAGGATGGCGGCGACGGAGCCGACCAGGTCGGGGTCGGAGAACTGCTTGGGCGACAGGTTGATCGCCACCTGCAGCTGCCCCAGGCCGATGGCGGCGATCTGCTTGCTCATGCGGCAGGCCTGGCGCACCACCCACTTGCCGATGGGGATGATCAGGCCGGTTTCCTCGGCCACGCTGATGAACTGGTCCGGGCGGATCATGCCCTTTTCCGGGTGCTGCCAGCGCAGCAGCGCTTCCATGCCGAGCAGCTGCCCGCTCTTCAGGCAGAGCTTGGGCTGGTAGAAGACTTCCAGTTCGTTCTGGGTCAGGGCGCGGCGCAGGTTGTTCTCGACGAACAGCTTGTAGTTGGCCTCGGCGTTCAGGGCTTCGGTGAACAGCTGCACCTGGTGCTTGCCGTTGGCCTTGGCCTTGTGCAGGGCCAGGCCGGCATGCTTCATCAGGGTCTGTGGGTCGTCGCCATGTTCCGGGGCGATGGCCAGGCCGACGGAGCCGGTGATGCTGATCAACTGGTTGTCGACGAACAGCGGCTTGTCCAGCGTCTGCAGGACCTGCTGGGCGATGCGCATACCGCCGTCCTGATCGCTGCCATCGAGGAGGATGGCGAACTCGTTGCTGGCGAAGCGCGCCAGCGTGCCCTGGGTGCCAAGGCTGTTGCGCAGGCGCCGGGCCAGGGCCGAGAGCAGCTTGTCGCCGGTCTGGTGGCCGAGGCTGTCGTTGATGCGCTTGAAGTTGTCGATGTCCACCAGCAGCAGCCCCATGGGGCGCCGGGCATGGCGCGCGAAGCGCTCTTCCAGGCTGCGGATGAAGGCGGGGCGGTTGCCGAGGTTGGTCAGGTTGTCGGTGTAGGCCAGACGCTCGATACGTTGCTGCGCCAGTTTGGCGTCGGTGATGTCTTCGTAGATGCCGATGTAGTGGGTCAGCTCGCCATCGTCGCCGTAGACCTTGGAGATCGACAGATGGCCCCAGTACGGCTCCTGGCTCTTGCGCCGGCTGCGGAACTCGCCTTGCCAGCTGCTGTGCTCGGCCAGGCTGGAATCGGCGTCGAACAGCAGGTCGCTGAGGTTGGACAGCGCCGGCAGCTCGGACAGGCGGTGGCCGCAGACTTCGTCGCTGCTGTACAGGGTGATGGCGGTGAAGCTCGGGTTGACGTACTCCACGCGGCCGTCGCGGTCGACCAGCAGGAAGGCGCTGGCGCTCTGCTCCACGGCGCGCTGGAACAGGTGCAGTGCGTTGGTGGCGGAGCGTTTCTCCTGATTGATCAGGACCTGGGCGAACTGGTCGGCCAGTTCCCCGGCGAAGGCGATCTCGTCGGCCTGCCAGATGCGCTTGGCGCCGATGTGCTCGAGGCAGAGGATGCCCACCACCTCGCCTTCGATGCGGATGCTGGCATCGAGCATGGAGCTGATCCCCAGCGGCTCCAGGTAGGTCGGCTTCAGTTCGCGGGTGCGCAGGTCGTGTTGCGCGTCGTGGGCATCGATGGCGCGGCCGCTGTGCAGCGCGTCCAGGTAGTGGGGGAAGCTGCGCGCATCGATCGGCGGCAGTTGTTCGTGGCGATCCAGGTCGCGGCGGTACAGCGAGATGCAGTCGAGGCTCTGGCTGTTCAGGTGCCAGATGCCCGCACGGGCGACGCCGTATACCTCGCAGGCAGCCTGGGTGATGAGCTCGGCCGCCTCCTGCTGCGGATCGCTGGAGACATAGCGCTGGCGCGACAGGCGCACGATCAGCTGCTGCTGGGTATGCGAGCGGGCCAGGTGCTGCAGGTGGTCGCGCTGAGTGCGCTGATACTGCTGCAAGGCGTTGCGCAGGTTCTGGTTCTGCGCCCGCAGTTCGCTCTCGTCGGGGGTATGGGCGGCGAGGCTTTCATCGGCGATCAGCAGGTAGCCACGCAGCAGCTGACGGTTGTGCTGCCTGAAGGGCTCGCCCATCTCCAGCAGGTTCAGTGCACCCTGTGGCGTGTGCAGGGTGTAGCGCACCAGGTAGTGCTGTCCCTGCAGCAACTGTTGCTGGATGCTGTCGTGCAGGCGATAGCGTGCCTCGGGCTCCATCAGGCTGGCGTAGGGGGCGTCGATCAGCGCGCACAGATCGGCGGCGCTGATGCCCAGCTTGCGTTCGCAGGCCGGGTCGAGAAACAGCAGTGCCCAGCTTGGCTCGTTCAAGCGCTCGAAACGCAACATGCCGAGCCGTGATGGCACTGGCAACTGCGTCACAACCTCGGCTGCCGAACGGGGGCCGGCATCGGGATGGCTTTTCATTGGGCGTTGGGCTTCCAGTATGCTGACCAGGCGAGGCATCCGTTCTCGGTACAGAGTCACCACCGCCGCAGGGCACGGTGACATGGACGGAGGCTAGGGCTCAGGCCTACTTCACTATAGCGTTCGGCAAGGGTGCATCATGCAAGCGAGACTGACAAGAAAACTGATGGCCATCGTGTTGGGCGGGGCGCTTTTCGCCGCCTTGCCCGCTGTTTCCAGCGCCGACCAGAGCAAGGCGCTGCAAGGCGATGAGCAGGTCGTCTACCTCGACGGACTCAAGCGTCTCTACCTCACCGGCAACGAACGCCAGGCGCTGCTGGCGCACAGCAACGCACTGCTTGAAACCTACGCCCTGCGCGCCGGCTACCAGGTCGGGCAGGCTCAGCCGGAGGACCTGCTCTATCGCTTCAGCGTCGCCGATACCGGTGAACTGATCCTGCGCGAGGAGCGTCGGGGGGCGGAGGGCAGCGCCATCGCCGTGCACAATCAGCGGCTCGCGGTGTTCGGTGTCGATCCGTTCATCCGCTATGAATGCCCGACCAGCGGTATCCGTTGCGTGCTGTTCAACCCGGCTGACGGCAGCCCGTTGCTGACGATCGTGCGCGATCACCAGGGCGCGGGCGAACTGGCCAAGGCACTGAGCTTTCTGATTCGCAACGTGCAGAAGGGCTGAGAACGGGAGGAAGGATCAGCTCCAGGGCAGGTGACAAAAAACTTCCGGGAGAAGTTTTTGACGTTGCTTGCAACGGCCCGAAGGGTCCCTGCCAGGGGTGGTAGGTGACAAAAAAAACCCCGCCTGAACAGACGGGGTTGAGGATGCGAGCGTGGCGTGCTCGAAACGATTTACAGCAGGATGGTGCGGATGTCCGCCAGCAGCTGCGACAGGCGCAGGGTGAAGCGGGCGGCAGCGGCGCCATTGATCACGCGGTGATCGTAGGACAGCGACAGCGGCAGCATCAGGCGCGGCTGGAAGGCCTTGCCATCCCAGACCGGTTGCATGCTGGCCTTGCTCACACCGAGGATCGCCACCTCCGGCGCGTTGACGATCGGCGTGAAGCCGGTGCCGCCAATGTGACCGAGGCTGGAGATGGTGAAGCAGGCACCCTGCATGTCATCGGCAGAGAGCTTCTTCTTGCGGGCCTTGTCGGCCAGTTCGGCGGCTTCGCCAGCCAGCTGCAGCAGGCTCTTCTGGTCGACGTTCTTGATCACCGGTACCAGCAGGCCATCCGGGGTGTCCACGGCGAAGCCGATGTTCACGTACTTCTTGCGGATGATCGCCTTGCCGCTCGGGGCCAGCGAACTGTTGAAGTCCGGCAGCTCCTTGAGCAGGTGCGCGCACGACTTGAGCAGCAGCGGCAGCACGGTCAGCTTGACGCCGGCCTTCTCGGCCACGGCCTTCTGCGCGACGCGGAAGGCTTCCAGGTCGGTGATGTCGGCGGACTCGAACTGAGTGACGTGCGGCACGTTGAGCCAGCTGCGGTGCAGGTTGGCGGCGCCGACCTGCATCAGGCGGGTCATCGGCACTTCTTCGATCTCGCCGAACTTGCTGAAGTCCACGGTCGGGATCGGCGGAATGCCGGCACCGCCGGTGGCAGCGGCTGCAGCAGCCTGCGGTGCGGCCTTGGCCTTCTGCATCATCGCCTTGACGTGAACCTGCACGTCTTCCTTGAGGATGCGGCCTTTCGGGCCGGTGCCGGCGATGTCCGCCAGTTCGACGCCGAAGTCACGGGCCAGCTGACGCACGGCCGGGCCGGCATGCACCTTGGCACCGTCGCGTTTGGGCGCGTTGGCGACTTCGGCGGCAGCCGCCGACAGCGAGGCAATGGCGCGCACTTCGGCGGCCACTTCCGGGGCGGCGCCTTCCGGCACGCGGTGCACTTCCTGGCTGGCTTGCGCCGGCGCAGCTGCCGGGGCAGAACCGGCCACCTTGAGCTTGAGGATCAGGTCGCCGGTGCCGATCTCGTCATCCAGCTTGACCAGCACTGCTTCCACCACGCCGGCAGCCGGCGCGGGGATTTCCATGGAGGTCTTGTCGGACTCCAGGGTCAGCAGGCTCTGGTCGGCTTCGATGCTGTCGCCGGCCTTGACCATGATCTCGATGACCTTGCCCTTGGCGCTGGAGCCGATGTCCGGTACGTGCACGTCCTGCACGCTGCTGCCGGTCGGCGCGGCGGCCGCTGCCGGAGCAGCAGCGGGAGCGGCTTCGGCTTTCGCGGCAGCCGGCTGAGCCGCTGCGGCAGCCGGGGCGGCGCCTTCGACCTTGAGCTTGAGGATCAGGTCGCCGGTGCCGATCTCGTCATCCAGCTTGACCAGCAGTGCTTCCACCACGCCGGCGGCCGGCGCGGGGATTTCCATGGAGGCCTTGTCGGACTCCAGGGTCAGCAGGCTCTGGTCGGCTTCGATGCGGTCGCCGACCTTGACCATGATCTCGATGACCTTGCCCTTGGCGTCGGAACCGATGTCCGGCACGTGCACGTCCTGCACGCTGCTGCTGGTCGCAGCCGCCGGGGCAGCAGCCGGAGCGGCCGCTTTCGGGGCCTCGGCCGGAGCTGCCGCGGCTTTCGGCGCAGGCGCCGCTTGCGCGGCACCTTCGACTTCCAGCACCAGCAGCTCGTCGCCTTCCTTCAGGCGATCACCGATCTTGACCTTCAGTTCCTTGATCACGCCGGCCTTGGGCGAGGGCACTTCCATGGAGGCCTTGTCGGACTCCAGGGTCAGTACGCTCTGGTCGGCTTCGATACGGTCGCCGACCTTCACCAGCAGTTCAATGACCTCGCCTTCACCGCCGAGGTCGGGTACGCGAATCAACTCACTCATCGCTACGCTCCTTAGCAGTCCAGGGGGTTGGCTTTATCGGCGTCGATGCCGAACTTGGCGATGGCATCTGCCAGCACCTTGGCTTCGATCTCGCCACGGTCTACCAGGGCTTCCAGGGCGGCCAGCACGACCCAGTTGCGGTCCACTTCGAAGAAGTGGCGCAGCTGCTTGCGGCTGTCGCTGCGGCCGAAGCCGTCGGTGCCCAGGACCTTGTATTCCTTGCTCGGGACCCACTGACGAACCTGCTCGGCGAACAGCTTCATGTAGTCGGTGGAGGCGATGACCGGCCCCTTGCGACCGTTCAGGCACTCTTCGAGGTAGGTCTTCTTGGGCTTCTGGCCCGGGTGCAGGCGGTTGCTGCGCTCCACGGCCAGGCCGTCGCGACGCAGTTCGTTGAAGCTGGTGACGCTCCACACATCGGCGCCGATGTTGAACTCGTCGCGGAGGATCTTCGCCGCTTCGCGGACTTCGCGCAGGATGGTGCCGGAACCCAGCAGCTGCACGTGGTGCGCGGCTTCCTTCTTGTCTTCCTCGAGCAGGTACATGCCCTTGATGATGCCTTGCTCGACACCTTCCGGCATGGACGGCTGCTGGTAGGACTCGTTCATCACGGTGATGTAGTAGAAGACGTCCTGCTGCTCTTCGGTCATCTGGCGAATGCCTTCGCGGATGATCACAGCGAGCTCGTAGCCGTAGGTCGGGTCGTAGGTGCGGCAGTTGGGAATGGTCGCCGCCAGCATGTGGCTGTGACCGTCTTCGTGCTGCAGACCCTCGCCGTTGAGGGTGGTACGACCGGCGGTGCCGCCGATCAGGAAGCCACGGGTGCGGCTGTCGCCAGCGGCCCAGGCCAGGTCGCCGATACGCTGGAAGCCGAACATCGAGTAGAAGATGTAGAACGGCAGCATCGGCTGGTTGTGGCAGGAGTACGAGGTGCCTGCGGCGATGAAGGAACTCATGGCGCCGGCTTCGTTGATGCCTTCCTCGAGGATCTGACCTTTCTTGTCCTCTTTGTAGAACATCACCTGGTCTTTATCGACCGGCTCGTAGAGCTGACCGACCGAGGAGTAGATGCCGAGCTGGCGGAACATGCCTTCCATACCGAAGGTACGGGCCTCGTCCGGAATGATCGGGACGATGCGCTGGCCGAGTTCCTTGTCCTTGACCAGCTGCGCGAGGATGCGCACGAAGGCCATGGTGGTGGAGATTTCACGATCGCCCGAACCGTCGAGGATGGCCTTGAGGGTATCCAGCGGCGGGGTGGGGATGCTGAAGCTCTGCTGGCGACGCTGCGGTACGAAGCCGCCCAGCGCGTTGCGGCGCTCGTGCAGGTACTTGTACTCGGGGCTGCCCGGCTCCGGACGAACGAACGGTAGGTTCTCCAGCTCTTCGTCCTTGACCGGAATGTCGAAGCGGTCGCGGAACTGGCGCAGGCTGTCGACATCGACCTTCTTGGTGTTGTGCGCGGTGTTCTTCGCTTCACCGGCGCCGGTACCGTAGCCCTTGATGGTCTTGGCCAGGATCACGGTCGGCTGGCCGCTGTGGTTGACCGCCTGATGGTAGGCCGCGTAGACCTTGTACGGGTCGTGGCCGCCACGGTTGAGCTTCCAAATCTCGTCGTCGGAGAGGTCCTTGACCATCTCCTGCAGCTCGGGGCTGTTGAAGAAGTGCTGGCGTACGTAGGCGCCGTCTTTGGCCTTGTAGTTCTGGTATTCACCATCGACCACTTCGTCCATGCGGCGCTGCAGGGCACCGTCCTTGTCCTTGGCGAACAGCGGGTCCCAGAAGCGGCCCCAGACCACCTTGTTGACGTTCCACTGGGCGCCACGGAACACGCCTTCGAGTTCCTGGATGATCTTGCCGTTGCCGCGAACCGGGCCGTCGAGGCGCTGCAGGTTGCAGTTGATGACGAAGATCAGGTTGTCCAGCTTCTCGCGGCCCGCCAGGGAGATGGCACCGAGGGATTCCGGCTCGTCGCACTCGCCGTCGCCCATGAAGCACCAGACCTTCTGCTTGCCGGCCGGGATGAAGCCGCGCGCTTCCAGGTACTTCATGAAACGCGCCTGGTAGATCGCCTGGATCGGGCCCAGACCCATGGATACGGTCGGGAACTGCCAGAAGTCCGGCATCAGCCAGGGGTGCGGATAGGAGGACAGGCCCTTGCCGTCGACTTCGCGACGGAAGTTCTTCATCTGGTCTTCGTCGATGCGGCCTTCCATGAAGGCGCGGGCGTAGACGCCAGGGCTGGCGTGGCCCTGATAGAACACCAGGTCGCCGCCGTGCTCGTCGGTCGGGGCCTGGAAGAAGTAGTTGAAACCGATGTCATAGAGCGTCGCCGAGGAGGCGAAGCTGGAGATGTGGCCGCCCAGATCCGGGTCGTCCAGGTTGGTGCGCATCACCATGGCCAGGGCGTTCCAGCGCACCAGCGAGCGGATGCGGCGTTCCATGAACAGGTCGCCGGGCATGCGAGCTTCATGGGTAACCGGAATGGAGTTGCGGTACGGCGTGGTGATCGCGTAGGGCAGTTGCGCACCGCTACGGGTGGCCAGCTCGCCCAGACGGGTCATCAGGTAATGGGCTCGGTCTTCACCCTCACGGTCAAGGACGGATTCAAGGGCGTCCAGCCATTCCTGGGTTTCGATCGGATCGAGGTCTTGCATGGCTTGCTCCAGGGCGGAAAGGCTTCCAGAATCGGAGGCCAGTTGGGTCTCGCCGGCTTTTTGGGCGGGCAAGTTGAAATTCTTGGATTTACCGGGGGTAGGACCGGCCGCTTGTAGTTTTACTACATTTCGACGGCGGATTCAGCCCTCTGGATACAATTCTTTAGTAGTAAAACTACAATTCGCGGCGCTGCCGGCCGCGCGTGCCCCGCAGGAGCGGGGTTCCGGGCGTTTGCACCGTGCGTCCGGCAGTCCGCCAAAAGGATAGACCATGAGCCTGCCGTTGCTGGTCGAGTTGCCCCCTTCCCTGATCGCTCTGTCCGAACGCGCCGAGCAGTCGCTGCAGGCCGCGCTGGCCGAGCATGAGGGGCTGTCTGCGCGCTTCGCCGCCTGGCCGCAGGCGCGGCATGACGCCTGGCGACAGGTCGCGGCCCTGAGTGATTTCGTCGCAGAGCAGGCGCAGCGTGATCCACAGATGTTCAGCGCGCTTGCCGAGTCGGGGGAGCTGGAGCGCAGCCTGGCGCCGGGCGAGCTGCGTCAGCAGCTGCAGGCGCTGTTGGCCGACTGTGCCGATGAGGAGGCGCTGGGGCGTTGCCTGCGGCGCTTCCGCAGCCGCCAGCAGTTGCGCATCATCTGGCGTGACTTCAGCCGTCAGGCGGCGCTCGGCGAAACCTGCCGCGACCTCTCCGACCTGGCCGACGCCTGCATCGACCTGGCCTACCACTGGCTCTATCCGCGCCATTGCGAGCAGTTCGGCACCCCGACCGGCCGGCGCAGCGGCCAGGCGCAGCACATGGTCATCCTCGGCATGGGCAAGCTCGGCGCGCACGAGCTCAATCTGTCCTCGGACATCGACCTGATCTTCGGCTACCCGGAGGGCGGCGAGACCGAGGGCGTGAAGCGCCCGCTGGACAACCAGGAGTTCTTCATCCGCCTGGGGCAGAAGCTGATCAAGGCGCTGGACGCGATCACCGTCGACGGCTTCGTCTTCCGTACCGACATGCGCCTGCGCCCCTACGGTTCGTCCGGTGCGCTGGTGTTCAGCTTCAATGCCCTGGAACAGTACTACCAGGATCAGGGGCGCGACTGGGAGCGCTACGCGATGATCAAGGCGCGCGTGGTCGGCGGTGACCAGCAGGCGGGCGCCGAGCTGCTGGAGATGCTGCGGCCCTTCGTCTATCGCCGCTACCTGGACTTCTCCGCCATCGAGGCACTGCGCTCGATGAAGCAGCTGATCCAGCAGGAGGTGCGGCGCAAGGGCATGAGCGAGAACATCAAGCTCGGCGCCGGCGGTATCCGCGAGATCGAGTTCATCGCCCAGGCCTTCCAGCTGATCCATGGCGGGCGCGATCTCAGCCTGCAGCAGCGACCGCTGCTCAAGGTGCTGGCCACGCTGGAGGGGCAGGGCTACCTGCCGCCGGCGGTGGTCGCTGAAATGAAGGAGGGCTACGAGTTCCTGCGTTACGCCGAGCATGCCCTGCAGGGCATCGGTGACCGGCAGACGCAGATGCTCCCGGCGGACCCGCTCGACCAGGCGCGCGTGGCGGCGATCATGGGCTTCGCCGACTGGGCGAGTTTCCACGAGCGCCTGATGCATTGGCGTGGGCGCATCGAGTGGCACTTCCAGCAGGTGATCGCCGATCCCGACGAGGATGAGGCGCAGGGCAGCGAGGCCTGTGTCGGCGCCGAATGGCTGCCGCTCTGGGAAGGCGCGCTGGATGAGGAGGCCGCCGTGCAGCAGTTGCAGGAGGCCGGGTTCGGCGAGGCCGGAGCGGCCTTCCGGCGCCTGGTCGACCTGCGCAATGGCCCGCAGGTGCGGGCCATGCAGCGCCTCGGGCGTGAGCGGCTGGATGCCTTCATTCCGCGCCTGCTGGCCCAGACCATCGAGCACGACAGCCCCGACCTGGTGCTGGAGCGCGTGCTGCCGCTGGTGGAAAAGGTGGCGCGGCGTTCCGCCTACCTGGTGTTGCTCAGCGAGAACCCCGGCGCGCTGGAGCGCCTGATCACCCTGTGTGCGGCCAGCCCGTGGATTGCCGAGCAGATCGCGCGCTTCCCGCTGCTGCTCGACGAACTGCTCAACGAGGGGCGGCTGTACTCGCCGCCGCTGGCGCCGGAGCTCGCCGCCGAGCTGCGCGAGCGGCTGATCCGTATTCCCGAGGAGGACCTCGAACAGCAGATGGAAGCGCTGCGCCACTTCAAGCTGGCGCACAGCCTGCGCGTGGCGGCGTCGGAGATCGCCGGTACGCTGCCGCTGATGAAGGTGTCGGACTACCTGACCTGGCTGGCCGAGGCGATTCTCGATCAGGTGCTGGCGCTGGCCTGGCAGCACACGGTGCAGCGCCACGGCCGCCCGTCGCGTGCCGATGGCACGCCTTGCGATCCGGATTTCATCATCGTCGGCTACGGCAAGGTCGGCGGCCTGGAGTTCGGCCATGGCTCGGACCTGGATCTGGTGTTCATCCATGACGGCGACCCGCAGGCCGAGACCGACGGCGCCAAGCCCATCGACGGGGCGCAGTTCTTCACCCGGCTGGGGCAGCGCATCATCCACCTGCTGACGACCCAGACCACGTCCGGCGCGCTGTACGACGTGGACATGCGCCTGCGTCCATCCGGCGCGGCCGGGCTGCTGGTCAGTTCGCTGGGGGCCTTCCAGCGTTACCAGGAAAACGAAGCCTGGACCTGGGAGCACCAGGCGCTGGTCCGTGCGCGGGTGCTGGTGGGCTGCCCGCGCCTGGCGGGCGAGTTCGCCCGCGTGCGCGCCGAGGTGCTCGGGCGCCAGCGTGACGTGGTCGCGCTGCGCGGCGAAGTCAGCGAGATGCGCGCGAAGATGCGCGACAACCTCGGTACCCGCGCCACGGCGGCCGGCACCGGGGAAAACGCCTTCGATGCGGCGAGCTCCTTCGATCTGAAGCAGGATGCCGGTGGTATCGTCGATATCGAATTTATGGTGCAATACGCGGCTCTGGCCTGGTCGTGGCAACACCCGCAACTGCTTGAATTCACCGACAACATCCGCATCCTCGAGGGGCTCGAGAGGGTCGGTCTGATGTCGGCGGAAGATGCCGGGTTGCTCCGCGAGGTCTACAAGGTTTACCGCTCGGCCGCTCACCGCCAGGCGCTGCAGAAGCAGCCCGGGGTGGTGCCGGGCGATCAGTTCCAGGATGAGCGCCACGCCGTGATGCGGCTGTGGCGTCAGCTGGAACTGGGTTGATGGCCGCAGGGCCGTACGAATGATCGAACCGCGAAGCGAATTGAGGAGCAGGCAAGATGTCGATGTCCGACCGTGATGGCGTGATCTGGTACGACGGTGAACTGGTACCGTGGCGCGAAGCGACTACCCATGTGCTGACCCATACCCTGCACTACGGCATGGGTGTGTTCGAGGGCGTGCGCGCCTACAACACGCCGGACGGCACCTCGATCTTCCGCCTGCAGGCGCACACCGATCGCCTGTTCGACTCCGCGCACATCTTCAACATGCAGATCCCCTTCTCCAAGGAAGAGATCAACGAGGCGCAGCGCGCCGCCGTGCGTGAGAATGGCCTGGAAAGCGCCTACCTGCGCCCGATGGTGTTCTTCGGCAGCGAAGGCATGGGCCTGCGTGCCGCCGGCCTGAAGGTGCACGTGATCGTCGCCGCCTGGCACTGGGGCGCCTACATGGGCGAAGAAGCCCTGCAGACCGGTATCAAGGTGCGCACCAGCTCCTACACCCGTCACCACGTCAACATCTCCATGACCCGCGCCAAGGCCAACGGCAACTACATCAACTCGATGCTGGCCCTGCAGGAAGCGATTTCCGGCGGCGCCGACGAGGCCATGCTGCTGGACCCGGAAGGCTACGTGGCCGAGGGTTCGGGCGAGAACATCTTCCTGGTCAAGGATGGTGTGGTGTACACCCCGGAGGTGACCTCCTGCCTCAACGGCATCACCCGCAACACCATCCTCACCCTGGCCGACGAGCTGGGTATCAAGGTGGTCGAGAAGCGCATCACCCGTGACGAGGTGTACATCTGCGACGAGGCCTTCTTCACCGGCACCGCCGCCGAAGTCACGCCGATCCGCGAAGTGGATGGCCGTCAGATCGGTATCGGCCGTCGTGGCCCGGTTACCGAAAAACTGCAGAAAGCCTATTTCGACCTGGTAACCGGCAAGACCAGTGCGCACGCCGAGTGGCGTACGCGGGTCAAGTAAGCCGGTCATCTGGGCTATGACGGGGAGGCGCTGAGCCTCCCCGGTCGTTTCTGGAAAGGATATGAAGATACTGATCGTTGGGCCCAGTTGGGTGGGCGACATGGTGATGGCGCAGACGCTGTTCCAGTGCCTGAAGCAGCGTCATCCCGCATGCGAGATCGACGTGCTGGCGCCGGACTGGAGCCGGCCCATACTCGAGCGCATGCCCGAGGTGCGTGCGGCGCTGAGCCTGCCGCTGGGCCATGGCGTGCTCGATCTGGGCGCGCGTCGACGCATCGGCAAGTCGCTGGCCGGTCAGTACGACCAGGCCATTCTGCTGCCCAATTCGCTGAAGTCCGCCCTGGTGCCCTGGTTCGCCGGCATCGCCAGGCGCACGGGCTGGAAGGGCGAGATGCGCTATGGCCTGCTCAACGATATCCGCACGCTGGACAAGGCGCGCTATCCGCTGATGATCGAGCGCTTCATGGCGCTGGCCTTCGAGCCCGGCGCCGAGCTGCCGCAGCCCTATCCGCAGCCACGCCTGGTGATCGACGAGGCCAGCCGTGGCGAGGCGCTGGCCAAGTTCGGTCTGCAGCTGGATCGTCCGGTGCTGGCGCTGTGCCCTGGCGCCGAGTTCGGCGAGGCCAAGCGTTGGCCGGCGGAGCACTACGCCAAGGTCGCCGAGGTCAAGATCCGCCAGGGCTGGCAGGTCTGGCTGTTCGGTTCGAAGAACGACCATGCCGGTGGCGAAGACATCCGCATGCGCCTGATCCCCGGGCTGCGCGAGGAAGTCAGCAACCTCTCCGGGCAGACCAGCCTGGCCGAGGCCATCGACCTGATGTCCGCCGCCACCGCCGTGGTGTCCAACGACTCCGGGTTGATGCATGTGGCCGCGGCACTGAATCGCCCGCTGGTGGCCGTCTACGGTTCCACCTCGCCAGGCTTCACCCCGCCCCTGGCCGATCGTGTCGAGATCGTCCGCCTGGGCCTGGAATGCAGCCCCTGCTTCGAACGTACCTGCCGTTACGGGCACTACAACTGCCTGCGCGAACTCAAGCCGCGCCCGGTGATCGAGGCGCTGGATCGATTGGTCGGTGAAACCCTGACCCTGGTCGAGGGCGACTGATCTTGCGGGTACTGATCATCAAGACGTCGTCGCTGGGCGACGTGGTACACACCCTGCCGGCGCTGACCGATGCGGCTCGCGCCATCCCCGGTATCCGCTTCGACTGGGTCGTGGAAGAAGGCTTCGCCGAGATTCCCGCCTGGCATCCGGCCGTGGCCCAGGTGATTCCGGTGGCCATCCGCCGTTGGCGCAAGCACCCGCTGCGCACCTGGCACAGTGGCGAGTGGGCACGCTTCAAGCAGCGCCTGCGCGAGACCCGCTACGACCTGGTGATCGACGCCCAGGGGCTGCTCAAGAGCGCCTGGCTGACACGCTATGTGCAGGCCCCCGTGGCCGGGCTGGATCGTGATTCGGCGCGGGAGCCGTTGGCCAGCCGCTTCTACGACCGTCGCTACGCGGTGGCCAAGGACCAGCATGCCCTGGAACGGGTGCGCCAGCTGTTCGCCAAGGCGCTGGGTTATGCACTGCCATCGGGCAGCGCTGACTACGGCCTCGACCGAGCGGCGCTGATGGACGCTGTGGCGCCGCCCTATCTGGTGTTTCTCCACGGCACCACCTGGGCCAGCAAGCACTGGCCTGAGGCCGACTGGCGCGCACTGGCCGAACGCATGGACGAGCTGGGTTGGGCGGTGCGCCTGCCCTGGGGGAGCGAGGCCGAGAAGGCGCGTGCCGAGCGCATCGCCGCCGGGCTCGCGCATGCGGCCGTGCTGCCGAAGCTGAACCTGGCCGGAGTGGCCAAGGTGATCGCCGGGGCCAGTGCCTGCGTGTCCGTCGACACCGGGCTGGGCCACCTGGCGGCGGCGCTGGATGTGCCCAACATTTCCCTTTACGGGCCGACCTTGCCGGGCAAGGTCGGCGCCTATGGCCGTGGCCAGATTCATCTGTGTGCCAGTGGCCCAGGCGCGGGCAGCGGTGATCGCGACAAGCCCTGCTTCGACGGCCTGGGCGCCGAGCGTGTCGGCCTGGAACTGGAGGCACTGCTGCTGGCGCCTCCTGGCACCCTTTAAGGAGCGGCTATGCAGCTGGCCTTCGTTCTCTACAAGTACTTCCCGTTCGGCGGGCTTCAGCGTGACTTCATGCGCATCGCCCTGGAGTGCCAGGCGCGCGGCCACGCCATTCGTGTCTACACCCCGATCTGGGAAGGCGAGACTCCCGCAGGCTTCGACGTGCGCGTGGCGCCGGTGCGGGCACTGTTCAATCACCGTCGCAACGAGAAGTTCAGCGCCTGGCTGCAGGCCGACCTGGCGCGTGATCCGGTCGACCGGGTGATCGGTTTCAACAAGATGCCGGGGCTGGACGTCTACTACGCCGCCGATGGTTGCTTCGAGGACAAGGCGCAGACCCTGCGCAATCCGATCTACCGGCGCTGGGGGCGCTACAAGCACTTCGCCGACTACGAACGCGCGGTATTCGCGCCGGAGTCGAAGACCGAGATTCTGATGATCTCCGAGGTGCAGCAGCCCCTGTTCATCAAGCACTACAAGACTCCGCTGCAGCGTTTCCACCTGCTGCCACCCGGTATTGCCCAGGATCGCCGGGCGCCGGCGAACGCCGCCGAGATGCGTGCGGACTTCCGCCGCGAGTTTCAGCTGGGCGACGACGACCTGCTGCTGGTGCAGATCGGTTCGGGGTTCAAGACCAAGGGCCTGGACCGCAGCCTCAAGGCGCTGGCCGCGCTGCCGCGGGAGCTGCGCAAGCGCACCCGGCTGATCGCCATCGGCCAGGACGACCCCAGGCCGTTCCTGCTGCAGGTGAAGGCCCTGGGCCTGTCCGATCAGGTGCAGATACTCAAGGGGCGCAGCGACATCCCGCGCTTCCTGCTCGGTGCCGACCTGCTGATCCATCCGGCCTACAACGAGAACACCGGCACCGTGCTGCTGGAGGCGCTGGTTTCCGGTCTGCCGGTGCTGGTCACCGATGTCTGTGGCTACGCCCACTACATCGCCGAGGCCGATTGCGGGCGGGTGCTGCCCAGCCCCTTCGAGCAGGAGCGGCTCAATCGTACCCTGGCCGACATGCTGGCCGACCCCGAGCGCCGCGCGTTCTGGGGGCGCAACGGCCTGGCCTATGCCGACAGTGCCGACCTCTATTCCATGCCGCAGAAGGCTGCGGATGTGATTCTGGCCCCGAGGTGCCCGTGAAGCTGATTCTCGCCGAACCCTTCAAGCGCCTGTGGGCGAACCGTGACGCCTTCGCTGCCGTCGAGGCGCTGCAGGGGCAGGTCTACCGCGAGCTGGAGGGGCGCCGTACGCTGCGCACCGAAGTCGACGGACGCGGTTATTTCGTCAAGATCCATCGCGGCATCGGTTGGGGCGAGATCGTCAAGAACCTGCTGACTGCCAAGGCCCCCGTACTGGGTGCCGCTCAGGAGTGGCAGGCGATCCAGCGCCTCGGCGAAGCCGGCGTGGCGACCATGACGGCGGTGGCCTACGGTGAGCGCGGCAGCAACCCGGCGCGCCAGCACTCGTTCATCATCACCGAGGAGCTGGCGCCGACCGTGGATCTGGAGCAGCTCAGCCTCAACTGGGTGCAGCAGCCACCCCGGCCCGAACTCAAGTGGGCGCTGATCCGTGAAGTGGCGCAGATGACCGGTACCATGCACCGTGCCGGGGTCAATCACCGCGACTGCTATATCTGCCACTTCCTGCTGCACACCGACCGGCCGATCCAGGCGGGCGACCTGCGCCTGTCGGTCATCGACCTGCATCGTGCCCAGGTGCGCGAGCGAACCCCGCGCCGCTGGCGCGACAAGGACCTGGCTGCCCTGTATTTCTCGGCTCTGGACATCGGTCTGACCCGCCGCGACAAGCTGCGCTTCCTGCGCACCTACTTCCAGCGCCCGCTGCGCCAGGTGCTGCGCGACGAAGCGCGCCTGCTCGCCTGGCTGGAGCGCAAGGCGGCGAAACTGTATGAGCGCAAGCAGCGCTATGGAGATGCCCTCTGATGGCTGGCTGGAACCTGGCAAGGGACTATCAGGGCCTGTCCAAGGACTTCGGTTCGTTGGCGGCGGTGTTCGCGATCGAGGGGGAGCGACTGACCAAGGACCCTCTGTCCGAGGTCGTGCGGATCGAGCGTGAGGGCGTACGTTTCTACGTCAAGCGTTACTGGGGCGCAGGCAAGGGCCTGCGCCGTTATCTCGGCCGGCCCAGGGTCAAGGCGGAGTGGCAGAACCTCAAGCTCTTCGCCAAGTGGGGCATTCCCACGGCGCCGATCGTCGCGCATGGCCTGGAGCGCAACGCCGGCGCGTTCGTGCGCGGCGCGCTGGTCACCCGGGAGCTGGAGAACACCCAGGACCTCGCGCTGATGGCCAAGCAGGGTGACTCGCGGCTGCAGGATGGCGCCTGGGTCAGGGAGGTCAGCCGGCAGCTGGCAGCCAGTACCCGGGTGATGCACGATCACCACTTCACCCACAATGACCTGAAGTGGCGCAACCTGCTGGTCAACGAGAAGGCCGAGCTGTTCTTCATCGACTGTCCCACCGGCAGCTTCTGGTGGGGGCCCCTGCTGCGCTATCGCATCGTCAAGGACCTGGCCTGCCTCGACAAGGTGGCCAAGCGCGTGCTGTCGCGAACGCAGCGCCTGCGTTTCTATCTGCAGTACCGTGGCCGTGACCGCCTCGGCGCACGCGACAAGCGGCGCCTGCGTCAGGTGCTGAAATTTTTCGAGGGTAGGGAATGACGGATTTCGTCTCGCAGCAGGATCGCGCGCTGCTCGAGCAGCATGGTCTGGCCAGTTTCGATGCGCTCTGGGCGTTGAAGCTGGAGGCCGTGGATGAACCGAATACCGAGCGGGGCGGCTGGAGCAGCGTCTATCGGCTGGACCTGGGTGAGCGGGCGTTCTACCTCAAGCGGCAGAGCAACCACCTGACGCGCAGCGTCCTGCATCCATGGGGAGAGCCGACCTTCGCCCGTGAGTTCCGCAACATCCGTCGTTACGCCGAGCTGGCGATTCCGGCGTTGCAGGCCGCCTTCTTCGGCGAGCGGCGCATGCCCGGCGAGCGCCGCGCGATCCTGCTGACGCGTGCGCTGGACGGCTGGCAGGATCTGGACAGCTGGCTGGCGCAATGGCCGACGCTGGGTGCGGCGCAGCAGAATGCGATCCTACGGGCCACGGGCGACCTGGCGGGCGTCCTGCACCGGGCAGGGCAGATGCATGGCTGCTTCTACCCCAAGCACATCTTCCTGCGTGAGCAGGGGGGCGGTTTCGATGCGCAACTGATCGATCTGGAGAAGACCCGCCCGTTGCTTTTCGGCCGCCGCGACCGGATCAAGGACCTGGAACCGCTGCTGCGTCGTGCGAGCGTCTGGAGCGAGGCGAACGTCCGCACCCTGCTGGCGGCGTACCTGGGCCACAGTGACAGCGTCGACACCTGGTGGCATCAGCTGGAAGCGCGCAAGCGCTACAAGGAGGCACGCTGATGTCGCTGCGGGACCTGAGCCAGGCTGGACGCACGCCGGCACTGCCGCTGCAGGTGCAGATGGCCGATACCACCGTGCAGGTGAGCGAGTGGTTGCGGGTGCTGCCGGGCCAGCGTTACGTGGGCGTGGCCACCTGGCAAGGGCGCGAGGTGCTGGCCAAGCTGCTGGTTGGTGGTCGCGCGCAGCGCCACTATCAGCGCGAGCTGGATGGCGCCCGCCTGCTGGCCGGGCAGGGGCTGCCGACGCCGGCGCTGCTGGCGCATGGCTTCGTCGAGGGGCAGGGCGGCTGGTTGCTGTTCGAGTATCTCTCGGGGGCGCAAAGCCTGTGGTCGGCCTGGCAGGCCGTCGCCGCCGAACCGGTGCTTACGGATGCGCAGCAGGCGGTGCTGGGGGAGGCGCTGGCGACGGTCGGCAGCCTGCATGCGCAAGGCCTGTGGCAGGCCGACCTGCATCTGGACAACCTGTTGCGTCATGACGGCAGCCTGTACCTGATCGACGGCGGCGGGGTGTGCGCCGAGACGCCTGGCCAGCCGCTGTCGCGGGCGCGTGTGCTGGAGAACCTGGGAGTGTTCTTCGCCCAGTTGCCAGCCGAGCTGGAGCCCTGCCTCGAGGAGCTGCTGATCCATTACCTGCTGGCCAATGGCGAACACGCGCTGCCGCTGGAGATGCTCCAGGCCGAGGTGGCCAAGGTGCGCCGCTGGCGCCTGCGTGACTACCTGAGAAAGGCGGCGCGTGAGTGCAGCCTGTTCACCGCGCGCATTGGCGCCTTCGGCCTGCGCGTGCTACGTCGTGAGGCCGAGCCGGCCCTGCAGCCGCTGCTGGCCGAGCTGGATGCACGCATCGAGGGCGGGCATATCTACAAGACGGGTGGCGCGGCCACGGTGGCGCGCGTCGATGTCGATGGCAGGCCGCTGGTGGTCAAGCGTTACAACGTGAAGAACCTGCTGCACTGGTTCAAGCGCTTCTGGCGTCCGAGCCGTGCCTGGCACAGCTGGCGCGAGGGCAATCGCCTGCAGTTGCTGGGCATCGTCACGCCGACGCCGCTGGCGGTAATCGAGCGCCGCTGGTGCTGGCTGCGTGGACGTGCGTACCTGATTACCGACTATTGTGGTGGGCAGGATATAATCGCGCGTTTCGAGGCATATCAGCAGGCAACGCCCCCGGAAATCGAGCTGCTGGCGCTGGATCGACTGTTCGCGGCGATGCTGCGTGAACGCATCAGCCATGGCGATTTCAAGGGGCACAACCTGTTCTGGGATGAGGTGCAGGGCGCCTGGTCGCTGATCGACCTGGATGCCATGCGTCAACATCGCAGTGCGCGCAGCTTCGCTCGGGCCTATGCCCGCGACCGCGCCCGTTTTCTGCGCAACTGGCCGGCGGACTCCGCCTTGCACCAGTTGCTCGACCAACGTTTACCGCAGGTGCCCGGCACCTGCCCGAATTAGAGGCTCAAACCTGTGGCACTGACCATTCTCGGCCTGTCCGGCGCCCTCAGTCACGATCCCTCCGCCGCGCTGTACATTGACGGCAAACTGATCGCGGCGGTGGAAGAGGAGCGCTTCGTGCGCGACAAGCATGCGAAGAACCGCATGCCCTACGAGTCGGCCAAGTTCTGTCTGGAACAGGCGGGTATCAAGCCCTCTGACGTCGATGTGGTGGCCATTCCCTTCGCCCCCATCAGCATCTTCGAGAAGGCTCGCTGGCAGTACGCCAAGCGCTACGCCTACGCGCCGGATCGCGCCCTCGATGCGATCCTGTTCGGCAACCGCCGCTACAAACGCTACAAGAAGCGTATCGAGTGGTGCCTGGTGCAGCTCGGCTTCGACCTGAAGAAGGTCAAGATAGAGCCGGTCGAGCACCACCTGGCGCACGCCTCCAGTGCCTACCACTGCTCGGGTTTCACGGAAAAGACCGCGATCCTCGGCATCGATGGCAAGGGCGAGTACGCCACCACCTTCTTCGGCTACGGCGAGAACGGCAAGATCCACAAGATCAAGGAGTTCTTCGATCCGGACTCGCTCGGCGGCCTGTATGGCGCGATCACCGAATACCTCGGTTTCGAGATGCTCGACGGCGAGTTCAAGGTCATGGGCATGGCGCCCTACGGCGATGCCGCCAAGTACGATTTCTCGCGCCTGGCCAAGTTCGAGAATGGCGAGCTGATCATCAACACCGAGTACGCCAACGTCATCGGTTTCCGCCGCTACAAGGAAAACGACAAGGGCTACTACTTCTCGCCCAAGCTGATCGAGTGGCTCGGGCCGAAGCGTGAGGGCGACATCGCCGACGACCCCTACATCCATTACGCCGCCAGCATGCAGGCGCTGTTCGAGAAGCTGGCACTGCAGATGATGGAGTACTACCTCGGCGACATCCTCAAGGAAACCGGCAAGATCGCCTTCGCCGGTGGCTGCGCGCTGAACGTCAAGCTGAACCAGAAGATCATCGCCCGCGACGACGTCAAGGAGCTGTTCGTGCAGCCGGCTTCCGGCGACGCCGGGACCGCCGTCGGTGCGGCGGCTTACGTGTCGAACCAGCGTGGCGTACCGGTGGAGAAGATGGAGCACGTCTACCTCGGCCCTTCCTATTCCAACGAAGACGTCATCGCCGCCTGCGCCAGGCACCCGCACCAGCCGGTGTTCAAACGCATCGACAACACCCCGGAGCGCATCGCCCGGATCATGGTCGACGGCAACCCGGTGGCCTGGTTCCAGGGCCGCATGGAGTTCGGTCCGCGCGCCCTCGGCGGGCGTTCGATCATCGGCTGCCCGAGCGTGCCGGGCGTCGCCGATCGCATCAACGAGCAGATCAAGTTCCGCGAGCGCTGGAGACCCTTCTGCCCGTCGATGCTCGACAGCGTGGCGGCGAAGATGCTCAAGGTCGATCACCCGAGCCCGTTCATGACCTTCACCTTCGAGGTCAACGAAGAGTGGAAGGAGCGTGTGGGTGAAGTGGTGCACGAAGACGGTACTTCGCGTGCCCAGGTGCTGGAGCGCCAGTACAACCCGCGCTGGTACGACCTGATGCTGGAGCTGGAGAAGCTCACCGGCAACGGTGTGTCGCTGAACACCTCGCTCAACCGTCGCGGCGAGCCGATGATCTGCTCGCCGACCGATGCCCTGAACATGTTCTACGGCTCGGACCTGCAGTACCTGATCATGGAAGACATCCTCGTGGTCAAGGACGGCAAGGACTGGTATGACGGCATCTGAACAGGCCCCGGGCCCGGCGCAGCGCTGGGTCCTGCAGTTCTGTCACGGCTATGACGGCCCGTTTCTGGATTGCGCGCGGCAATACGCGGTTCTGTTCAAGGGCACGCCGTACAAGGTCTGCACCGTCTACCTGACCGGCGCGCCTTCGGCCGAGGTCGAGCGCGGCTCGGCCTCCGACGAGGTGATCTTCCTCGACTATTCCAGCGCGCAGGTCCGTGGTCTCAAGTTGGGGGCGATCCGTGATTTCCGCCGCGTCGCGGCCTCGCGCGACTTCGCCCTGTGCATCGCGCACCGCTTCAAGCCGATCTACGTCGCGCTGCTGGGCAGTGCGTTGCCGGTGATCGGCGTGCACCATGCGTTCGGCGACTACAAGCGGCGCTCCCGGCAGCTGTTCGCCAACTGCTTGCGCAAGCGCCTGAGCCTGCTCGGCGTGTCCAACGCCGTACGCGACGACATGCGCGCCTGCCTGCCCTCCTGGCCAGCCGAGCGTATCGAGACCCTGTACAACCGCATCGACATCGCGGCCGTGCAGGCCGAACAGGTTTCCCGCGAGCAGGCTCGCGAGCATCTGGGTTTGCCGGCGGATGCCTGGGTGGTCGGCAACGTCGGTCGCCTGCATCCGGACAAGGACCAGGCCACGTTGATTCGCGGCTTCGCCCAGGCATTGCCGCAACTGCCGGCCGGCAGTTTGCTGGCGATCATGGGCAGTGGCCGGCTGGAGGCCCAGCTCAAGGCCCTGGCAGCCGAACTGGGTGTCGGCGATGCCGTGCGCTTTCTTGGCCAGGTGGCCAACGGCCGGCGCTATTTCAAGGCGTTCGACGTGTTCGCCCTGACCTCCGACCACGAGCCGTTCGGCATGGTGTTGCTGGAGGCGATGGCGGCTGGCGTGCCGGTGGTCGGCACCGATTGCGGTGGCGGGAGCGAAGTGCTGCGGGAGGTGGGCGAGCTGTTTCCACTCGGCGCTGCCAGCGAACTGGCGGAGGTGCTTGGGCGTCAGGCACGGATCGGCGACCTGCAAGCGTTGCGCGAGCGCATGCACGTGCACTTGCAGCAGCGATTCAGCGATGCGGTTGTACGTGAACGTTTCTGGTCCCTGCCGTCGTTGCGGGCGATGCTTTACTGAGATCGATATGACACTCAACCCCTGGGCCGTCAAAGCCCGTGCGCTGGACCGATATCGCTGGAGGCTGTTGCGCGAGCGCCACAGCCTGCTCGGCAGTGCCCTGAGGTTCGCGCGTGAGGCACTGGGTGACTGGTGGTTCGGCCTGCGTGCGAAGTACCGCCTGGCGTCGTCCGTCGAGGTCGACTCCTGCGATTTCCTGCTGCTGCAGTCCGCTCCCAAGGTTATCGCCTTCCAGCGCAAGAAGCTGCTGATCGAGGGGGTACGGGGGCGTGGCTATCACCTGCTGGAAACGGCCTTGCGCCCGCCCAGGGCGATCCTGCGGGAACGCCTGCTCAAGAGGCCGCGCCATGCCGTCCCAACCCGATACTTCGGCATGGCCGCGCATGCCGAATGGCTCGTGCAACATCATCAGCCGCGTGTCCTGCTCAATGACCGCAACGGCAGTCTGTACGCGCCTTTTCTGCGTCTCGCGCTCGCTGCCAGCGGTGGCTTGCTGGTGCACCTGGCCCATGCCACCACGGTAGAACGCTCACGCCGGTTGGGCATGAACGACTACGATTATTACTTCTTGTTCGGCCAGAGTTCGCTGGAGGCTCTGCAGGCCCGTACGTTGCGCTTCGGCAGCTCGACTGCCGTGCTGGTGGGCTCGCACATGATCGACGATAGCTATGTGATGCCTGCGCCGGACCTGGCCACTCGCACCCTGCTGATTCTGGGCGTGGGCCCGGACAAGGAAAAGGAATCGGCCTATCAGCAGACCTACGCTCTGCTGGCCAGCTGGGCGCGCCGCCATCCCGAGTACCGGGTTCTGGTCAAGCCGCATCCGCGCAGCCAGGCACCTTTCTGGCAGGGCGTGGTGCAAGCGACTGCCAATGTCGAACTGCTCGGCGCCGACTGCAGCCTGGCAGCGGCGTTGAAGCGAGCTTCGGTAGTGGTGAACATCCTCTCCAATGCCGTGATCGAGGCCGCCTTGGCTGGACGCCCCGTGCTCTGCGTCGACCTGGGCGGGCAGCAGGACATCTTTCAGCAACAGCGCTTCTTCGGCCCGGTCATTCGCACCGAGGATGAGCTCGAGCGGCGTCTGCTGGGCATCGAAGCTGACTTCGGTCAGGCGCTGGAGCAGTCGCGAGCCTTTGCCGAGTTCCACCTGGCGCACGGGGCGGGCGGGCTCGCCAGCACACTGGATGCGCTGCAGCGGCTGCATGACGGCAATTCACTGTCAGCGGAGCTCCGGACTGTCACCCTTGAAGCACACCCTGCCAACCTCTAGGAGCGGATTTTGACCCAAGTAGCAGAGCGCTGGCCCTTCTTCGAACATGTCCAGGTGATAAACCTGGATTCGCGTACCGATCGCTGGGCCGCCATGCAGGCGCAATTTGAGCGGATGGGCGTGAACGGCAACATCCAGCGTTTCTCCGCAGTGCGGCCGCCGGCGGACATTGTCGAGCAGCCACAGTTGGCCGGCCTGCGTGACTTTCTCAAGCGTGTCGATGGCGACAGCGAACGTTTGGCCGCCAAGCTGCGTTCGACCTGGGGGTGTACCCAGAGTCATCTGGGCATCATTCGTCTTGCTCAGGCGTCCGGCTGGCCACATGTGCTGATCCTCGAGGATGACTGTGAATTCGAGCCCTACAGCCTACCGGTGCTGCGGCGTGTGGCCAGGCAGATGCAGTCGCACGATTGGGACATGCTCTACCTGGGCGGAACCTACAAGAAAGGCGGGCGCCTGCGCCGTTTCTCCGCAAACCTGCTGGATGCCGGACGCATCCGGCTCGGACACGCATATCTGGTACACGAGCGTCTGTATCAGCGCATTCTCGATGAGGCAGAGGGCTCGGGCCTGCCGATCGACTGGTACTACTCCGAAACCCTGCATCCAGAGGTTCGCAGCTTTCTGGTCACGCCTGTGCTGGCCTATCAGCGCTTGCTGGACATGAGCGATATCGAGGCCGTGGAGCGTAAACCTGAGTTCAAAACACGCAAAGCGCTGCGTCGTCTGTGGAGTCGTATTCGTTATGCAGCATTTTGATCGGACAGGTTCGGTGATGCAGGTAGTCGTGCAGAAGCAGTGGTGGCTGAAGACCTGGCTGGGAGCCGGGCTGCTGTGGTGGCTGGTCGGCATGCTGCTGCTGCCGACCAGCAAGCTTTATCAGCAGGGCGTGATCCTGTTGTTCTGGGTGCCAGGCGTCCTGGCCCTGCTCAGCGACGCGCGCGTCATCCGTGCGTGGTTGCAGCCGATGAGCGCGGTATTGATAGTGTTCGGAGCCTGGTCGGCGCTCTCCTTCACCTGGGCGGGCGTGCCTGTCGCTCCAAAGGAACTGAAGATATTCCTCTATGTGCTGCTGGCGGCCAATGCACTGATGGCGTTGGCCTGCATCGCGCCAGTGCTGCTCTGGCGTCTGCTGGCGCTGTCGGCGCTGCTCGTGGGTATGCTGGCATGGGCAAGCCTGATCATGTTCTATGGCGTTGAGGGGCGAGGCTTCTCTGAACGGGCTGTCGGTACAGCCCTGGTCAATCACCCCATCCTCGGCGCCCAGCTATTCGGCGTCATGGGTATCCTGCTGCTCTATCTGCGGCGTCATCTGCCGCACCCGTTGCAGGGTGGGCTCTGGTTCATGGCGTTTCTGGGCTATGCCGCCATTCTGGTGCTCAGCCAGTCCAAAGGGCCGTGGGTCGCTGCCTTGCTGGTACTGCTGATATCGCCGCTGTGGTCCGGGCAGCGTTGGCAATGGCTGCTGAGCCTGGGCTGTATCGTCGCTGTGGCGTCGTTGCTCTGGGCGTTCCCCGAGCTTGTGCTGCAGCGCGGTTTCTCCTACCGCCCCGAGCTGATGGCCCAGGCGCTGCTCAAGATCGAGTCCAGCCCTTGGCTGGGGCTGGGCTTCGGCACGCCTTACCTGTTGCCGGTGGAGGCTCTGCACACGTCCTACGAGCATGCCCACAATATCTATCTGCACATCGCCGTGGTATTGGGCTTGCCCGGTTTGTTCGCCTGGCTGCTGCTCCACGGGTTGGCGCTGATCAAGGCATGGCAGGCTCGGGATACAGGATTCGGGCGCATGCTCTGCACCTTGCTCTGCTTCGCCATGCTGGCGTTGTTCACCGACGGTGTGGGGCCTTGGGTGAAACCCCGTGAGGAGTGGTTCTGCCTGTGGTTGCCGCTGTTCCTGTGCATGGCATGGGTCGCTTTGCAGCGCCAGGATTCAGGCCAGCAAAGGGGCTAGATATGGACAACAGCCTTTTGCTCAAGCAGCGTCTGCTCGAAATCTGGGATGACGGGAAACCCTTCGAGGCGTGCCGTGGGAAGTACTCGGGCACGTTGATCGTGCTGGCCTCCGGACCGTCGGCCGCCGATTTCCCGCTCGAGCGTTACCGGCATGTGCCGATGGTGGCGGTGAACGGCTCCATCGTGCGGTTTGCCGAAGCGGGTGTTCGCCCGCTGTTCTACCTCTGTGATGATCGCGGATTCGTACGTTTGCGCCTCCCGCTGGTGCGTCAGGGTATCGAGTTGGCCGAGCATGCGGCGCTCGGTACCGGGGCGCTTGAAGTGCTGCTGGAGTCTGCTCCAGAAGCCATCGAGGGGCACTCGGTCTGCGTGATGCGGCGTACCAACCGGCCCCTGGATGGCGCGGTATTGTCCGATCGCCGATATGCATGGAGCGTGCGCAAGGATCCCGATCTGGAGTGCCGCTTTTCACTGCTGCGGCAGAAACCCAATCGCATCGGTTTCAGCCGCAACATGACCAAGGGGTATTTCGGCGGACGTACCATTCCCTACGCGGCCATGCAGCTGGCCTACCACCTCGGCTTTCGCAACGTGGTCCTGGTCGGGCTGGACATGGGGGGGCAGGGGCGTTTCTACGAACAGGGTGATGCGGCGCTGCCCAGCCGACTCGATGAGGACTACGTCGACTACATCCTACCCAGCTTCGAACTGGTCGCTGAGCGCGTGGTCTGTGAGGACTACCGGATGTTCACACTGTCCAACGACAGTCGCCTGCCTGCGAGCCTGGTTCCTCGCTTGAGCCTGGATCAGCTGGACGATCTGCTCGCTTCGTCGTAGTGGCGCATGAGTTCATCCCAGGGGAAATTCTCGACTTTTCGCCGCTGCAGATAGCGCTGCAAATGAGTGAAATTGCGGCGCACCAGCATGCGTCCCAGCGGACGGCGCTTGAAGCGCAGATCGAGAAAATCGATCAGGCCGAAGTCACCCTCCTGCGTGCGCAGGATATTGCCCAGGTGCAGCGAGCGGAAGTAGATGCCCAGGCGGTGCAGCTTGAGGATGTATGCGGCCAGCTGTGGCAGCAGCAGATCGAACTCGCTGCGCTGACTGCGGAACAGCTGGTCCAGCGGCTGGCCCTGCAGGGGTTGGTAGAGGCAGGCGCTGATGATCTTGTCCTTGTCGATCCAGGCGCACTCGCAAATCCGTGGAGTCTGGATGCCCAATGCTTGCAGGCGGCTGGCACGTTCGGCGAAGCGCAGAGCGTCGGGACGCAAGCGGGCCAGCAGCGGAGTGCGCCGGCTGCGGAATATCTTCAGCAGTTCGCCTTCCGGCAGGCGAATGACCTTGGGGCCATGGCTGTCTTTTTCCAGCACATCCCCCTGGCTCAGCCAGTCTTGTAATTCGTTCGCTGTTACAATCCGCATTTCATCTCTCTAGCCAGTCGTACGGGGCTTATCGAATGGTCAATTCTACCCAGCAATCCAGTACGAAGGTCTATCTGCGATTGCTGCGCTACGTGGTTCCTTACTGGGGCCTGTTCACCATCAGTATTCTTGGCTTTCTGGTTTTTGCCTCCACCCAGCCGATGCTGGGCTATATCCTCAAGTATTTCGTCGATGGTCTGTCCAACCCCGAGGCCAGCCTGTTCGACGGGGTGCCCTGGATGCTCGAGCATGCGCCCTGGCTGGCGCATCTCAAGCTGCTGCAGGCGGTGCCCCTGCTGATCGTCCTGATCGCGCTGTGGCAAGGGATCGGCTCCTTCCTGGGCAACTACTATCTGGCCAAGGTTTCCATGGGCTTGGTGCAGGACCTGCGTATCGCGCTGTTCAACAACCTGCTAACCCTGCCCAATCGCTATTTCGATAACCACAACTCCGGGCACCTGATCTCGCGGATCACCTATAACGTGACCATGGTCACCGGTGCGGCCACCGATGCGATCAAGGTCGTGGTGCGTGAGGGGATGACGGTCATTTTCCTGTTCGCCACGCTGCTGTGGATGAACTGGAAGCTGACCCTGGTCATGGTGGCGATCCTGCCGATCATCGGCCTGATGGTGACCAGTACCAGCAAGAAGTTTCGCAAGCAGAGCAAGAAGATTCAGACCAGCATGGGCGACGTCACGCATGTGACGTCCGAGAGCATCCAGGGTTATCGCGTGGTGCGCAGCTTCGGTGGCGAAGACTACGAGAAACAGCGCTTCTTCGATGCCAGCGAGGAGAACCGGAGCAAGCAGTTGAAGATGGTCCGCACAGGCGCCGTCTATACGCCATCGCTGCAACTGGTGATCTACAGCGCCATGGCCGTATTGATGTTCCTCGTCCTGTGGTTGCGCGGCGATTCGTCGGCGGGCGACCTGGTGGCCTACATCACCCTGGCTGGCTTGCTGCCCAAGCCGATTCGGCAGTTGTCCGAGGTCAGCTCGACCATCCAGAAGGGCGTGGCTGGTGCCGAGAGCATCTTCGAGCAGCTCGACGAGGAGCCCGAGGTCGATCATGGTACGCAGGCGCGTGAGCGTGTCAGCGGCCGGCTCGAGGTGCGTGACCTCAGCTTCAGTTATCCGGGCACCGAGAAACCGGTGCTGGAAAACATCTCCTTCGTCGCCGAGCCCGGGCAGATGGTGGCGCTGGTCGGCCGCTCCGGCAGCGGCAAATCGACCCTGGCCAACCTGATTCCGCGCTTCTACCACCACGAGCAGGGGCAGATCCTGCTCGACGGCCTGGACGTCGAGGACTACACCCTGCGCAACCTGCGTCGGCACATCGCGCTGGTGACCCAGCACGTCACCCTGTTCAACGACACCGTGCGCAACAATATCGCCTATGGCGACCTGGCCGGTGCGCCGCTGGAGTCCGTGCGTCAGGCTGCGGGTGATGCCTATGCCGCCGAGTTCATCGAGAAGATGCCCCAGGGTTACGACACCCTGGTCGGCGAGAACGGCGTGCTGCTCTCCGGTGGCCAGCGTCAGCGCCTGGCCATTGCCCGCGCGCTGCTCAAGGATGCGCCACTGCTGATCCTCGACGAGGCCACGTCGGCGCTCGATACCGAATCCGAGCGGCATATCCAGGCCGCGCTGGATCAGGTGATGCAGGGTCGTACCACGCTGGTCATCGCGCACCGTCTGACCACCATCGAGAAGGCCGACCTGATCCTGGTGATGGATCAGGGGCAGATCGTCGAGCGAGGCAGTCACGCCGAACTGCTGGCGCAGAACGGCTATTACGCGCGTCTGCACGCCAAGCAGTTCGAAGAGGGCGATGCGGTCGCCACTGACGAGCACGACGCCTGATGTTGAGTCATCTGCAATTCTGGCGTGAACGGGGCTGGGCGCCGATTTCGGCAGCCGATTATGCCGACGCGTGGGCGCGCTTCGGCGGCAGCGTGGCGACGCATCCCGAGGTGGTGGCACGGCTGGCCGGACTGGCCGGTATTGCCGTGCGCTACCTGGGCTGGCAGGTCGATGGCCAGCTGCATGCGGCCATCGCCACCTGGGGGCGGCACCTGGCCCTGTCCAAGGATGTGCTGAAGCAACGCGGCAAGCGCGGCCTGTTCGATCTGGGCAATGCCGAAATCATCCTGCCGCTGGCGGCTGGCGCACAGGTCGCGCTGCGCCACCGTGCGCGCTACCTGTCCGAACTGAATGCCGCCGGGCTTCTCGGTGTCAGCGAGCAGCCCGAGGGCCTGGCGCTGGCGCGTGAGCCGGAGCAGTACAGCAAGAAATTCCGCTACAACCAGCGTCGCGAACAGCGCCTGCTGGAAGAGGCGGGCGGCGTGATCCGGCCGATGCTGGAGCTGACTGCGCAGGAGCAGGCGCGCATCTACGCCGACCTGTTCCAGCGCCGCTGGGGCTTCGAGGCCACGGGCAAGGATCACCTGGCCGAGGTGTTCGGCCTGTTGCGCGAGTTCATGACCGGTTCGCTGATCTACCTGAATGACGAGCCGGTCGCGATCCAGGTGCTCTATCGCGTGGAGGCGCCGCAGTGGATCAGCCTCGAGTACATCAACGGCGGGGTCGATCCGCAGCAGCGCGAGTTCAGCCCCGGCAGCGTGCTCAGCTTCGTCAACACGCAGCGCGAGTGGGAACAGGCGCGGGCGCTGGGCAAGCCGCTGCGCTACTCCTTCGGCCGTGCCGATCGCGAGTACAAGGACCGCTGGTGCAACCGGGTGCCGGTCTATCAGGTGTGAGGCGATGAACGGACGCAAGCAACAACTGCTCAAACGCCACCGGCGCAACAAGCGCACGGCCCTGCTGCTGGCCCTGCTGGCGCTGGCGCTGCTGGGCGTCTTCGTCGCCTGGTGGCTGCCGCCACTGCTGCTGGTGCTGGGCTGGATCGCGCATGAGGCCTGGTTCGCCGATCATCTGTTCTATTCGCCGCGCGATGACTACCAGTATGACTTCCCGGCCGATTGCGTCAGTGTGCCGGTGCTTCTCGAGCAGGGTGCGTTGCAGGTCGAGGCCGAGCTCGCGGGTTACGACACCCTGCTGCTCGAACTGCGCCTGCAGGCGACCTGGCTCGGGCGCTGGCTCGATCCCCACGTGTGGATCGGCGATGATCGCCAGGACTTCGAGCGCGGCGTGGCGGGGCGGCGCTACCTCAACCTGTCCGGGCAACAGGCGCATGGGCTGAGCATCGTCCCGCGCTTCTGTCGCATCGACGGCGGGCTGCGCCTGCATGCCATGCGCAATCCCGACTTCGCCGCGCAGCGCATGCTGATCATCGCGCCGCATGCCGACGACGCTGAACTGGCGGCCTTCGGTCAGTACAGCCGCTCGTCCGAGACGGCCATCGTCACCCTGACTCAGGGCGAGATCGAGGCGCAGGGCTATCAGCGCCTGGGCCTGGACCAGGCCGCTGCGGCCCGTCTGAAGGGCCGCCTGCGTGCCTGGGACAGCCTGGCCGCGCCACTCTGGGGCGGCGTGGCGCAGGCGCGCTGCGTCCAGCTTGGCTACTACTGCCTGCAACTGCCCGCCATGGCCGAGCAACCGCAGACGCCGTTCGCCTCGCGCGAGTCCGGCGAATGCGACGTGCGCAGCGTGCGCCGGCACAATCCGTTGTCTCTGCCCGCCGATGCCGACGGCCAGCCGACCTGGGACAACCTGATCGCCGATCTGGCCGCCGTGATCGAGCATTACCGCCCCGAGGTGCTGCTGACCCCGCACCCGGAGCTGGACCCGCATCACGATCACGTCGCCAGCACGCGCGCCGTGCTCGAGGCCTGCGCGCAGACTCGCTGGCAGCCGCAGACCCTGCTGCTGTACGCCAACCACCTGCATGACAACGACCGCTGGCCGATGGGCCCGGCGGGCATGGGCGTTCCCCTGCCGCCGGCGGTCAGTGCGCTGCCGGCCGATCGCCTGTGGAGCCCGTCGCTCGATGCCGAGCGGCAGCTGGACAAGGCCATGGCGCTGGCCCTGCAGCATGACCTGCAGGGCGCGCTGCCGCTGAAGAAGCGCCTGCGCCGCCTGATCCAGCGGCTGCTGGCCGGGCGTCGCTGGCCCGCCACGGGCGAGGACGAGTTCTTCCGCAAGGCGGTGCGCCGGCACGAGCTGTTCTGGGTACGCCAGCGCTGAGTCGTACCCCGAGTTGGTCATGCTATGATTTTTCCCGTTTTTCTCCCCTTCTGGAGCCGCAATGAAACTGACCATGCCCCGCTATGACCAAGCCGCCGTTCTGGTGGTGGGCGACGTGATGCTCGATCGCTACTGGCATGGCGGTACCTCACGGATCTCTCCGGAGGCGCCGGTGCCGGTGGTGCGGGTCGACCAGATCGAGGATCGTCCCGGTGGCGCTGCCAACGTCGCCCTGAATATCGCGGCGCTCGGTTCGCGTGCCCTGCTGGTCGGCGTGACCGGCGTGGACGAAGCCGCCGACAGCCTCAGCGACAGCCTGCGTGGGGTGGGCGTGGAAACCCACTTCCAGCGTCTCGACAAGCAGCCGACCATCGTCAAGTTGCGGGTGATGAGCCGCCACCAGCAACTGCTGCGCATGGATTTCGAGGAGCCTTTCGATACCGACAGCGCGGCACTGGCCCGTGAGGTCGAGCAGTTGCTCGCCGGGGTCAAGGTGCTGGTGCTTTCCGATTACGGCAAGGGCGCGCTGCAGAATCATCAGGCGCTGATCCAGCTGGCGCGTGCCCGCGGCATCGCGGTGCTGGCCGACCCCAAGGGCAAGGATTTCTCCATCTACCGCGGCGCCAGCCTGATCACCCCCAACCTGCACGAGTTCGAGACCATCGTCGGCGGCTGCGTCGACGAGGCCGAGCTGGTCAGCAAGGGCGCCAGGCTGATGCGCGAGCTGGAACTGGGCGCCCTGCTGGTGACCCGTGGCGAGCATGGCATGACCCTGCTGCGCCCGGAGCATGCGCCGCTGCACCTGCCGGCGCGTGCCCGCGAAGTGTTCGACGTGACCGGCGCGGGTGACACCGTGATCTCCACCCTGGCGGCGTCCATCGCCGCCGGCGAGGAGCTGCCGAATGCCGTGGCCCTGGCCAATCTCGCAGCGGGCATCGTCGTCGGCAAGCTGGGTACGGCGGCGATCAGCGCTCCGGAATTGCGCCGCGCGGTCCAGCGCGAGGAAGGTTCCGAGCGCGGCGTGCTGAGCCTGGACCAGCTGCTCATCGCCATCGAGGACGCGCGTGCCCATGGCGAGAGGATCGTCTTCACCAACGGCTGCTTCGACATCCTCCATGCCGGCCACGTGACCTACCTGGAGCAGGCGCGCGCGCAGGGCGACCGGCTGATCGTGGCGATCAATGACGACGCCTCGGTCAGTCGCCTGAAAGGCCCGGGCCGGCCGATCAACGCCGTCGACCGTCGCATGGCGGTGCTCGCCGGCCTCGGTGCGGTGGACTGGGTGGTGAGCTTCAGCGAGGACACCCCGGAGCGCCTGCTCAAGCAGGTGCAGCCGGACGTGCTGGTCAAGGGCGGCGACTATGGCGTCGACCAGGTGGTGGGCGCCGACATCGTCCAGGCCTATGGCGGCGAGGTCCGTGTCCTCGGCCTGGTGGAGAACAGCTCCACCACGGCCATCGTCGAGAAGATCCGCAACAAGTGATGCGGGCAGTGGGCCTGGCGCCAGCCATGCCCACGCTGCTGCGGGCTTGACCCGACTGCCGTATGCTCGCGGCTTGAGGGTCATAGTCGCTCGCCAGCGGCCGGCGCATCATCGGTGGCATCACCCGCGTGGAGCGAGATGCCATGAAAGTCGATGTACAGGGCCAGGCCCTGAGCGTGCTGAGCAAGGTGGCGCAGGCCGACTGGCCGGACCGCCTGAACTTGCGCAAACCCTTCGAGAAGTTCATCTACAGCGGCAGTCGCGCCAGCTTTCGCCTGGTCGCCCAGCGCGCGTCCGGCAAGCCGCGTATCGAACGCCCGCAGGGCGACGACCTGTTCGACCTGACACTCTCCGATGATCAGCAGATGCTGGTGGACATGCTCCAGGGCTTCGCGCTGGACGTGTTGCGCCCGGCGGCGCACGAGGCCGATGGCGCGGGGCGGGTGCCGGCAGCGCTGCTGAACCAGGCCCGCGAGCTGGGGCTGGTGCATTACGGGGTCAGTGAAGCGCAGGGCGGTCTGGCCGGCGAGCGCACCGTGCTGAGCAACGCGCTGATCGCCGAGAGCCTGGCCCAGGGCGACTTCTCGCTGGCGGCCACGCTGCTGGGGCCGTTGTCAGCGGCCAACTGCATTCGCCGTTGGGGCTCCTCGCAGCAGCAGGCCGAGTGGCTGCCCGCCTTCGTCAGCGACGAAGGGGCTCCGCTGCATGCCCTGGCGGTGAGCGAAGCGGCCGTCCTGGCGGACCCGCAAGCGCCTGCGACCCGCGCCCGGCGACGTGGCAAGCATTACCTGCTCGATGGCGAGAAGGTGCTGGTGCTTGGCGGCATGTCCGCCAGTCGCCTGCTGGTGACGGCACAGGCCAGCGACGGAGCTGCGTTGTTCCTCGTCGACGCGGCCAGCAAGGGCATCACGCGGCAGGCCGATCCGGCCATGGGGCTCAAGGCCTGCGAACTGGCGCGTATCCAGTTCAAGTCGGTCAAGGTGCCCGCCGGGCAGCGCCTGGCGGCGGACGATTTCGATTTTCGCGCCTTTCTCGATTACTCGGCGCTGGCCTTCTGTGCCCTGGCGGTGGGCACCGCGCAGGCCGCGCTGGACTACGTGGTGCCTTACTGCAACGAGCGGCAGGCCTTCGGTGAGCCGATCAGTCATCGCCAGGGTGTGGCCTTCATGATCGCCGAGATGGCCATCGAGCTTGAATCCATGCGCCTGATGCTGTGGCGCGCCTGTGCGCTGGCCGAGAGCGGCAGGCCGTTTCACCGCGAAGCCTATCTGGCTCACCTGCTCTGTACCGAGAAGGCGATGAAGATCGGTTGCGACGCGGTGCAGTTGCTCGGCGGTCACGGTTTCACCCAGGAGCACCCGGTCGAGCGCTGGTACCGCGACCTGCGCAACCTGGCGGTGCTCGCCGGTGGTCTTCATCTCTGACAGGTAGCTCATCATGAATCTGGAAACCCCGAAGAAGTTCGCCGGCCTGCAGCGCCAGGCCCATCAGGTCGCGGCCCGCTATCTGCGGCCGATCTCGCGCAAGTACGACAAGGCCGAGCATGCCTATCCGAAGGAACTGGACATGCTGGCCGCGCTGCTCGACGGCATGAACGAGGGTTCGCCCGATGCCGTCGGTGCCGGCTCGGCGAGCAAGCGTGGCGCAGCGCGCGAGCAGCAGGAGGGCGTCAAGAATGGCGGCAACATGGCCGCGCTGCTGGGTGTGATGGAGCTGTGCTGGGGCGATGTCGGCCTGCTCCTGGCCATGCCGCGTCAGGGGCTGGGCAACGCCGCCATCGCCGCAGTCGCCAATGACGAGCAGCTGGCCCGCCTGGGCAAGACCTGGGCCGCGATGGCCATCACCGAGCCGGGCTGTGGCTCGGACTCCGCAGCGATTCGCGCCACCGCCGTGAAGGACGGTGATCATTATGTGATCAATGGCGAGAAGATCTTCGTCACCTCCGGCGAGCGTGCCGATGCCGTGGTGGTCTGGGCCAGTCTCGATCGCAGTCTGGGGCGGGCGGCGATCAAGTCGTTCGTGGTGGAGAAGGGCACGCCCGGTATGACGGTGACGCGCCTGGAGAAGAAGCTTGGCATCAAGGCCTCGGACACGGCATCGATCAGTTTCACTGACTGCCGCGTGCCGGCGGCCAACCTGCTGGGCAACGCGGAGGTCGATGTGCAGAAGGGCTTCGCCGGGGTCATGGAAACCTTCGACAATACCCGGCCGCTGGTCGCGGGGATGGCGGTCGGTGTGGCCAAGGCCGCGCTCGACCGCACCCGTGAGCTGCTGCGCGAGGCCGGTTGTCGCCTGGACCATGCCCGGCCGCTGCTCAGCGTCAGCCATGCCGAAGCGACGCTCTACCGCCTGGAAGCCGAATGGGAGGCTGCGCGTCTGCTGACGCTCAAAGCGGCCTGGATGGCCGACAACAAGCTGCCCAACTCCAGGGAGGCGTCGATGGCCAAGGCCAAGGCCGGGCGCGTTGCCTGCGAGGTGACGCTCAAGTGCGTCGAACTGGCGGGTGCCAGCGGTTATGCCGAGGATGAGCTGCTGGAGAAGTGGGCGCGGGATTCGAAGATTCTCGATATCTTCGAGGGCACCCAGCAGATCCAGTTGCTGATCGTTGCCAGGCGCCTGCTGGGCAAGAGCTCCAGCGAGCTGAAATAGCGCGGTCACGCCATGAAAAAAGCCCGCATCTGCGGGCTTTTTGCTTAGAAGCGGAAGACTTCCGTATCGATCTTGATCGGCTCGGCCACCGGGATCTTCGGCCCGGCGGGCTCCTCCGGTTTGGCCTTGGCGACGGGCGGCTTGCGGCGCGGCGGCTCCGGCGTCGGGTCCTCGGCGATGGCGATCGGCTGGATGGCGACGGCCAGCTCGCTGGCCAGGCGCTGCACCAGCGTGCTCTGCGCCTTTACCTGTTCGGCCAGCGTGCCGCTGTGAGCTTCTTCCAGGCGGATCAGGCGGCTGTCGCGCAGTTGCCCGCGACGGTCGAGCAGGCGCCACTGGGCCTCCAGCACGGCCGGTTGAGTGGGGCCGGAGTCGAGGCGGGTAATGGTCAGCATGACCTGGGCATCGGCACTGAAGCCCGGTGCCGCAGGGGCCAGAACCAGGCGCTGGCTATCCAGGCGCCAGGCCAGCTGACGCAGCATCTGCTGGTCGATGTCGTTGGCCAGGCCGCTGGCCCAGCGAGCGTTCTGCGCGGCCACCAGGCTGCCGTCGGCCTGGCGTTGCAGCAGGTTCTGCTGGCGCAGGTAGTCGGCCACGCTGATCGGGCCGACCAGGACCGTGACACCGTTGTCCTTGGTCGGCGTCTCGGCGCTGCCACTGTCCAGTTGATAGAGCGGTACGGGCTTCTGCTGCAGCAGGCTGCAACCACTGAGCGTGAGCAGCGTCATCAGAAGCACGGCCAGGGGGCGTACTACAGTCATCATTCGTTCCCGGCAGCCGCTTCTGGGGCAGCTGCACATCGATCCCATATCATGCAGGTGAGGTCATTTGCGCATGACCCAGGGCGCGTATCATCCGTCAAACCGCGCTACGACTCCAGCCTTGGCCGCTTGCCGGTAGCGCGGATATCACGAATGGACGGCATGTCTGCCGACGCTATTCCACCAGGAGCTGGTCGACGCGCTGGAAGCCGCGAGGCAGCTTGTTGCCACGGCGGCCGCGCTCACCCTTGTAGTGTTCCAGATCGTCGGCTTTGAGTGTCAGGGTACGCTTCCCGGCCTGTAAAACCAAACTGGCGCCATTGGGCAGGACGGCCAGATCGGTCAGGTACTCCTCGCGTGAGGCCACGCGCTCGCCGGGGATACCGATGATCTTGTTGCCCTTGCCTTTGCCCAGTTGCGGCAGGTCGGTAACCTTGAACAGCAGCAGGCGACCTTCGGTCGTCACTGCGGCCAGCCAGTCGTCCTCCAGGTTCGTCACCGGCTTGGGCGGTACCACCCTGGCGCCGTTGGGCAGGGTCAGCAGGGCCTTGCCGGCCTTGTTCTTGGCCTGCAGGTCCTCGCCCTTGACCACGAAGCCGTAGCCGGCATCGGAGGCGATCACGTACAGGGCGCTGTCTTCCGGCAGCATCACGCATTCGAAACTGGCGCCCGGTGGCGGGGTCAGGCGGCCGGTCAGCGGTTCGCCCTGGCCACGTGCCGAGGGCAGCGAATGGGCGGTCAGCGAGTAGCTGCGCCCGGTGGAGTCGATGAACACCGCGTACTGGTTGGAGCGCCCCGGTGCGGCGGCCTTGAAGCCGTCGCCGGCCTTGTAGGAGAGGCCGGTGGCATCGATGTCGTGCCCCTTGGCGCAACGCACCCAGCCTTTTTCCGAGAGCACCACGGTGACCGGTTCGGTCGGCATCAGCTCGGTTTCCGACAGGGCCTTGGCCTCGGCGCGCGCGACGATCGGCGAGCGGCGGTCGTCGCCGTACTTCTCGGCGTCCTCGATGATTTCCTTGCGCACCAGCTTCTTCAGCTTGGCTTCGCTGCCGAGCAGGGCCAGCAGCTTCTCGCGCTCCCTGGCCAGTTCGTCCTGCTCGCCGCGGATCTTCATTTCTTCCAGGCGGGCCAGTTGGCGCAGGCGGGTGTCGAGGATGTAGTCGGCCTGCACGTCGGTGAGGCCGAAAGTCTCCATCAGCACCGGCTTGGGATGGTCCTCGGTGCGGATGATACGGATCACTTCGTCGAGGTTGAGGAAGGCGATCAGCAAGCCTTCCAACAGATGCAGGCGCTTCTCCACCTTGTCCAGGCGGAACTGCAGGCGGCGACGCACGGTGCCGACCCGGTATTCCAGCCATTCGCGCAGCAGGGTGCGCAGGTCCTTGACCTGCGGCTTGCCGTCGAGGCCGATGACGTTGGTGTTGACCCGGTAGCTGGACTCCAGGTCGGTGGTGGCGAACAGGTGGGTCATCAGCTCGTCGACGTCGACGCGGTTGGAGCGCGGGATGATGACGATGCGGGTCGGGTTCTCGTGGTCCGACTCGTCGCGCAGGTCGGCGACCATCGGCAGCTTCTTGGCCTGCATCTGCGCGGCGATCTGCTCCAGTACCTTGGAGCCGGAGACCTGGTGCGGCAGGGCGGTGACGACGATGTCGCCGTCCTCGACGCGATACACGGCGCGCATGCGCACCGAGCCGCGACCGTTCTCGTAGATCTTCAGCAGGTCGGCCTTGGGCGTGATGACTTCCGCTTCGGTGGGGAAGTCCGGGCCCTGGATGTGCTCGCAGAGCTGCTCGACGGTCGCGCCCGGCTCGTCCAGCAGGCGTACGCAGGCGGCGGCGACTTCCCGCAGGTTGTGCGGCGGCACGTCGGTGGCCATGCCCACGGCGATACCGGTGGTGCCGTTGAGCAGCAGGTTGGGCAGGCGTGCCGGCAGTGTCGCCGGCTCGTTGAGGGTGCCGTCGAAGTTCGGTACCCAGTCGACGGTGCCCTGGCCAAGCTCGGCCAGCAGCACTTCCGAGTAGCGCGACAGGCGCGCCTCGGTGTAGCGCATGGCGGCGAAGGACTTGGGATCGTCCGGTGCGCCCCAGTTGCCCTGGCCGTCGACCAGGGTGTAGCGGTAGCTGAACGGCTGCGCCATCAGCACCATGGCTTCGTAGCAGGCGCTGTCGCCGTGCGGGTGGAACTTGCCGAGCACGTCACCGACGGTCCGCGCGGATTTCTTGTGCTTGGCGTCGGCGTCCAGGCCCAGTTCGCTCATGGCATAGACGATACGCCGTTGTACGGGCTTGAGACCGTCTCCGATGTGCGGCAGGGCGCGGTCCATGATCACGTACATGGAGTAGTTGAGATAGGCCTGCTCGGTGAAGTCGGCGAGTGACCGACGTTCCACGCCTTCCAGGCTCAAATCGAGGGATTCGCTCATGCGGGCCTCATTGCAAGGTTGATTGGCGCAGCACCAGGGTGCCGCCCTTCTGACTGAATTCGAGTTGTTGCAGCGCGCTCATCCCCAGCAGCACTTCGTCGCCGTCCATGCCGGGGGCGATCAGGGCCGCGACGTCGCGCAGTTCGATATCGCCCAGGCGCAGGGTCGCCAGGCGTGTGCGATGGCCCGTGCTGCGGCCATTGGCGGTACTCAGGGTGATCGGCGCGCCGCGCTTCAGGCCGAGCTTGCGCGCCAGGGCCTCGGGGACGGCCACGGCGGTGGCGCCGGTGTCGAGCAGGAAGGTCACTTCCTGGCCGTCGATCTCGCCGTTCACCAGGTAGTGGCCCTGGCGACTGCTGGCCAGGCTGACCTCGACGAAGCCGTTGCCATGCACGGACTGTGGCGTCTGGTTCGGGTTGCGCTGGCTGTCTTCCCAGTTGCCGAAGAAGTGCGTGGCCAGCAGCAGGCCGGCGCCCCAGGCGAGCACCAGCATGACCCGTCCGGCGCGGCGGCCAGGCGCCTGCTCGCTCACGAGCGCTGGCTCCAGCCGCCCCTGGGCGCGGCAAAGCGCCAGACGATCGGGCGTTGCTCGCCATCGCCACGGGGCTGTTCGCCATTGTCGAGGCCGATCCAGGCGCCTTCCTTGTCGATCCACAGGGCTTCGGCCATGCCGTAGTCCTGGGCGTAGCGACGGGGTTCGCGCAAGGCCTCGTCGGCGAACGACCAGCACAGCTCCGCCACGCCGTCGCCCAGCGCGCGCCGACAGATGCGGTGGGACTGCCGTTCGAGGGTGAAGAGTTTCTCGCCGAAGTAGGCCAGCCCGGAGAAGTCGCGTGCGGCCATCTGCCCGCCCAGGGCGGCTGGCGAGGGCTCGTCGCCGCCTTCGCTGGTCAGCACGCAGCCTCCCGTGCAGCGCCAGCTGCTGCCACGCCGATGCAGCACGGCCAGGCCACGACGGCGCTGTTCGGCAGCGAGCCACAGGCGTTCACCGGCAGGGTCGACGGCAATGCCCTCGAAGCCCTGGTTGAAATGCAGCAGCATGCCGCTGGCGCGGGCCTGGCGGACCACGGCGCCGGGCAGGTTGAGCCACTCGGTGCTGCCATTGCTGGCGACCTGCAGCACGGCGGCGCGGGTCTCGCTGATCAGGTAGCGATTGCCCTGCGTGTCGCAGGACAGGCCTTCGAAGTCCAGCTTGCCGCCGCGTACCAGCCCGGCCGCCCAGTTGCGCATGCGCAGGCCCCAGGGCAGGGTGCTTTCCGGCGGTTCGGGGGCGACGAAGGTCTCCGCCTCGGCACGCAGCAGGTCATCCTCCTGGTGCAGCTGGTAGAGGCGATCGTCGTCACGGTCGGACACCGCCCATAGGGCTTCACCGCACATCGCCAGGCCGGACAGGTGGCCGCCGGACATCTCGGCTACCGGGAACTCGCGCTGCAGCTGCAGCTCTTCCAGCTGCACCGGCTCGGCGTTGGCCACGCCGGCCAACAGACCGAGTGCGAGGAGGTGATGGCGCATCAAGCCAGAACCTCGGCCAGGTTGCCCTTGGTTTCCAGCCAGCTCTTGCGGTCGCCGGCGCGTTTCTTGGCCAGGAGCATGTCCATCACTTCGCGGGTGCCTTCGAAGTCGTCCAGGGTCAGCTGCACCAGACGCCGGGTGTTCGGGTCCATGGTGGTTTCGCGCAGCTGGGGCGGGTTCATCTCACCAAGGCCCTTGAAGCGCGTGACCTGTGGCTTGCCGCGGCGCTTCTCGGCCACCAGGCGGTCGAGAATGCCGTCGCGCTCGGCGTCGTCCAGGGCGTAGAAGATCTCCTTGCCCAGGTCGATGCGGTACAGCGGCGGCATGGCGACGTAGACATGGCCGGCATCGACCAGCGTACGGAAGTGGCGCACGAACAGGGCGCAGAGCAGGGTGGCGATGTGCAGGCCGTCAGAGTCGGCGTCGGCGAGGATGCAGATCTTGCCGTAGCGCAGGCCGGAGAGATCGCTCGAGCCCGGATCGATACCGATGGCCACGGCGATGTCATGCACTTCCTGCGAGGCCAGCACCTCGCTGCCATCGACTTCCCAGGTGTTCAGGATCTTGCCGCGCAGCGGCATGATGGCCTGGAATTCCTTGTCGCGCGCCTGCTTGGCGCTGCCGCCGGCGGAGTCACCCTCGACCAGGAACAGTTCGCAGCGCAGCGGGTTCTGCCCGGCGCAGTCAGCCAGCTTGCCAGGCAGCGCCGGGCCCTGGGTGATCTTCTTGCGTTCGACCTTCTTGCCCGCCTTGAGACGTCGGCCGGCATTGCTGATGGCCAGTTCGGCCAGGGCCAGGCCGGTTTCCGGGTTGGCGTTGAGCCACAGGCTGAAAGCGTCCTTGACCACGCCGGAGACGAAGGCGGCGGCCTCACGGGAGGACAGGCGCTCCTTGGTCTGGCCAGAGAACTGGGCGTCCTGCATCTTCATCGACAGGACGAAGGCGATGCGTTCCCAGACGTCTTCCGGGGCCAGCTTGACGCCGCGCGGCAGCAGGTTGCGGAACTCGCAGAACTCGCGCATGGCGTCCAGCAGGCCCTGGCGCAAGCCATTGACGTGGGTGCCGCCCTGCGCGGTGGGGATCAGGTTGACGTAGCTTTCCTGCACGGCGTCGCCGCCTTCCGGCAGCCACAGCAGGGCCCAGTCCACCGCTTCCTTGTTGCCGGCCAGCGTGCCGCAGAAGGGCTCGGCGGGCAGGCGTTCGAACTCGCTGACGGCATCGACCAGGTAGGAGCGCAGGCCGTCCTCGTAGTGCCACTCGACCTTGTCGCCGGCGGCCTTGTCCTCGAAGGTGACGGACAGTCCCGGGCACAGCACGGCCTTGGCCTTGAGCACGTGCTTGAGGCGGCTGACCGAGAACTTGAAGGAGTCGAAGTACTTGGCGTCCGGCCAGAAGTGCACGCTGGTGCCGGTGTTGCGCTTGCCGACGCTGCCGATCACCTGCAGGTCGCTGGCCTTGAAGCCGTCGGCGAAGCTCATCTGGTACTCGCTACCGTCACGCTTGACGGTCACCACCACGCGCGTCGACAGGGCGTTGACCACGCTGATGCCGACGCCGTGCAGACCACCGGAGAACTGGTAGTTCTTGTTGCTGAACTTGCCGCCGGCGTGCAGCTTGGTGAGGATCAGCTCGACGCCGGGAACGCCTTCTTCCGGGTGGATGTCCACCGGCATGCCGCGGCCGTCGTCGAGCACTTCCAGCGAGTTGTCCTCGTGCAGGATCACCTGGATCGACTTGGCGTGACCGGCCAAGGCTTCGTCGACGCTGTTGTCGATCACTTCCTGGGCGAGGTGGTTGGGGCGCGTGGTGTCGGTGTACATGCCCGGGCGCTTGCGCACCGGGTCGAGGCCGGAAAGGACTTCGATGGCATCGGCGTTATAGGCGTTCTGCTGGGCCATGGGCTCTCTTGTTCATCAATTGAATGCGGAAAAGTCGATATCGCGCCAGAGTGTGGCGTCAATGCCGGCAAAAGCGAAGAGTATCGGAAGACGCTCGGCGAATCCCTGGAAACCGTGGTCGCCACCGGCCTGGATGCGCAGCGCGCCGGCGCGGTAATAACGCTCGGCGTCGCGGTAGTCGAGGGTTTCGTCAGCGGTCTGCAGCCACACCTGATAGCGCTCGGCATCGACGGGGGGCGCGACCTCGAATTCGGCCAGCGCCGCGACGTGATCCTCGGTGAGCTCCCAGGTCTCGTCGCTGTAGTAGTTCTTCTGCGGGCCGAGGTAGCCGTCGAAGCGCAGGTGAGGCCGTACCGCCGGGTTGATCAGCAGTGCCTTGAGGCCATGCTGCTCGGCCAGGCAGGTGGCGTAGTAGCCACCCAGGGAGCTGCCCACCAGCACGGGGGCGCCCAGTTCGGCGACGAGCGCCTGCAACTGGGCCATGGCCTGGCGCGGGTGATGATGCAGCGCCGGCACGCGCAGCCGGTCGTCCAGGCCCAGGCGGGCCATGGCGCAACTCAGCTGGCTGGCCTTGTGCGAGGCCGGCGAGCTGTTCAGGCCGTGGATATAGAGGATGGATGCAGTCATGGAGCGGGAGGCTACTACAAAAAGCGGTTACAAGCTGCAAGCTGCAGGCTGCAAGAAAAAGCCGGGCGGTGGCCGTTGGGCTGCACGTCTCGCTTGCCGCTGGCTCAATAGCCCTTGACGCTGTAATCCACTTCGAAGTGGATGCCGGTGACGCGGGATATCCCGGTGTCCAGCGTGCCATCGGCGTGCAGGCGCAGCCAGCGATAGCCGGGGGCCTCGCTGCCGACCTGGAACTCCTCGCTGCCGGGGGCGAACTGCACGCAGGTCGACGGCGAGGCGAGCAGGCGCAGGTTGCCGCGCGGCTGGTCGAATTCCTGGTGGATATGCCCCCAGAGCACGGCGCGCGCCTGCGGGTGGCGGTCGAGGATGGCGAACAGCGCATCGGGATTGCGCAGGCCGATGGGGTCCATCCATTTGCAGCCGATGGCCACCGGGTGGTGGTGCAGGCAGATCAGGTGGTGGCGTTGCGGCGCTTCGGCGAGGGCGCGCTGCAGCAGTTCGAGCTGGCTGTCGGCCAGAAAACCGGGAACGGCGCCGGGGATCGACGAGTCGAGCATGATGATGCGCCAGGTGCCGAGGTCGATCACCGGCTGCAGCAGCTCGCTGTCCTTGCACACGGCCTGCATGGGCGGGGTTTCGTCATGGTTGCCAGCCAGCCAGCGGCACGGCGCGCCGATCGCTGCGGTGAGCTGCCGGAAACGCTCGTAGGACGCCACGCTGCCGTCCTGCGACAGATCGCCGGTGGCCAGGATCAGGTCGATCTGCGGCTGCTCCTGCTGCACCTGCTCGATCACGCGTTGCAAGCTGTCGCAGGTATCCATGCCCAGCAGCTTGCCGTTCGCTTCGGCGAACAGGTGACTGTCGGACAACTGCACCAGCAGGACCGAAGAATCAGCGGATGGGATGGGCAGGCTCGGCAAGACCGTCTCCTAGGGCTCAATCAGAGCAATTATGGTGGCTGCCGCAGCAAAGGGAAAACCCAGGAAGCGGACACAGATCACAGAAACTGGCACAACGTCGCGCTATCGGCCAGGGAGTGAAAAGCTTGATCGCCGGGTGGGCGGGGCTACATCACCGGCTGGGGTTCATGACCGCAGGCCAGGCAGTGGCTCAGCCATTCGCCGAGGAACAGGTTGAGCTGGCTCTTTTCATCCGGTTGATGCATCGCCGCGTTGGGGTAGGGGTAGCGAATGTGCAGGCGGCGGGCATTCTCGGCGCCGACCACTTCGGCCATGCGCGCGTCGTGATAGACCCTGACTTCCAGCTGTGGCACGGGCAACCAGGGCAGGCTGTGCTCCTGGCGAACGCGCAGCGTCGTGGTGTAGGGGCAGCTTTCCAGCACCTCCAGCGCCAGGATGCCGAGCAGGTGCTCGCCCTGGCTGAGGGCGACACGGCGGCTCTCGCTCTGTTCGCGCATGCGCGGCAGCAGGCGCATCAGGCGGGCGTAGTTGGCCTCGCAAGCGGCCTGCAGCTCGACCAGGTCGACCCGATAGCGCTCGCGTAGCAGGTTCACGACCACATGCCTCGTACTTCGTCGCGGTTCAGTGCCAGCCATTGCAGGGCGATGATGCTGGCCGCGTTGTTGATGCGCCCGTCACGCACGGCAGCCAGGGCGTCTTCCAGCGGCAGCACGTGCACGCGGATGTCCTCGCCTTCCTCGGGCAGACCATGTACGCCGCCCGCGCCACTGCTGTCGCAACGGCCGAGGAACAGGTGGACGAACTCGTCGGAGCCGCCTGGCGAGGGGAAATACTGGGTGATCGGCCACAGCGGGCCGAGCATCAGATCGGCTTCCTCGACCGCTTCGCGCCGGGCGACCTCCTCGGGCTCCTCGTCCTTGTCGATCAGGCCGGCGACCAGTTCCAGCAGCCAGGGGTTGGCCGCCTTGTCCATCGCGCCGACACGGAACTGCTCGATCAGCACCACTTCGTCGCGTTGCGGGTCGTAGGGCAGCACGCAGACGGCGTCGTGGCGCACGAACAGCTCACGGGTCAGTTGCGGGCCCATGTCGCCGGCATATTGCCGGTGGCGCAACTTGATCCGGTCGAGCCGGTAGAAGCCGCGAAAGCACGCCTCGCGCGCGAGGATTTCGATGTCGTTCTTGTCCATGGACACTCCTGATGGTCGTAACGGGCCCGGCAGACCTGTGGTCCGCCGACTGCGGCCCGTTACCCGTCACACTAGCGAGCATAGTGCCGCCAGATCAAGCTTCCATGACGGCCTGCTACACGCGCTGGTAGAGCTGGCTGCCCTGCGCCTTGAACTCCTCGGCCTTGGCCTGCATGCCTTGCTCGGCGTCCAGGTCGACGGCATTGATGCGCTGTTCCTTGGCGTAGTCGCGGACTTCCTGGGTGATCTTCATCGAGCAGAACTTCGGACCGCACATGGAGCAGAAGTGCGCCACCTTGGCCGAATCCTTGGGCAGGGTCTCGTCGTGGAAGGCGCGGGCGGTGTCCGGGTCCAGGCCGAGGTTGAACTGGTCTTCCCAGCGGAACTCGAAGCGTGCCTTGCTCAGCGCGTTGTCGCGGATCTGCGCGCCGGGGTGGCCCTTGGCCAGGTCGGCGGCGTGGGCTGCGATCTTGTAGGTGATGATGCCGGTCTTGACGTCATCCTTGTTCGGCAGGCCGAGGTGCTCCTTGGGCGTGACGTAGCAGAGCATGGCGCAGCCGAACCAGCCGATCATCGCGGCGCCGATGCCGCTGGTGATGTGGTCGTAGCCCGGAGCGATGTCGGTGGTCAGCGGGCCGAGGGTGTAGAACGGCGCCTCGTCGCAGCATTCCAGCTGCTTGTCCATGTTCTCCTTGATCAGCTGCATCGGCACGTGGCCGGGGCCTTCGATCATGCACTGCACATCGTGCTTCCAGGCGATCTTGGTCAGCTCGCCGAGGGTTTCCAGTTCACCGAACTGGGCGGCGTCGTTGGCATCGGCGATCGAACCCGGACGCAGGCCGTCACCCAGGGAGAAGGACACATCGTAGGCCTTCATGATTTCGCAGATGTCATCGAAGTGGGTGTAGAGGAAGTTCTCCTTGTGATGCGCCAGGCACCACTTGGCCATGATCGAGCCGCCACGGCTGACGATGCCGGTGACCCGCTTGGCGGTCAGCGGCACGTAGCGCAGCAGCACGCCGGCGTGGATGGTGAAGTAGTCAACGCCTTGCTCGGCCTGTTCGATCAGAGTGTCGCGGAACAGCTCCCAGGTCAGGTCCTCGGCGATGCCGCCGACCTTTTCCAGGGCCTGGTAGATCGGTACGGTGCCGATCGGCACCGGCGAGTTGCGGATGATCCACTCGCGGGTTTCATGGATGTGCTTGCCGGTGGACAGGTCCATGACGGTGTCCGAACCCCAGCGAATGCCCCAGGTCAGCTTGGCCACTTCTTCCTCGATGGAGGAACCCAGGGCGCTGTTGCCGATGTTGCCGTTGATCTTCACCAGGAAGTTGCGGCCGATGATCATCGGCTCCAGTTCCACGTGGTTGATGTTGGCCGGGATGATGGCGCGGCCGCGGGCGACTTCGCTGCGCACGAACTCCGGGGTGATCTCCTTCGGGATGTTGGCACCGAAGCTGTGCCCGGCATGCTGCTCGTCGAGCAGGCCGGCTTCGCGTGCCTCGGCCAGTTTCATGTTCTCGCGGATGGCGACGTACTCCATCTCGGGCGTGATGATGCCCTGCTTGGCGTAGTGCATCTGGCTGACGTTGTGGCCGGCCTTGGCCCGGCGCGGGTTGCGCACGTGGGCGAAGCGCATGGCGGAGAGTTCGGCGTCGTTGAGGCGGCGCTGGCCGAATTCGGAGGAGAGGCCGGGCAGTTTCTCGGTGTCGCCGCGATCCTCGATCCAGGCGCTGCGCACGTCGGCCAGGCCCTTGCGTACGTCGATGCTGACGTTCGGGTCGGTGTACGGGCCGGAGGTGTCATAGACGGTGACCGGGGCGTTGATCTCGCCACCGAAATCGGTCGGCGTCACGTCCAGGCTGATCTCGCGCATTGGCACGCGGATGTCCGGGCGCGAGCCCTGGACGTAGACTTTCTGCGAACGGGGGAAGGGCTGTACCGACTGCTGGTCGACCTGTGCCGATTCACTCAGGTTCTTTTGTTGTTGTGTGCTCATCAAGGCTCTCTCCGGGATAGGTGTCGGAGTTGGAACCTGAGCGGACGAGGGGCGCGAGATACACCACAGGCGGTGTCGAGAGGACTCGCCGGACGCTGGCGAGGACATCTTGTTCCCTACGCAGGCCTTAACCTGATCAGGTTCAACGGGATCCGGCAGCTGCCAATCTCAGCCCCGCATTTGGGGCACCCCGACAAGAACTCGGGCAGTCTAATCAAGCTGATGGAATAAAACCAACCCGGAGGTCAAAAAAACTCGACCCGTGCGTCGGAAACGGACCATCATCGCTGCGCCGGGCCGATTGTTCCCGACGAGCAACATAGCTTGCCGCCAGCTAGACTGTTCACGCCCATGGCGCGCTTGACCCTCGCCCGCGGCGCCCCGTAGCCTTGGCGATTACCGCCTATTCAAGGATCGACATTCATGTTGCGCAGACTTTCCCTGGCCCTCGCCGTGGCCGCCGCGACGGTGGGCCTGGCTCAGGCCGAAGAGGCACCGCTGGCCAGCAAGACCGACCTGGTCACCGTTTACCAGGAGGCCGCGAAGAACAATGCCGATATCGCCGCCGCCCGTGCCGACTATCAGGCGCGTCGTGAAGTGGTGCCGCAGGCCAGGGCCGGCCTGTTGCCCAACCTCTCCGCCGGTGCCAACTATGGCGATACGCGCACGAACGTCGATTCGCCGAGTGCCACCCTCTCGCGCAGCGGCCTGGTCTATCAGGCCAATCTCAGCCAGCCGCTGTTCCGCGCCGACCGCTGGTTCCAGCTGCAGGCGGCAGAAGCCACCAGCGAGCAGGCGGCCCTGGAGCTGTCCGCCACCGAGCAGAACCTGATCCTGCAGAGCGCCGAGACCTACTTCGCCGTGCTCCGTGCCCAGGACAACCTGGCCTCGACCAAGGCCGAGGAAGCGGCATTCAAGCGCCAGCTGGACCAGGCCAACGAGCGTTTCGACGTCGGCCTCTCCGACAAGACCGACGTGCTCGAGGCGCAGGCCGGTTTCGACACGGCCCGCGCCAACCGCCTGCTCGCCGAGCGCGCGGTGGACGACGCCTTCGAAGCGCTGATCGCGCTGACCAACCGTGACTATGTCGCCGTCGAGGGGATCGTCCACTCCCTGCCGGTGCTGGCGCCGACGCCGAACGACGCCAAGTCCTGGGTCGATACCGCTGCCGCGCAGAACCTCAACCTGCAAGCCAGCCTGTACGCCGTGACGGCCGCCGAGGAAAACCTGCGCCAGCGCAAGGCCGGCCATGCGCCGACCCTGGATGCCGTGGCCAGCTATCAGAAGGGCGACAACGACAGCCTGGGCTTCACCAACTCGGGCACCTTTGGTGCGCCGCGTTACAGCGGTGACGTTGCGCAGCGCTCCATCGGCCTGCAACTGAACATCCCGCTGTACAGCGGCGGCCTTACCAGCTCGCAGGTGCGCGAGGCTTACCAGCGTCTGGGGCAGAGCGAGCAACTGCGCGAGAGCCTGCGTCGTCAGGTGGTGCAGAACACCCGCAACCTGTTCCGTGCGGTGAACACCGACGTGGAAACCGTGCAGGCGCGGCGCCAGTCGATCATCTCCAACCAGAGTGCGCTGGAGGCCACCGAGATCGGCTACCAGGTAGGTACCCGCAATATCGTCGATGTGCTCGACGCCCAGCGTCAGCTGTACAGCGCCGTGCGCAACTACAACGATGCGCGCTACGACTACATCCTCAACAACCTGCGCCTGAAGCAGGCGGCCGGCACCCTCAGCCCGGCCGACCTGGATGCCCTGGGCAGCTTCCTCAAGCCGGACTACAACCCGGACAAGGACTTCCTGCCGCCGGATCTGGCCACTGCCGCCGAGGCGCGCCTGCAGAACAATCAGGATTTCTGATCCGTTGTGAGCAAAGAAAAAGCCCGACCTGAGTCGGGTTTTTTCGTTTTCGGCGCTATCGTCGCGGCGCCCTGCACTCCACCGGCATGGGCTAGAGCAGGCGGCGCAGGCCGTCGAGCAGACGCTCCAGGGCGCCCTGATTGGCCTTGAGCACGGCCAGACCGGCTGTGCTCATGCGCTGGGCTTCGGCCGGAGTGTCCAGCAGCGTGGCGGTGCGCTCAGCCAGTTGCGCGGCGTTCGCCACTTCGCTCAGCGCGCCGGCCGCGCGCAGTTGCGCGGCGATCTCGAGGAAGTTGAACAGGTGCGGGCCGCTCAGCACCGGCTTGCCCAGCGCAGCGGGTTCCAGCAGGTTGTGCCCGCCGTTGGCCACCAGGCTGCCGCCGACGAAAGCGATGTCCGCCAGCGCATAGAGAAACAGCAGCTCACCCATGGTGTCGCCGAGCAGCACCTGGTCGCCGGTTTGCACGGCTTCACCCGTGGCGCGGCGGCGTGTCGTCAGTCCATCGCTGAGGCAAAGTTCATGGACCGAGTTGAAGCGCTCGGGGTGGCGCGGTACCAGGATCAGCAGCGCGTTCGGCCGCGTCTCCAGCAATTGGCGATGGGCGGCGAGGACGATCTCGTCTTCGCCCGCATGGGTACTGGCGGCGATCCACACCGGGCGTTGCTCGGCCTGCCACTGGCGGCGCAGCTCGGCTGCACGCTGCAGCAGCTCGGCGTCGATCTTCAGGTCGAACTTGATCGAGCCGGTCACTTCCACGCAGTCAGGGCGTGCGCCCAGGTCGAGAAAACGTTGCGCTTCGGCCTGGGTCTGCACGGCGATCAGCGACAGTTCGGCGAGCATCGGTGCGGTGAGTTTGCCAAAGCGTGCATAGCCACGTGCCGAGCGCTCGGACAGGCGCGCATTGGCCAGCGCCACAGGGATGCCGCGTCTGGCGCACTGATGAATGTGGTTCGGCCACAGTTCGGTTTCCATCACCACGGCCAGGCGCGGGCGGACCCGGTCGAGGAAGCGCGCGGCGGCCCAGGGCAGGTCGTAGGGCAGGTAGCAGTGCTGCACGCTGTCGCCGAACAGGGCCTGGATGCGTTCGGAGCCGGTCGGGGTCATGCAGGTGACGGTGATCGGCAGCTCGGGGTAACGCGCCTGCAAGGCGCGGATCATCGGCGCGGCGGCGATGCTTTCACCGACCGACACGGCATGCACCCAGATGCCGCCGGGTTTCAGCGGCGGCAGGGCGAAGGAAAAACGCTCCTTGATACGGCGCGCGTAGGCGGGCGCCTTGCGTGCGCGCAGCGCCAGGCGCAGGGCGATCAGTGGCAGGGCCAGGTGCAGCAGCAGGGTGTAGAGGTGTCTGTTCATGGGCGCGCAGCTTATCGCTGCCGGCCGGGTGCTGGAAGGGCGATCATGCCGGTGGGCGCAACAGCTCGCGTGCCAGGCAGTCCGCCAGCCAGTTGGCGGTGGGGCCGAGCGCGCCGTCGCGGCGGCGGACCAGCTCCACCACCAATGGCAACGGCGCCCAGTCGCTGCGCAGTTCCTGCAGGTGGCCCTGGTAGGTCGGATACTGCGCCACGTGACGCGGCAGCCAGGCCCAGCCAAGGCCGCGAACCACCAGCTCGGCCATCGCGTAGAAGCTGTCGGCGCGCCATACCAGCGGGCTGATCTGCTCGCCGCCGGGATAGTGACTGTCCTGGGGCGTCATCAGCAGCTGGCGATGCTCGGCGAGATCGCGGCGCTCCACGCTGGCGAGCCTGGCCAGGGGGTGGTGCGGGCTGCACACGGTGACCATCTCGATGCTGCCCAGGTGCTGACTCTCCAGCTCGCGTGGCATCTGCTCATGGTGAAACAGCAGGCCAAGGTCCGCCTGACGCTGCAGCAGCTTGCGCGCCACGTCGCCCTGTGCGCCGCTGGCGAGCTGTACCTCCAGTAGCGGGAAGGCCTCGGCCAGGGCCTCCAGGCTGGCCAGCACCGGTTGGTAGGGCATGGCTTCGTCCTGTGCCAGGCGCAGGCGCGCCTCCTGCCCCTGGGCCAGGCCGAGTGCGCGAGCATCCAGGCGCTCGCATTGCTGCAGCACGCTGCGCGCCTCTTCCAGCAGGGCGCTGCCGGCCTTGGTCAGGCGTGGCTGCCGCCCGCTGCTGCGCTCGAACAGGGTCACGCCGAGGTCGCTTTCGAGCAGGGCGATCGCCGTGCTCACGGCGGACTGGGCGCGCCCGGTTTCCCGTGCCACCGCCGAGAACGAGCGGCTTTCCGCCGTGCGGACGAACAGATGGAGCTGGTCGAGGTTCCAGTTCATGGTCAACCTATCTGTTACGTTGATAGGTAATGACTTTATCCCATCGTCGAAGCCCTTAGAATCCCGGGCATTCTTTCAGGAGTCGCCATCATGCCCGGATACTTCTACCTGGCCATTGCCATTGCCGCCGAAGTGCTCGCCACCACCTCGATGAAGGCCATCGAAGGCTTCAACAAGCCGCTGCCGCTGTTGCTGGTGGTGGGCGGCTATGGCATCGCGTTCTGGATGCTGACGCTGGTGGTGCGCACCATCCCGGTGGGCATTGCCTATGCCATCTGGGCCGGCCTGGGCATCGTGCTGGTGAGCATCGCCGCCGCCTTCATCTACCAGCAGAAACCCGATCTGCCGGCCATGCTGGGCATGGGCCTGATCGTCAGCGGCGTGGTGGTGATCCAGCTGTTCTCCCACTCGACCGGGCACTGATCGGCCGACGGGCGCGAGGGCAGGCGGGTTATACTGCGCGCCTGTTTTTCGCCGAGGCCCGTTCATGTCCCAGTCTCTCAGCACCGATGTCCTGATCGTCGGCGGTGGTATCGCCGGCCTCTGGCTCAATGCACGCCTGCGTCGCCAGGGCTTCGCCACCGTTCTGGTGGAGTGCGGCAGCCTGGGCGGCGGGCAGAGTCTGAAGTCGCAGGGCATCATCCACGGTGGCGCCAAGTACGCCCTGCACGGCGCGCTGACCGGTGCTTCCGAAGCTATCGCCGACATGCCGCGACGCTGGCGCGAGACGCTGGCCGGCGCTGGCGAGCTGGACCTGTCCGGCGTGCGTATCCTTTCCGACGCGCATTACCTGTGGTCGCCGGGCACCCTGGCCGGCAACCTCACCAGCTTCTTCGCCAGCAAGGCGGTGCGCGGGCGCGTCGACCAGGTCAAGGGCGAGCAGTTGCCGCCGGCGCTGCAGCACCCGAGGTTCAAGGGCAAGGTCTATCGGCTCGCCGAGCTGGTGCTCGATGTGCCCAGCCTGATCGCCCGCCTGGCCGAGCTGGCTGGCGATGGGCTGCTGGCTGGCCGGCAGGTCGAGCCGCTGCGTGAAGGCGATGAACTGTGCGGGCTGATCGTCGATGGCCGCGAGATTCGCGCCCAGCGCGTGGTGCTCAGTGCCGGGGCTGGCAATGCCGAATTGCTCGCGGCCCTGGGTATCGAGCAGCCGGCTCAGCAACTGCGGCCGCTGCACATGGTGCTGGCCAAGGGGCCGGCGCTGAAGCCGCTGTATGCCCATTGTCTCGGCGGCGGACCGAAGCCGCGCGTCACCGTCACCACCCATCCGGCGGCCGATGGCCAATGGGTCTGGTACCTCGGTGGCGACCTGGCCGAGGCCGACGGCGTGGCGCGCGACGAAGGCGCGCAGGTCGCGGCGGCGCAGAAGGAGATGGCGGCGCTGCTGCCCTGGGTGGACCAGAGCCAGACGCGTTGGGCGACCTTGCGTGTGGACCGCGCCGAGCCCGCGCAATCGGGGCTGGTGCGCCCGGACAATGCCTTTCTCGCCGAACAGCAGAACCTGCTGGTGGGCTGGCCGACCAAGCTGGCGCTGGCGCCGGACTTCGCCGACCGGGTCCTGGCGACGCTGCAGCGCGACGGGGTGACGCCGGCGCATCATGCGTCGTTGCCCGAGCTGCCGCGCCCGGCGCTGGGGCAGCCGGTATGGGAGACGCTGCTGCCATGAGCGCCACCCTGCACGATCTGCATCGCCCGCTGGGCTCTACCGGCCTGCGTGTATCGCCGCTGGGACTGGGCACGGTCAAGCTCGGGCGCGACCAGGGGGTGAAGTACCCCAACGGCTTCACCATCCCCGATGACGCGCAGGCGAGTGCCTTGCTGCGCCAGGCGCGTGAACTGGGCATCAACCTGATCGATACCGCGCCGGCCTATGGCGTCAGCGAGCAGCGTCTCGGCCCGCTGCTGCGTGGCCAGCGCGACGAGTGGGTGATCGTCAGCAAGACCGGCGAAGAGTTCGAGCAGGGGCAGTCGCGCTTCGACTTCTCCGCCGCGCATACCCGCCTCTCGGTGGAGCGCAGCCTCAAGCGCCTGGAGACCGATCGTATCGACCTGCTGCTGGTGCACTCCGATGGTAACGACCTGGCGGTACTGCGTGACACCGGGGTGTACGACACGCTGGCGGCGCTCAAGCGCGAGGGCAAGATCCTCGGCTACGGGATTTCCGGCAAGACCGTCGAGGGGGGCCTGCTGGCGCTGGAAGAGGGTGACTGCGCCATGGTCACCTACAACCTGAGCGAGCAGGGCGAAAAGCCGGTGCTGGACTACGCTGCCACTCACGCCAAGGGCATTCTGATCAAGAAGGCGCTGGCCAGCGGGCATGCCTGCCTGGCCGAGGGGGTCGATCCGGTGCGCGCCAGTTTCGAGCTGATCTTCGCGCACCCGGGCGTCGGCAGCGCCATCGTCGGCACCATCACGCCGGCGCACCTGGCCGCCAACGTGGCCACCGTCGCCGCCGTGTTGCAGGGCCTGCGCTGAGCGGCTGCGGTCACGTCCTCTTACAGGCCGGGCTTGTGTTCGGCGCCGGCCTTGGGGCAGCCTTGAGCGGTTTCGTTTCACCCTGATCCTCGTGTGGAGGGCGGCTGCCCGGTCGCATCCGCGCCAAGCCGGAACAAGGAGTCGAGATGTCGCGTACGCTGATCCGCAAGGACCCGAGTAACTTCAAGACGCTGCCATTGTTCGTCGAGGCCACGGCCGATGGCCTGCGTTATCAGAGCCTGGGCGTGCCCCTGAACTTCCAGCAGATGCTGGAACGCCGCCGCCCGGTCGAGGTGGCCGACAGCTCGCGCTTCGCCGTGGAGCTGGCCAATCTCGGCGTGTCGGTGCGCCTGACCCTGCGCCTGCATGGGCGCGACTACTGGTTGCTGGTGCGCCAGCGTCGCCCGGATCGTGGCGATACCGTGCTCAAGCTGATCTCCGGCTACGTACCCGCGCACGAACTGAACCTGCCGCTGCTTACCGCCATCCAGGAAGTTGCCGAGGAGTGTCTGCTGGAAAGTGCCGAGGGCTGGCTGGCCGGGCGCTTTGCCGATACCTGGCTGCCGACACCCTATCAGGGCGCCCTGCGCTACCGCGAGGCCAGCCACTTTCGCCTCAGCCCGCTGTCAGGGGCGGCGCGGCCGGTGCAGTGCGGCAACCTGACCTTGCTGGAGCGCCCGCGTGCCTATGTGCATCTGCCCACCGCGTCCCTGCAACTGGTCTATGACATGAGCCTGGAGCTGCCGCGCGACGCCCGGCAGCTGAGCCTGTTCCATGTCGATGAGTGCCTGGAGGATGGGCGCCTGGTCGCCCGCCTGGAGCGTCGGCGCCCGGATATCTACTTGCTGGCACTGCATCAGGGGGCGCCCAGCGGCGGCCTGTTCACCCTGCGCAAGGGCGAGCTGCAGGCGGTCAGCACGCGAGGGCTGTGGCTGTCGGAAAGCTTCGCCGAGCAGGACGGCTGGCTGGTGCGTGACGAGCGCGTGCGCTGGAAGGACTGGCTGCAGCGCTACGGAGTGCCGACGCCGCAGCGGCGGGCCCAGGTCAGCGCCTAGGCCGATACCGGGCGTCAGTGCGCCCGGCTTTCGTGCATGCGCGTCAGCTGTCTTTCCAGCAGGGCCGGATAGGGGTCGAGCAGGCGTTCGACGCAGCTCGCACCCTCGGGGCTGGCGATCGGACGAATGCGTGCACGCTGGCGGGCCAGGCTGTCCTGTGCGACCCGTTGCTCGACCAGCAGCAGGTTGCGGCTGTGTTGTGACAGGGCGAGGGCGTCCAGGGCGCTGTCGCTGAGCAGCAGTTCGGCCTGGCCGAGTGCTTCCAGGTCGCTGCCGAGGGTCAGGCCCAGCTGCAGTTGCAGGGTGATGCCGCTGTCGGCCACCTCGATCTGCAGGGCGTGGCCGAGGGCGCGCATCAGCTCGCCGCAGCAGATGGCGTGGGTCAGGTAGTCCTCGCCGCACTCGCGCTCGTGGAACAGCATCAGGCTGCTGCCGTCCTTGAGCGTGTGCAGTTGCCCCTGGTACAGCGCGGAGGCCTGTTCCAGACAGGCGCGGTAGCGCTCCAGCAGGTCCAGCAGGCGTGTGCGCGGCAGGCGTCGCAGCTGTTCCTGGGCGCCGAGCTGGATGGCCAGCACGGCGCTGGCCTGTGCCTGGCGCTGCGGCTGGGGCGGGGCGCTGGGCGCACTGTCGTCCGCTTCGTCACGCAGGTCGGCGAAAGGGTCCTCCGGTTCGATCGAATCGGGCCAGGGCTTGAGGGCTTCGTCGTCATCATCGGCTGCGTCTGCGTCGATGCCGTGCTCCGCCAGCGGCTGCGCTTCCTGCTCGAAGTCGACGTCGTCGCTTTCCTGCGGGTAGTCGTCGGTGTCGAGCAGCGCGTCGTCTTCCAACTCTTCCAGCTCTTCCGGCTCGGGTTCGGGCTTTTCCGGTACCAGGCGCGCCTGCAGCTGGCGCGCCAGGTCACCGATCTCGTCATTGCGCCCCGCGCCTGGTGCCGGATCGTCCGGGTCGCGCAGCCAGAGCCGCAGCTGCAGCAGCGGCGTGGAGATATGCCGACCGAGACGCATGCTCAGCGACAGGGTCAGGGCCAGCAGGATCAGGCTGAGAATGCCCATGCTCTGCAGGCTGATGGTCATCGGTTGCTGGAACTGGCGCATGTCCAGGCTGATGCGCAACTGCCCGGCGATCACTTCCTGGAAGGTGATCTGCGTGGAGTACAGGCCGTCGCTTTCGCCCAGCATGCTGCGGGTCGGGCGAGTGCCGGACTCGGCGAGGATGCGGTTGTCCACGCTGTAGATGGCCGCATGGGCCACCAGCGGGTTCTTGGCCAGGTTGTTGAGCAGCACGTTGAGGCTGAGGATGTCGTTGGACACCAGCAGCTCGGTGGCGGAGGCGGCGGTCTGGGTGATCAGGCTCTGGCCCAGGGCGTCGGCCTGCTGCTGCATGGCCTGCTTGAACTGCATGCCCATGACCCAGGCATAGATGAGCATCGCCAGCGCCACCAGCAGCAGGCTGTGGCTGGCGATGCGCAGCACCAGAGGCACCCGCCGCTGACGCAGCGCGTGGAAGATCATGATGAAGAAATTGTCGGGCTTGACGGGCGCGGGCCGGTTCACAGAGCTCGGCTCTTGTCGACTGAAGATGCCGCGCAGTATAGCGAGCGGCCTGGGGCGGGCAAAGCGCGCGGCTGCCCGGATCGGCAGGAAACTGGGTAGAATGTGCGCCTTTTCGTCGGTCGGTGGCTCATTCGCCACTGGCCCGCCTCAATCGTCTGCCTTGGAGGGTGCGTCTTGCGCGAGATCGTCCTGATCAACATCACCGGCGAGGATCGCCCCGGACTCACCGCCGCCATCACCGGCGTACTGGCCCAGGGCGGGGTGAATATCCTCGATATCGGCCAGGCGGTGATCCATGACACCCTGTCGTTCGGCATCCTCATCGAGATTCCGGACAACGGCCGTTCCCAGGCCGTGCTCAAGGACCTGCTGTTCACCGCCTACGAGCTTGAGCAGCAGGTGCGTTTCACCCCGGTTTCCGAAGAGGACTATCGGCAGTGGGTCGGTGGCCAGGGCAAGGCCCGCCATATCGTCACCCTGCTGACGCGTAAGGTCAGCGCCGAGCAGTTGCAGCGGGTCAGTGCGATCACCGCCAAGTACGGGTTGAACATCGATCACATCGATCGCCTGTCCGGGCGCATGCCGCTGGACATGCCCGCCGAGCAGGGCAAGGGCTGCATCGAATTCTCCGTGCGTGGCGAGCCGGCCGACCCCGTCGCGCTGCGCGCCGAGTTCCTCAGCGTGGCGCAGGCACTCAACGTCGACATCGCCTTCCAGCGCGACTCGGTGTTCCGTCGTAACCGTCGCCTGGCGGTGTTCGACATGGACTCGACGCTGATCGAGGCCGAGGTCATCGACGAACTGGCCAAGGCGGCCGGGGTCGGTGAGCAGGTCGCCGAGATCACCGAGCGGGCGATGCGCGGCGAGCTGGATTTCCGTGCCAGCTTCAAGGAACGCCTGAGCCTGCTGCAGGGCCTGTCCGAGGATGTGCTGGAAGAGATCGGCGCCTCGCTGCGCCTGACCGAAGGTGCCGAAGTGCTGTTCGCCGAGCTCAAGCGCCTGGGCTACAAGACGGCGATTCTCTCCGGTGGCTTCACCTACTTCGCCCGCCAGCTGCAAGCCAAGCTCGGCATCGACTACGTGTTCGCCAACGAACTGCAGATCGAGAACGGCAAGGTGACCGGTGTGGCCGTCGAGCCCATCGTCGATGCCCAGCGCAAGGCGGACCTGCTGCGTGAGCTGGCGCAGAAGGAGGGCCTGCAGCTGGAGCAGACCATCGCCGTCGGCGATGGCGCCAACGACCTGCCGATGCTCGGCCTGGCCGGGCTCGGCGTGGCCTTCCGGGCCAAGCCGCTGGTCAAGCAGTCGGCCAAGCAGGCGATCTCCACGCTCGGTCTGGACGGCATTCTCTACCTGCTGGGCTTCCGTGACCGCGAGGGGCAGGACTGAGCGGCTTTCCGGGCCCAACGAAAAAGCCGCCCATGAGGCGGCTTTTTCGTGTCTGCGGCGTTACTCGTCGCCGGCCGAGAAGTCGTAGTCCATCGACTGGCTCGGGCCCTGCAGGTAGTAACCCTGGATGAAGTTGACCCCGGCCTGCCACAAGGTGGCCAGCACGCTGGCGCTCTCGACGAAGGGCACGATGGTCAGCTTGGCCTGGGCGTGCAGGCTGCTGAGCAGGGTCTTGAGGGCTTCCTGGTTGTCGGCGTTGTTCAGGTCCTGGGAGAAGGAACCGTCGACTTTGACGAAGTCCACCTGCAGGTGCTTGAGCGTGTTGAACGGGTTCAGCGCACAGCCGAACTGGCTCAGGGCGACCTTGCAGTGCAGCTCCGCGAGCCCGTGGGTCAGTGCCTTGGCCTGCTTCAGGTAAGCGATGGCATCAGGCTCGCTGAACTGGAACACCAGCGAGTCGGACGGCAGGCGAGCGGCCTTGAGCGCCACGCTGAGCCAGGGCAGCAGGGTCTGATCCTGCAGGCTGGAGCTGGACAGGTGCACGAACAGGCGGGTGTTGTGGCCTTTCGAGCGGTGATCGGCAAGCAGCTTGATCGAGTTGAGGATCACCCAGCGGTCGATCTTTTCACCCAGCCCGGCATCCCTGGCAGCGGTCAGGAACTGCGTCGGCGGGACCTCCTCGCCTTGCGGGTTGAGCAGGCGCAGCAGGACTTCGTAGTGCTCGTGGGCGTCGCCGCGCAGGCTGATGATCGGCTGGAACAGCAGGCGGAAGCTGTTGTTCTCCAGCGCCTGCTGCACCATCGCCAGCAGGTTGCCACGATTGGCCGCGGCGGCCAGCTCGGCAGCCGGGTTGAACAGCTTGATGGCATTGCCATCGGCCAGCTCGTCCGCGCAGCGGTGGGCACGATCGATGACTACCTGGGCCTTGGCGGTCTTCTCGCTGAGGCCGGCGACGCCGATCGACAGCGTGGTCTGGGCGGTGCGCCCGCTGACATCGAACAGGTGCCCCTCGATCTTCTTCAGCAGGGCGCTGAGGCTGGCCTCGCATTGCTCGGGGGACTGGCCCGGCAGCAGCGCCGTGAACACGTCGTCGCCAAAGCGAGCCAGCTGGGTGTCCGCCGGGAAGTACGCGCGCAGCAGGCCGGCCAGGTCGGTCAGCAGCAGGTCGATGCCGGCCAGGCCGATCTCGCCCTGCATGCCGGCGTAGCGGTCGACGCGGATGTAGGCGAGGGTCGACGGCTGGCCAGTGCTGACGGCACGCTCGGCGGCGCCATCCATCAGCTCGAGGAAGTGGTTGCGGTTGAACAGGCCGGTCACCAGATCCTGGCTGCTGATTTCGCGCAGCTTTTCTTCCAGTTCGGCATTCGAGGTTTCCGCGCGGATGACCACCTGGATGCACGGCTCGCCGTCGTAGGTGGCCGGCGAGAAGCTCATCTGGGCGGCGAAACCGCTGCCATCCGCACGCATGCCCTGGCAGCTCAGCTCGGCGTCGCCCTCGGCGCTCTGGTAGTTCTTCAGGAAGTCCTTGAAGGCACTCTGATCGGCACTGGCGATCAGGTCGATCATCGGCATGCCTTCGAGCTCGTCGCCATCTTCGTAGCGGAACAGCTCCAGGTAGGCGCGGTTGGCATAGATGTGCATGCCGTCGTGCACGTAGGTAATGGCGTCTACCGAACTCTCCAGCAGCAGCTGGCAGCGCTTCTCTGCTTCACGCAAGGCTACTTCGGCGGCGCGACGGGCGCGGCGTTCCTCGAGGTTGGCCAGCTCGCGCTTGGCCACCAGGACGAGGCGTTCATCCTCGCCTTGCGGCAAGGCATCCTGAGCGCCGAACAGCAGGGCCTCGGTGATGGTCTCGGAGTCGTTGCCGTCGACCAGTTGCACCACGGGGATGTCCTTGGCCTGGCGGCGGATGGCGCCAATCGCCTCGCTCGGGTCGAGGCGTTCGCTGCTCGGTGCACAGATGAGCAGGTCCCAGGTGTGCTGCAGGGCTTCAGCGAGGTCTTCGCTGGAGGTCAGGCGATGGACACGCGTCGCGTGTCCGGCATTGCGGAACAGACTGACCAGGCGCTCGGCTTCGTTCTGCGAATCCTCGAGAATCAGCAGGCGGATGGTTTTTTTTTCGATGGCCATAGAAGGGTCAATACCGCGCCGAACGGGCGCGAAAAGGCGACAAATGGTGAGTGGGTCGGAGCCTACAGCGACTTCCAGAGCGAGTCAAAATCTTCCTCCCCAGCAGGCTTCTGGCTTTGCGAGGCTGTGACCGGCGTCCCGGCCGCGCCCTCTTCCTCACCGACACGGCGATATTCGAACTGGCTGAAACTGCCGGTGCTGACCTGTTTGCGCGTCAGCACCGCACGATGCTCCTCGCCATGATCGTTGATCAGCACCTTGCTGCCTTCCTGGAAGGGCAGGCGCGGCGTGATCAGGCTGGCCGGGCGCGAGATGGCACTGATTTCCGGCAGCAGCAGCGCACGCAGGTACTGGCTGTTCTGCTCGGCCTTGCGCAGCAGTTGCAGGCCACAAGGTCGGGCATGCGGGGCGATCAGCTCGATGCCCATCTGCGTGCCGCCCCCGCGGACCTGGCGAATCCAGCGCACGATCGCCACGCTCCAGCCCTGGCTCGGGCTGTCCTGCACGCCCAGCAGCTCGCCGGCCTGCAGCTGGCTGGGCACGTCCTTGGGCCAGGACAGGCAATAGCCGCCCGGACTGTGGTTGACGATGGCCAGCGGGTAGGTCGGGTAGGTCTCGCCGCTGTTCTCGGGCTGTGCCTGCTCGCCGGGCGTGACCTTGGTGTACTGGATTTCCTCGAAGTGGATGTCGTCCACCGCGTTGCGCTGCGCGTCGAATGCGTTGGACCAGACGTCCGGTTCGCCGGTGGTCGGCTTGAACACTGCGGCGCCGAGTTCGACCGGGCGCTTGAGCACGTCGGCGAAGGAGCGGCGGCCAGCGAGGAAGAAGTGCAGCGCCGTCATGCCGATGCACAGGGTCAGATTGCCCTGGCCCGGTGTGCGCTGGAAGGTGCGTTCGGCGATGTCTCCCCAGGCGGCCGCGACATGCTGCAGCAGGTCCAGGCTGATGCCGTCGGGAATCGCCAGGCGCGACTGGCCGCGCTCCTCTTCCGGCAGTTCCAGATGATCCTTGATCGCATCGACCAGCGGCTGCGTGTCGATGCCCAGCAGGTTGTGCAGTTCACCGCTCTGGTACAGGGACTTGTAACGCGGCGGTCCGTCGACCTGTGGGGCGAGGACGAACAGGCTGTCAGGGTGATCACCCGCCTGCAGCTTGACCAGGGCGCTCCAGGGTTCCAGCGCTTCGGCCAGGCGGGCGATGCCGTTCTGGCGCATCTGGTTGGTGCGTGCGCAGCCGAGCAGCAGCGCGGTCACGTAGGTCTGCTCGGTGCTCAGACCCTGGGTGTGACGGGCCAGCGGATCGCGGATGACCTGGCGCTGCAGGCGCTGTTCGACGGCGATCTGGTAGAGCTGGTGCAACTCCAGCCAGAGTCCTTCCGGCACCGGGCAGTACAGCTGGCTGGCGCGAATCAACGGGCTGCACAGGCTGTGGCTGGCACGTTGCAAGGCGACCGCGAGCAGCTGGTCGCGGTCCTTGCCGGTGCGCTCGAGGACGCGGGAAATGATCAGCTTGTAGCCGACGGCGAGGTGGTTCTGCAGGGCCTGGCAGAGGTTGGCGACCTTGCGCGGACGTTCGTCGAGGACGATGGCCTGGTTGAGGAAGTGGCGCTCCAGGTGCTGGCACACGAAGCTCACTTCCGGGCGCAGCATTTCCAGCAGTTGCAGACGGTTGTCCGATGGCGTGACCAGTTGATTGAGTTCCACCAGGCTCTGATACAGCTGGCGCGCGGTCTCACCGATGTTCGCCTTGGGCAGTGCGGCAATCCAGCGCTTGAGGTCGCGAGGAGTGCCGTCGCAGAAGCTGAGGCTTTGCTTGCTCGGTGTGGGGACGCGCAACAACTGAAGGTGGGGACTCTGTCTATCCATCGAACTCGGATACTCCGGCCACACGATGACAAGCGGCTCTAGTAATAGTCTTTCGAACTCTAGCAGCATCTGGCTGCGCTGGCAGCCGTCCTCAAGGACGGTCTGCCTCGGCAGCCTACGGATTTATGACCCAAGGGTCGACATGCGGGTTCAGTTCGTGCGGATTTCAGTCCAGGGCATGGCCCAGCGCCTGTCCCATGCGCACTGCGCTGCCGGCGCTCAGCTCTTCGGCCCATTTCATCTGCTCCGGGCCGAACAGCACGATGGCGGTGGAACCCAGCTTGAAACGGCCCATTTCCGCGCCCTTGGCCAGTTCGATCGGGCCGCGGGATTCGGCATCGTAGCGGGTGCTCTTCAGCTCGCGCTTGGGCGGGGTGACCAGGCCGGCCCAGACAGTCTCGACGCTGGCGACGATCATCGCGCCGACCAGCACCACGGCCATCGGGCCGCGCTCGGTGTCGAACAGGCAGACCACGCGTTCGTTGCGGGCAAACAGTTCCGGCACGTTCTCGGCCGTGGTCTGGTTCACCGAGAACAGGCGCCCCGGTACGTAGACCATTTCCTTCAGCGTGCCGCCCAGCGGCATATGGACGCGGTGGTAGTCCTTCGGCGAGAGGTAGACGGTCGCGAACTGACCGCCCATGAAGGGCGCGGCACGCTCGGTGTCGCCGCCGAGCAGTTCCACCGCGCTGAAACTGTGGCCCTTGGCCTGGAAGATGCGGCCATGCTCGATGGCGCCGAGCTGGCTGATCGCGCCGTCGGCCGGGCAGAGGATCGCACCCGCCGTCTCGTCCAGTGGACGGGCGCCTTCTTTCAGCGCACGGGTGAAGAAGGCGTTGAAGTGTTCGAAGGCGCGCAGGTCTTCCACCTGCGCTTCGCTCATGTCGACCTGGTACTGCTTGGCGAACCACGAGATCAGCGGGTTCTTCAGCCAGCCGATACGGCATTCGGCAACGTAGCCGATCAGGCGCGACAGCAGGTGATGAGGCAGCAGGTACTGACTGAGAATGAAGAGACGTTGTTTCATCGTGTTTCCTTGAGGGTTCTGAGTCGGCGCAGGCATCCCCGTGCCGGGTACAACTGATGGTCGACGGCGTCAGCGTTCGACAGGTGTATCGGGCAGGTTGCCCCATTCGGACCAGGAGCCAGCGTAGGCCTTCACGCGCGGATAACCCAGCGCCTTGGCGACCACGTAGCTGAAACCCGAGCGGCGATGGGTCTGGCAGTGAGTGATCACTTCCTTGTCCGGGGTGATGCCGAGATCGTGCAGGACGTCGCCGATATCCGTGCGGATGCGCATGCCGCGCTGCGGGTCCATTGCGGCGGTCCATTCGAAGTGCGTGGCGCCCGGGATGTGCCCGCCGCGTGCGGAGCTGAGTTTCTCGCCACGGTATTCATCCGCGCCGCGTACATCCCAGATGGCCAGGTCGGCGGCGTCCAGGCGCTGCTGGATGTATTCGCGGGTGGCTGTGGGTTCGTCGCTCAGCGCCAGCGACACCTGGGTACGCGAGACCTCGGGGGTTGTCTGGCTCAGGGGGCGGCCGTCGCTGATCCAGGCCTGCAGGCCGCCGTTGAGGAAGTGCTGGCGGGCATGGCCGATCACGTCGAGCAGCCAGATGAAGCGCCCGGCCCAGGGGCCGCCTTCGTCGTCGTAGACCACGTAGGTGGCATCCGGGCGATGGCCGATATCGGCGAACAACGCTTCGAGTTGCGCCCGTTCGGGCAGCAGGCCGGGGGCCGGCGGCTGGCCCAGCTGCGTGCGCTTGGCGTCGGCCCAGCGCGCGCCGGGTATGTGGCCACTGGCGTAGCGTGCTGTGCTGCTGAGGTCGAGCAGGATCAGCTCGGGCGCGTCCAGGCGCGCGTCCAGTTCAGCGGGCTCGATCACCAGAGGCAGGTTGTCGAAGGCGGACATGGCAGCGTCCCTAAATGAAAAGAGGTCGATTGTAGCGGAAACCGAGGGGCGTCAGCGTCCACGGCGGGCGAAGCTGCCCAGGGCGCGCTCGATGCACTGCACGGTCTTGCCGAACGCCTGCAGGCTGACCTCGTTGAGCGGCTGGCCGCCCTGGTCGGCCACCAGCAGCATGACCACCCGGCCGTTGCTGGCCAGGGAGCGCAGCAGCAGATGCTCGCTGGGAAACAGGGCCTTGAGGTTGCCCGGCAGCAGCGCGGAGAACTTGGCGACGTTGGCGGGCGTGAGACGCAGCTGGCCCGGCTCGCTGAGCAGGCGCCTGAGGACCTGGCTCTGTGCGGGATCCAGGCTGAGCGTTGCCGCGCTGGCGTCCAGCCCGGCCTGTTGCTGGGTTTGCAGGCGGCTGTGCTGGCGATCGGCGAGCAGCACGAGAACCCGTTTCAGGCCACAGGCCTGCAGGGCGTCGCGGGCGCAGGCAGTCAGTTGCGGCACATTGGCGAAGGCACTGGGTTCGGCGAGCAGGCGTGCACACTGCTGGCGCCAGGCGGCGAGGTCGTCGCGCTGGGGTGGGGCGGCGGCACTGCTGCTGCGGGCCGGTTTCAGGCGGTGTGCATCCCAGGGCCAGAGCAGCGCCTGCGCCGGGTGCCACAATGCACTGTCATGCAGCAGGCGGGCACTGCTCACGGCATGCTGATGCACTTCCTGCTGCAGCTCGTTCAGCGGCAGTTGCAGGTACAGCCCGGTGAGTCGCTGCCAGCGCAGGGTGTGAGGCGTGTCCCAGGCCTGGTGGGCGGAGACGGCCAGGCCGTTGGCCAGCAGCACGCAGTTGCTGGGCTGGGTCAGCCAGTGGCGCAGCGGCGTGTCCGCGTCGAGCATCTGCTGCTGGTGCAGGGGATGTTCATAGTCGCGTGCGATGTGCAGCGCCTTGATCAGCTGGCGGCGATCGCGCTCCAGCAGGCGGTAGCCACGCACGATCCATTCCGGCAGGCGCCAGCGCTCGGCCAGGCGCACGCAGAGCTGTATCAGCGGCACGCCGAGCAGTTCCTTCTCCACCACTCCGGGGCGTTCGCCTTTCAGCAGCACGCGCTGTTCCCAGGCTTCGAACAGCTGCGGGTGGGCGCACAGCAACGGCCACAGGGGGGCGAGGAACAGCAGGCTGCAGCCGTGCAGCTCGTTCCACAGGCGCGCCAGGCGGGCGCCGAACAGGCCGCGAGCCTGCTGGCTGGCGTGCTGGCTGATCATCAGGATCTGGCGAAACGCCAGGGGGATCTCGTCTTCCGGCAGCGCTGGCGCCTGGCTCAGCAAGGCTTCGCAACGACTCAGGCCGAGACGCGAGAGCGCGGTTTCGACGCTTTCGGCCGGCTCGCTCAGGCTGTTGTTCGACTGGTTGGCCTCGCGCAGGACCTGCAGGGCAAACGACGGACTGGATTCGATGGCTTCGGCAATTTCGCGCCAGGTACGGCGGCTGTCGCCCAGGATGCGACGCAAGCGCACATGCTGCTGCTGTTCGATCGGCAACGGCAGCTTGGCCAGTTGTTGCAACCAGGCGTCCAGGGTGCGCGGCAGGGGCTTTGGCGTCGACATGTGGGTTGAGCCGAACTGGCTTTTGACCTTAACTGGCTATAGTCTGGCGCATAAGCTCCGATAATTAGAAGGGTTGTTTTTAATAACCCATCCTCTTGGCTCTGCAAGCGTTCCTTTATGGCAAAAATCATAGGCATCATCGTCGTCTTCGGCTGCGTGTTCGGTGGGTTCGTCCTCTCGGGCGGGCAACTGATGGCACTGGTCCACCCGTTCGAGGTGCTCATCATCGGTGGTGCGGCCCTGGGGGCGTTCCTGCAGGCCAACCCCGGCAGCATGTTCATGACGGTGTTCAAGAAGTCGCTGAGCATGTTCGGCTCGCGCTTCACCCACACCTACTACCTGGAAGTGCTCAAGCTGCTCTATGAGATCCTCAACAAGAGCCGGCGCGAGGGGATGATGGCCATCGAGGCGGATGTCGAAGACCCGAATGCCAGCCCGATCTTCAGCAAGTATCCCGCGGTGCTCAAGGATGCCCGCATGACCGCGTTCATCTGCGACTACCTGCGCATCATGTCGTCCGGCAACATGGCCCCGCACGAGCTCGAGGGCCTGTTCGACATGGAGCTGGCCAGCCTCAAGGAAGAAGTCGAGCACCCGGCCCATGCGGTCGCCAAGGTCGCCGACGGCATGCCGGCCATGGGTATCGTCGCGGCGGTACTGGGTATCGTGATCACCATGTCGATTCTCGCCGAGGCGGATAACGCGCAGATCGGCGAAAAGGTGGGGACCGCGCTGGTCGGTACCTTCCTCGGCATTCTGGCTTCCTACGGCTTCTTCGGCCCGCTGTCCGGCGCGCTGGAGCACGATGCCAAGGAAGAGCTGAACCTCTACGAGGCGATCAAGGCGACCCTGGTGGCGTCGGCTTCGGGCATGCCGCCGACCCTGGCGGTAGAGTTCGGGCGCAAGGTGCTGTTCCCGGCCCATCGCCCGAGCTTCAGCGAGCTCGAGCAGGCCATGCGCGGCAACTAAGCCATGGAAAACAACCAACCCATCATCGTCAAGCGCGTCAAGAAAAGCGCTGGCGGCCATCATGGCGGTGCCTGGAAGATCGCCTTCGCCGACTTCGCCACGGCGATGATGGCGTTCTTTCTGGTGATGTGGCTGATGTCCTCGGCCACGCCCGAGCAGAAGCGCGCGATTTCCGGTTACTTCCAGGACCCCATCGGCTTCACCGAGAGCGCCAGCCCCTACGCGATCGACCTCGGCGGTACGCCGACGCCGGCGCCCGAGCGAACGCTCAACCCGGACATTTCCGAAACGCCGGAGAGCCAGCCGGACGAAACCGGTGTCAGCACCGATCAGATCGAGACCCTGGCCGACAAGATGGAGCAGGAGCGCCTGGAGCTGCTGCTGCAGGAACTGCAGAACAAGGTCGAGGAAAACCCCGAGCTGCAGCGCTTCAAGGACCAGATCCTGTTCGAGATCACCCAGGACGGCCTGCGCATCCAGATCATGGATGCCGCCAACCGGCCGATGTTCGCCCTCGGCAGTGCCGAGCTGCAGCCGTATTTCGAGGACATCCTGCTGGCCATGGCCGATACCATTCGCGCCGTGCCGAACAAGATCAGCGTCAGCGGCCACACCGATGCCAAGCCCTTCGTCGGGCGCGGTGATTTCGGCAACTGGGAGCTGTCTGCCAACCGTGCCAACGCCGCGCGCCGTACCCTGGTCGCCGGCGGCTACCCGGACGAGCAGGTGGCGCGGGTGGTCGGCTATGCCTCGTCGGCGTTGTTCGACCGCGAGGACCCGCTGAACCCGGTCAACCGGCGCATCGATATCGTTGTGCTGACCAAGCGTGCGCAGCGCAACATCGAAGGTGAGCAGGGCGCCGGAGGCGAGCCGGCGACGCCGGATCAGCCGCCTGCCGAAGGCGCGCCTGGCAACACCGGCGAGGCGTTGCCGGCCGACCAGCTGCGTGAGCAGTTGAACATCTTCGACAGCAGCAACAGCCCGCTGGACCAGCTCAACCGTCAGTAATCGTCTTCGGGCAGGCTGGCGAGGATGTGCCGGTAGCTGGCCATGCGCTGCGGCTGGATGCGTCCCTCATCCAGGGCCTGGAGCAGCGCACAGCCGGGCTCGCGGTCGTGCTTGCAGTCGCGGAAGCGGCAGCGGCCGAGCAGGTCGTGGAACTCGATGAAACCCGCCTCCACATCATCCCGGCTGACATGGCCGAGGCCGAACTCACGGATGCCGGGCGAGTCGATCAGCTGGCCGCCACCGGGGAAGTGGAACAGCCGCGCCGTGGTGGTGGTGTGAGTGCCCTTGCCGGTCAGCTCCGAGAGGGCGCCGACGCGGGTGTCGACCCCTGGCAGCAGGCCGTTGACCAGCGATGACTTGCCCACCCCGGACTGGCCGACGAAGACGCTGACGTGGCCGTCGAGGCGCTTTTTCAGCTGCTCCATGCCATCGCCCTGGTGCGCCGACACCTCGAGCAGCGGGTACTCCAGCTGGCGGTAGACCTTGAGCAGTGCCTCCAGCGCGACCTGGTTCTGCTCGTCGATCAGGTCCGCCTTGTTCAGCAGCAGCAGCGGGCGTATCCCGGCATGCTCCGCCGCCACCAGATAGCGGTCGATCAGGTTGGCGTGCGGTTCGGGCATGGGCGCGAAGACGATGACGATCTGGTCGACGTTGGCCGCCACCGGCTTGAGCTGACCGCGCATGTCGGGGCGGCACAGCTCGCTGTCGCGTGGCAGTTGCGCGACGATGACGCCGTCTCCCTGGTTGCCGGGGCGCCACACCACCCGATCGCCGGTGACCAGGGCGGGCAGGTTGGCTCGCAGGTGGCAGCGAAAGATCTGGCCGGCCAGTTCATCCTGCAGGCCCTCGACTTCCACCTGAACGCCGAAATGGGCGATCACCAGGCCCGTCTGCTCGGGGCCGAGGTCACCACCTTCCAGGGCTTCGACGGCGCGTGACTCGCGCTTGGCCGCGCGGGCGGCGCGCTCGCCCTGAATCTTTTCGATACGCCAGCTCTGGCGGCGGTTGAGTTGGCGTTTGGCCATTGGCTTTCCGGATGGTGGAGACTAGATCGCGGCGAGTTTAGCATGAGCGCCTGGTGGCGCTGCGGCGCCAGATGGGGGAGGGCGGTGATGGGCGATGAGAGAGTGCTGGCACCTGTGCCACTGATGCGGGCCCTGCTGGCGCAAGGCCTGGCGCTGGCGCTGGTGGTCGTGCTGGTGTACCTGCTGGCGTTGCTGTCCTGGCGTCTTCCGCTGCTGTCGGTGGCCTTGCTGCAAGGCATGCTGGCGGCACTGATCGGCTGGCGGCTGGGTCTGTCGCGCTGGTGGTGGTGGATCAACCTGGCTTTCCTGCCGGCGCTGTTGCTGGCGCAGCGTGCCGAGTTGCCTGCCTGGCTGTTCCTGCTGGGGTTCGTGCTGCTGCTGCTGGTCAACTGGAACAGCCTGCGCGAGCGCGTGCCGCTGTACCTGAGCGGGCGCAGGGCGCAGCAGCAACTGCAGCGCTGCCTGAGCGAGCGCGAGCCGCCGCTGCGCTTCGTCGACCTGGGCTGCGGCACGGCGGGTACGTTGCTGCAACTGGCGCGACACTGCCCGCGTGGGCAGTTCGTCGGCGTGGAAACGGCGCCGCTGCTCTTCGTCTTCGCCTGGCTGCGCTGCCTGCTGCAGGAGAACTGCAGCATCCGTTACCAGAGCCTCTGGCGGGTCGACCTGGCTGACTTCGATATCGCCTACTGTTTCCTGTCGCCCGTTCCGATGCCGCGTCTGTGGCGCAAGGCGGCAGGTGAGATGCGCCCTGGCAGCTGGCTGATCAGCAACACCTTCGAGATTCCGGGCGTGCCGGCCGACCGCACGCTCGCGGTCGACGAGGGGCGGCAGACGTCCTTGTATCTGTGGCAGATGAAGGCTGTGGATATCCGCTAGACTTGCCGGCTGAGCCTAGGAGCCCCTTACCATGCAAAACCCCAACAATCTGATCTGGATCGACCTGGAAATGACCGGCCTGGAGCCGGAGCGCGATGTGATCATCGAAATGGCCACCATCGTCACCGACAGCGAGCTCAACGTGCTGGCCGAAGGCCCGGTGATCGCCATTCACCAGAGCGACGAGACGCTGGCCGGCATGGACGAGTGGAATACCCGTACCCATGGCGAAAGCGGCCTGACCCAGCGCGTGCGCGAAAGTCGCATCGATGCGGCCACCGCCGAGGCGCAGACCATCGCCTTTCTCGAACAGTGGGTGCCGAAGGGCAAGTCACCGATCTGCGGCAACAGCATCGGTCAGGACCGGCGCTTCCTCTACAAGTACATGCCGGCCCTGGAAGCCTACTTCCACTACCGCTACCTGGATGTGTCGACGCTGAAGATCCTGGCCGGCATGTGGGCGCCGGAGGTGAAGGACAGCTTCCAGAAAAGCGCCACGCATCAGGCGCTGGACGACATTCGCGAATCCGTCGCCGAGCTGCGTCACTACCGCGAGCATTTCCTCAAGGTCTGAAGGCCGCCGCAGGCCTGGAGTGGAGCGGATGGCTGCGCTGCTTTTGCCTGCCGCCTGAAGCCTGTCACCTATCGTTCATGCTGCTGCAGCGCCCACTCCACATGCTCGCGGACCAGCTCCGAGGGGTGGTCGCGGCGGGCATTCAGCGCCTCCAGCACCGGGATGGTCGAGGGGGCGTTGCCCAGGCCGACCGCCAGGTTGCGCAGCCAGCGCTCGTAGCCGGCGCGGCGCAGGGGCGAGCCCTCGGTGCGGGCGAGAAACTCCGGCTCCGTCCACAGGAACAGTTCGGCCAGGGCGCTGTTGTCGAGGCCATGGCGTGGCTGGAAGTCGCCCTGCTCGGTGGGGCGGGCGAAGCGGTTCCAGGGGCAGACGATCTGGCAGTCGTCGCAGCCGAACACCCGGTTGCCGATCGGTGCGCGCAGCTCGACGGGGATCGAGCCCTTGAGCTCGATGGTCAGGTAGGAGATGCAGCGCCGCGCGTCGAGCTGGTAGGGCCCGGCGAAGGCTGCCGTGGGGCAGATGTCCATGCACGCGCTGCAGCGCCCGCAATGCTCGCTCGCATGGGGCACATCCACCGGCAGGGGCAGGTCGACGAACAGTTCGCCGAGAAAGAAGTAGCTGCCCGCCTTGCGGTTGAGCACCAGGGTATTCTTGCCGATCCAGCCCAGGCCGGCCTTCTCGGCGATGGCCTTCTCCAGCACCGGGGCGCTGTCGACGAAGGCGCGATAGCCGAACGTCCCGATCTGCTGCTGGATGCGCTCGGCCAGCTGTTGCAGGCGCTTGCGGATCAGCTTGTGGTAGTCGCGACCGAGTGCGTAGCGCGATACGTAGGCCTGCTCGGGTTCCTTCAGGCGTTGGGCCATCTGGGTGTCGCCGGGCAGGTAGTCCATGCGCAGCGACACCACGCGCAGCGTGCCGGGCACCAGCTCGGCCGGGCGTGAGCGCTTGTCGCCATGCGCGGCCATGTAGTCCATCTCGCCCTGGTAGCCGGCGGCAAGCCAGCGCTTGAGGTGGGCTTCATGTTCGCTCAGCTCGACATCGGCGATGCCCACCTGCTGGAACCCGAGCTCGCGTCCCCAGTCCTTGATGGACTGGGCCAGGGCATTGAGATCGAGGCTATGGTCGGACATGAGGCGGGCGCAGAGGATTGAGGTGGGTATAATTCTGCCAGACATCCGTTCCGAGCGAGCCATGCATCTATCCTCCGCTTCCCTGCCTTCGACTCTGCACAGCGCACAGCAGGTGCGCGCGCTGGATGCACAACTGATCGCCGCCGGCACGCCGGGCTTCGAGTTGATGCAGCGCGCCGCCCATGCGGCCTGGCGTGCCCTGCGCCGGCGCTGGCCCGAGGCCGGTGAGATAACGGTGCTGGCCGGGCGCGGCAACAATGCCGGTGACGGCTATCTGATCGCGGCGCTGGCGCAACGTGCCGGCTGGCGTGTCCGGGTGCTGGCGGTCGGCGATCCGGCAGCCCTGCAGGGCGACGCCGCGCAAGCCTGCGCCGAGGCCGATGCGGCCGGTGTGGACATCCTGCCCTGGGACGAGGGGCTGCCGCTGGCCGGTGTGCTGGTCGATGCGCTACTCGGCACCGGGCTGGCAGGCGCCGTGCGCGAGCCTTATGCGCAGGCGATTGGCGCGATCAATCAGGCCGGGCTGCCCGTGCTGGCGGTGGATATTCCCTCCGGCCTGCTGGCCGATACGGGGGCGTGCCTCGGCGTGGCGGTTCGCGCCGACCTGACCATGACCTTCATCGCGCTCAAGCTTGGCTTGCTGACCGGGCAAGGGCCGGCGCTGTGCGGCGAGCTGCAGTTCGACGACCTGCAGGCCGATGCGCAGTTGCTGGCGCAGGCTCCCAGCGTGGCGCAGCGCCTGGATGAACGCTGCCTGCCGCGCCTGGCGCCGCGCTCGCCGGTGGCGCACAAGGGGCAGTTCGGTCATCTGCTGGTGGTTGGCGGCGATCTGGGCATGGGCGGTGCGGCGCTGCTCTGCGCCGACAGCGCGCTGCGCGCCGGTGCCGGGATGGTGACGCTGGCGACCCGCGCCGAGCATGTCGGCGCCGCTCTGGTGCGGCGGCCCGAGATCATGTGCACGGCGGTGGCATCGGCCAATCAGCTGCTGGCACTGGCCGAACGCGCCGATGTCTGTGTGCTGGGCCCGGGGCTGGGGCAGGGCGCGTGGTCGCGCAGCCTGCTGTCGAGCGTCGCGGGGCTCGGCGCGCCGCAGGTCTGGGACGCCGATGCGCTGAACCTGCTGGCGGCGGGGCAGGTTCCCGCGCCCAGGCAGGGCGTGCTGACGCCCCATCCTGCGGAGGCGGCGCGTCTGCTGGGGCAGGACACCGCCAGCGTGCAGGCCGACCGCCCCGCCGCCGCCCGCGCGCTGGCGCAACGCTATGGCCTGGTCGTGGTGCTCAAGGGCGCTGGCAGCCTGATTGCGGCGCCCGATGGTCGCCTGGCCCTGTGTGATCGCGGACACCCGGCGATGGCCGGCGCCGGGCTGGGCGATGTGCTGGCCGGACTGATCGGCGCCTTGCTGGCGCAGGGCATGGCGGCATTCGACGCGACCTGCCTCGCGGTCTGGTTGCATGCGCGGGCCGGTGAAGTGCTGGCCCGGCAAGGGCGTGGTCTGGCTGCCGGCGATCTGTCGTGCGCCATTCGTCAGTTACTGGAGGAGTTGTGTCCTTGTCTGAAGTGAGACTCGAAGCTGCCGATGAAGCAGCGATGCTGGCCCTGGGTGCGCGTATCGCCGAGGTCAGCGGTGGCGCGGGAGTGATCTACCTGCACGGCGACCTGGGGGCGGGCAAGACCACCCTGTCACGCGGCATCCTGCGTGGCCTGGGGCATTGCGGGGCGGTGAAGAGCCCGACCTTCACCCTGGTCGAACCCTACGAGATCGGTGAACTGCGGGCGTTCCATTTCGACCTGTATCGACTGGTCGATCCCGAGGAGCTGGAGTTCCTCGGTATCCGCGATTATTTCGATGGCGCTGCCCTTTGCCTGATCGAGTGGCCGCAGCGCGGCGCGGGTGTTTTGCCAAAGCCCGACATGGACATTACCATTACCCCCCAAGCGGGCGGCCGTTCGCTGTTGCTGCAGGGGCATGGGGCTCGAGGGGATGCCTGGTGCGAGGCCCTGAGCAGCAAACAATAAAGCAAGAATCGATGGGGTTGGGTATGCGCATAGGCGCGCTGGTTACCGCTGTGGGTGTTTTGTTGGCGGCTCTGGCTGCCGAGGCCCTGGCTGCCTCGGATGTGCGCGGCGTGCGCCTCTGGCGTGCTCCCGACAACACGCGCCTGGTCTTCGACCTGTCCGGGCCGGTGCAGCACAGCGTCTTCACCCTCGCGGCGCCTGATCGCATCGTCATCGACGTCAGTGGCGCCAAGCTGGCCACCAACCTCGACCAGCTGTCGCTGGCCAATACCCCGATCACCGGAGTACGCTCCGCCCAGCGCGGCGCGGACGATCTGCGGGTGGTCATCGACCTGTCCGCGCCGGTCACGCCGAAGAGCTTTTCCCTGGCGCCGAACCAGCAATACGGGCATCGCCTGGTGGTCGACCTGTTCGATCAGGGCAGTGCGCCACCGAGCTCCCAGACGCCGAGCGTCGCCAACACCTCGCCGCCGGTGCCCGTCACGCCGACCCAGCCACCGCCCAAGCTGACACCCGTGCCGGGTGGCAAGCGCGATATCGTCATCGCCATCGATGCCGGTCATGGCGGTGAAGACCCTGGCGCCCTGTCGCCGGTCAAGGGCCAGTACGAAAAGCACGTGACCCTGGCCATCGCCAAGGAGCTGCAGCGCCAGGTCAACGCCGAGAAGGGCTTCCGCGCCGAGCTGGTGCGCACCGGCGATTACTTCATTCCGCTGCGCAAGCGCACCGAGATCGCGCGCAAGAAAGGCGCCGATCTGTTCGTCTCGATTCATGCCGACGCCGCGCCACGCTCGTCGGCATTCGGCGCCTCCGTCTATGCCTTGTCCGAGCGCGGCGCCACGTCCGAGACGGCGCGCTGGCTGGCCGATGCGGAGAACCAGTCCGACCTGATCGGTGGCGCCGGCAACGTCAGCCTGGACGACAAGGACAAGATGCTCGCCGGCGTGCTGCTGGACCTGTCGATGACGGCCTCGCTGTCGTCCAGCCTCAACGTGGGGCAGAAGGTGCTGTCGAACATGGGCAGCATCACGCCGCTGCACAAGCGCCGCGTGGAACAGGCCGGGTTCATGGTGCTGAAGTCGCCGGACATCCCGTCGATCCTGGTGGAAACCGGTTTCATCTCCAACCCCAACGAAGCGAAGAAGCTGCACAGCGCCAGTCACCAGCAGGCACTGGCGCGCTCGATCACCTCCGGGGTCAAGCAGTTCTTCCATGAGAACCCGCCGCCCGGCACCTATGTCGCCTGGCTGCGCGACGCAGGCAAGATCGCCAGCGGGCCGCGTGAGCACGTGGTGTCCCGTGGCGAGAGCCTGGCGCTGATCGCACAGCGTTACCAGATCAGCCTGGCGACGCTGCGCAGTACCAACAAACTCAAGGGCGACGTGATCAAGGTCGGTCAGAAACTGCAGATACCCGCCACGTCCCTGGCAGCCCAGTAATGAGTGTCATGTCCCGTATTCATTTGCTCAGCCCGCGCCTGGCCAACCAGATCGCTGCGGGCGAGGTCGTCGAGCGCCCCGCCTCGGTGGCCAAGGAACTGCTGGAAAACAGCCTGGACTCCGGTGCGCGGCGCATCGATGTGGAAGTCGAGCAGGGCGGCGTCAAGCTGCTCAAGGTGCGCGACGACGGCGGCGGTATCGCTCCTGACGATCTGCCACTGGCCCTGGCGCGCCACGCCACCAGCAAGATTCGCGAACTGGAAGACCTCGAGGCGGTGCTCAGCATGGGCTTTCGTGGCGAGGCACTGGCGTCGATCAGCTCGGTGTCGCGCCTGACCCTGACATCGCGTACCGCCGACGCCGACCAGGCCTGGCAGGTGGAGACCGAGGGCCGCGACATGGAGCCGCGGGTGCAGCCTGCCGCGCACCCGGTCGGCACCTCGGTGGAAGTCCGTGACCTGTTCTTCAACACGCCGGCGCGGCGCAAGTTCCTGCGGGCGGAGAAAACCGAGTTCGACCACCTGCAGGAAGTGATCAAGCGCCTGGCGCTGGCCCGTTTCGACGTGGCATTCCATCTGCGCCACAACGGCAAGACCGTGCTCAGCCTGCATGAAGCCGGGGACGACATCAGCCGCGCGCGCCGCGTGGCCTCGGTCTGTGGCCCGGCCTTCCTCGAGCAGGCGCTGCCCATCGAGATCGAACGTGGCGGCCTGCGCCTGTGGGGCTGGGTCGGCCTGCCGACCTTCTCGCGCAGTCAGGCGGACCTGCAGTATTTCTACGTCAACGGGCGCATGGTGCGCGACAAGCTGGTCGCTCACGCGGTGCGCCAGGCCTACCGCGACGTGCTGTTCAACGGTCGGCATCCGACCTTCGTGCTGTTCCTGGAAATCGACCCGGCGACGGTGGACGTCAACGTCCATCCGACCAAGCACGAGGTGCGCTTTCGCGACAGCCGCATGGTGCATGACTTCCTCTACGGCACCCTGCACCGTGCGCTGGCCGATGTGCGCCCGGAGGATCAGGTCGCTGCGCCGGCCACTGTCTCGCCGATGATGCGCCCGACCGGGCAGGCCGCGGGTGAGTTCGGCCCGCAGGGCGAGATGGGCCTGGCGGCCAGCGTTCTCGAAGCGCCAGCGCCCAGTGCCCAGCCGGCCTGGCGCGGCAGTGGTGCCGGTTACCAGCAGCCTGCCGGCAATCCTGGCGTTTCGGCGGGTGAGGCCCAGGCGACGTATCGCGAGTATTTCTCGCCGCTGCCGACGGCGCCGGCGCAGCCCCTGCCGCAGGAACAGGGCGACATTCCACCGCTCGGCTACGCCGTGGCGCAGCTCAAGGGGGTCTACATCCTCGCCGAGAACGCCCAGGGCATGGTGGTGGTGGACATGCATGCGGCGCACGAGCGCATCACCTATGAGCGGCTCAAGCACGCCATGGCCAGCGAAGGCTTGCGTGGCCAGCCGCTGCTGGTGCCGGAGTCGCTCGCCGTCAGCCAGCGCGAGGCGGATTGCGCCGAGGAGCACGGCGAATGGTTCCAGCGTCTGGGCTTCGAGCTGCAGCGTCTGGGTGAGGAAAGCCTGGCGATTCGCCAGATTCCGGCTCTGCTCAAGCAGGCCGAAGCGACGCAGCTGGTGCGTGACGTGCTGGCCGACCTGCTCGAATACGGCACCAGTGACCGTATCCAGGCGCACCTCAACGAGCTGCTGGCGACCATGGCCTGTCACGGTTCCGTGCGTGCCAACCGGCGCCTGACCATTCCCGAGATGAACGCCCTGCTGCGTGACATGGAGCAGACCGAGCGCAGCGGCCAGTGCAACCATGGCCGGCCGACCTGGACGCAGCTGAGCATGGATCAGCTCGACAAGTTGTTCATGCGCGGCCAGTAATTGAGCCAGTGAGGCCCTGTCGTCAGGGCCTCTCCCGTCTTCGTGTTTCGAGTCATGCCGATGTCTTCGCTTCCCCCCGCAATCTTTCTGATGGGCCCGACCGCCGCCGGCAAGACCGACCTGGCCCTGGAACTGGCGCGCCTGCTGCCGTGCGACCTGATCAGCGTCGACTCCGCGCTGATCTACCGGGGCATGGACATCGGCACCGCCAAGCCGGAGCGCGCCATTCTCGACGCCTTTCCGCATGCCCTGATCGATATTCGCGATCCCGCCGAGAGCTATTCCGCTGCGGAATTTCGCGCCGATGCGCTGGCCGCCATGGCCGCCAGCGCGGCACGCGGACGCATCCCGCTGCTGGTGGGCGGCACCATGCTTTATTACAAGGCATTGCTGGAGGGACTGGCCGACATGCCCAGTGCCGACCCGGCCGTGCGCGCCGAACTGGAGGCACGGGCCGCGGCCGAGGGCTGGGAGGCCCTGCACCGCGAGCTGGCTGCGGTCGATCCGGAGTCGGCGGCGCGCATTCACCCCAATGACCCTCAACGTCTGACCCGGGCCCTGGAGGTCTATCGCGTGAGCGGCCTGAGCATGAGCGAGCACCGCCGTCGTCAGGCCGCCGGAAACTCCGATACGGGCACATCGGCCGGCGGGCAATTGCCCTATACTGTTGCGCAGCTTGCTATCGCTCCGGCGCAGCGCCAGGTTCTGCATGAGCGCATCGCACAACGATTTCAAGCGATGTTGGAACAGGGTTTCGTGGACGAGGTCGAAGCCCTGCGCAGACGAAGTGACTTGCACGCAGGGCTGCCGTCTATACGGGCGGTAGGTTATCGCCAGGTATGGGAATACCTCGACGGTGGGTTGTCCCGTGAACAAATGGTCGAGCGCGGCATCATCGCCACTCGGCAACTGGCCAAGCGTCAGTTCACCTGGCTGCGAGGCTGGGACGGGCTGCACTGGCTGGACAGCCTGGCCTGCGACAATCTGTCTCGCGCCTTGAAATACCTGGAAAGCGTCTCCATATTGAACTGAGACCTTGCCGCTGGCCGTCTATCCTTGGGGGTGTGACGGTCCGAAGCTATTGTTTACCTACTAAAATTATTGAAATTGATCCTCGAAAGGAGTGCGGCACATGTCAAAAGGGCATTCGCTACAAGACCCTTACCTGAATACCCTGCGTAAGGAACGCGTCCCTGTTTCCATCTATCTGGTCAACGGCATCAAGCTGCAGGGCCAGATCGAGTCCTTCGACCAGTTCGTCATCCTGCTGAAGAACACTGTCAGCCAGATGGTCTACAAACATGCCATTTCCACCGTCGTGCCCAGCCGTCCGGTACGCCTGCCGAGCGCTGGCGACTCCGAACAGGGTGATGCCGAGCCGGGTAACGCCTGATAGGGGGCTGCATTGTTCTTCGAGCGTCATGAGGGCGGTGAGCGGGCCATCCTGGTTCATCTGGAAGGCCAAGACTCCGAGGCGAGCGAAGATCCCCAGGAGTTCCAGGAGTTGGCCATGTCGGCAGGCGCCGACATGGTCGCTTTTCTCAGCGTGCCCAGCAGTCGCCTGACCGCCAAGTACCTCATCGGGGGTGGCAAGGTCGAGGAGCTGCGCGACCAGGTCAGGGCCAGCGAGGCCGAACTGGTCATCTTCAATCACACCCTGACACCGAGCCAGGAGCGCAACCTCGAGCGTGCGTTCGAATGTCGCGTGCTCGATCGTACCGGGTTGATCCTCGATATCTTCGCCCAGCGCGCCCGTACCCACGAAGGCAAGCTGCAGGTCGAGCTGGCGCAGCTCGATCACATGAGCACGCGCCTGGTGCGTGGCTGGACCCACCTGGAGCGGCAGAAGGGCGGGATCGGTCTGCGCGGTCCGGGTGAAACCCAGCTGGAGACCGACCGTCGTCTGCTGCGTGTACGCATCCGCCAGATCAAGCAGAAGCTGGAGAAGGTGCGCAGTCAGCGTGAGCAGGCGCGCCGCGGGCGCAAGCGCGCGGACATCCCTTCGGTTTCCCTGGTGGGTTACACCAACGCCGGCAAGTCCACGCTGTTCAATGCGCTGACCACCTCCGAGGTGTACGCCGCGGACCAGCTGTTCGCCACGCTCGATCCGACCCTGCGCCGGCTCGAACTCGACGACCTCGGGCCGATCGTCCTGGCCGATACCGTGGGCTTCATCCGCCACCTGCCGCACAAGCTGGTCGAGGCCTTTCGCGCTACGCTTGAAGAGTCGAGCAACTCCGACCTGCTGCTGCACGTGATCGATGCCCATGAGCCCGAGCGCATGGCGCAGATCGAGCAGGTGCAGGCGGTGCTCAAGGAGATCGGTGCGAACGAATTGCCGATGCTCGAGGTGTACAACAAGCTGGATTTGTTGGAAGGTGTCGAGCCACAGATTCAGCGCGATGCCGATGGCAAGCCTCTGCGCGTCTGGTTGTCGGCGCGCGAGGGGCGCGGTCTGGAGCTGTTGCGGCAGGCGGTGGCTGAGTTGCTGGCGGACGACCTGTTCGTCGGTACGCTGCAGTTGCCGCAACGTCTGGGGCGCCTGCGCGCGCAGTTCTTCGAACTGGGGGCGGTGCAGGACGAAGGGCATGACGAGCAGGGGCGTAGTCTGCTGTCGGTGCGTTTGCCGAGGGTCGAGCTCAATCGCCTGGTGAGTCGCGAAGGCATGGAGCCTCAGCTGTTCATTGAGCAACATACTTTGCAATAAAGCCTGTGGCGGCGGCTTTGCTGTCGGCCGGGGGCTTTGGGTAGCATTGGCCGGCGCGCCGTGGGCGCGCCTTCGCTTTATCAGTACGGAGAACGCTATGGCTTGGAATGAGCCGGGTGGCAACTCGAACAATCAAGACCCTTGGGGCGGCCGCAAAGGCGGTGGCCGGCAGGGCCCGCCGGATCTCGACGAAGCGTTCCGCAAGTTGCAAGAAAGCCTGAACGGGCTTTTTGGTGGCGGCAAGAAGCGCGGTGACGACGACTCTGGCCGCAGTGGCGGCGGTGGCGGTTTCGGCCTGCTGTTCGTGGGCCTCGGCCTGCTGGCGGTGATCTGGCTGTACAGTGCGATCTACGTGGTGGACGAGCAGGAGCAGGCCGTGGTGCTGCGCTTTGGCAAGTACCATGAAACCGTTGGTCCCGGCCTGAACATCTACTTCCCGCCGATCGATCGCAAGTTCCAGGAAAACGTCACTCGTGAGCGTGCCTACAGCAAGCAGGGCGCGATGCTGACCGAGGACGAGAACATCATCGAAGTGCCGCTGACCGTGCAGTACCGCATCAGCAACCTGCAGGACTTCGTGCTCAACGTGGATCAGCCGGAAGTCAGCCTGCAGCATGCGACCGACAGTGCCGTGCGCCACGTGGTGGGTTCCACCGAGATGGATCAGGTATTGACCGAAGGTCGTGAACTGATGGCCAGTGAGGTGCACGAGCGCCTGCAGCGTTTCCTCGACAACTACCGCACCGGTATCACCATCACCCAGGTGAACATCCAGAGCGCCGCGGCACCGCGTGAAGTCCAGGAAGCCTTCGACGACGTGATTCGTGCCCGCGAGGACGAACAACGCGAGAAGAACCAGGCCGAGTCCTATGCCAATGGCGTGATTCCCGAGGCGCGCGGCCAGGCCCAGCGTCTGCTGGAGGAAGCCAACGGTTATCGTGATGAAGTCATCGCACGTGCCGAGGGTGAGGCTGATCGCTTCACCAAGTTGGTCACCGAGTATCGCAAGGCGCCCGAGGTCACGCGTGAGCGTCTGTACCTGGACACCATGCAGGAGATGATGAGCAACACCAGCAAGGTTCTGGTCACTGGCGACAAGGGGCAGAACAACCTGCTGTACCTGCCGCTGGACAAGATGATTGACGGTCGCGGTGGCGTTTCGTCCTCGTCCGCTTCTGCCAACAGCAGTACTGCGACAACGCGTGATCCGGCCGTGCCGCTGAGCAGCGATCTGTCGCAGCGCAACCTGCGTTCCCGGGAGGGCCGTTGATGAGCAACAAGTCCCTGATCGGCCTGATCGTGGCCGTGGTTCTGGCGCTGGTGGCGTGGAACAGCTTCTACATCGTGGCGCAGACCGAACGTGCGGTATTGCTGCAGTTCGGCCGTGTGGTCAACCCGGACGTCAAGCCGGGCCTGCACGTGAAGATTCCGTACGTGAACCAGGTGCGCATCTTCGACGCTCGCCTGCTGACCCTGGATTCGACGTCGTCGCGCTTCCTCACCCTGGAGAAGAAGGCGCTGATGGTCGACGCCTACGCCAAGTGGCGGGTGAAGGATGCCGAGCGCTTCTATCAGTCCACCTCGGGCCTGAAGCAGGTCGCCGACGAGCGCCTGGCGCGTCGTCTGGAGGCCTCGCTGCGTGACCAGTTCGGCAAGCGCACCCTGCACGAGTCGGTGTCCGGCGAGCGTGATGCGCTGATGGCCGATGTGACCTCGACGCTCAACCGCGCCGCCGAGCGCGAGCTGGGTATCGAAGTGGTCGATGTGCGGGTCAAGGCCATCGATCTGCCGCGTGAGGTCAACCGCAGCGTCTTCGAGCGGATGAGCACCGAGCGTGAGCGTGAGGCGCGCGAGCATCGCGCCAAGGGTCGCGAACTGGCTGAGGGCATTCGTGCCGACGCCGATCGTCAGCGCCGTGTACTGCTGGCCGAGGCCTATCGCCAGGCCGAAGAGCTGCGCGGTGACGGTGATGCCCAGGCGGCCGCCATCTACGCCCGTGCCTACGGTCAGGACCAGGAGTTCTACGCCTTCTACCGTAGCCTCAAGGCCTATCGCGAAAGCTTCGCTGACAAGCGCGATGTACTGGTGCTGGACCCGAGTAGCGATTTCTTCCGCTACCTGGAAAAAGCCAAACCTTGAGCCGCAACAAGCCGCAAGCAGGCGCTGGTCGTCTACTTGCGGCTTGAAGCTTGTGGCTCGAGGCTTTTAGCGTGGTATGATGCGGCAGCCGGGAAAATCCCGGCTTTTTTGCGTCTGTGGGAATCATGTGGCAGGAACTCGGCATCGCTCTGTGTCTGGTACTGGTGCTGGAAGGCATCCTGCCCTTCCTCTATCCGCGCCACTGGCGCGGGGCGGTAATGCAGGCAGCCCGGCTGCCCGACCGCCGACTGCGTCTTATGGGGCTGGCCAGCATGCTGCTGGGTACGGCTCTTCTCTATCTGCTTCACTGAAGGCTTGTGCCGCCCGGATCGAGAGGGGAATGGCGAAATGGCAACGGTAGACCGCTGGCTGCTGCCAGATGGCATCGAAGAAGTACTGCCGCCGGAAGCGGCGCGCATCGAGGCGGCACGCCGTCAGGTGCTGGACCTGTTCCAGCGTTGGGGTTACGAGTTCGTCGTCACCCCGCATATCGAGTACCTGGAATCCCTGCTGACTGGCGCTGGCCAGGATCTTGACCTGCGTACGTTCAAGGTCACCGATCCGCTGTCCGGCCGGCAGATGGGCTTTCGTGCCGACATCACGCCGCAGGTGGCGCGCATCGACGCGCACACGCTGCGTCGCGAGGGGCCGAGCCGCCTGTGCTACGCGGGCAGTGTGCTGCACGCCAAGCCGCGTGCCCTGACCACGTCGCGCAGCCCCATTCAGCTGGGTGCCGAACTCTATGGCGACGCCAGCCCGGCCAGCGACATCGAGGTGATCAGCCTGCTGGTCGAGACCCTGGAGCTGGCCGCCGTGCCGGACGTGCACATGGACCTCGGTCATGTCGGCATCTACCGTGGCCTGGCGCGTGCCGCCGGTCTCTCCGGCGAGGCCGAGCAACAGCTGTTCGATGCCTTGCAGCGCAAGGCCATGGACGAGATCGAAGCGCTGACCGCCGCCTTGCCGGCCGGTCTGGGCAGCATGCTGCGTTCCCTGGCCGAGCTGTGCGGTGGCCGCGAGGTGCTGGACCTGGCCCAGGCCGCGCTGGTCGAGGCGCCCGATGCCGTGCATGCCGCGCTCGATGAGCTGGTCGCCATCGCCGATGCGCTGGAACTGCGCTACCCCGAGTTGCCGCTGTATTTCGACCTGGGTGAGCTGCGTGGCTACAACTATCACACCGGTGTGGTGTTCGCGGCGTTCGTGCCGGGCGAAGGCGGAGCCATCGCTCAGGGCGGGCGTTACGACGACACGGGAGCCGTATTCGGCCGGGCACGCCCGGCGACGGGCTTCTCCACCGATCTGAAAACCCTGGTGACCCTGGGGGACATGCGCCTGGATGAGACTGTCAAAGGCATCTGGGCGCCGGACAATCATGACCTCTATCTGTGGCAGGCCGTTCGTCGTCTGCGTGGTGAGGGCGAGCGCGTGGTTCAGGCGCTGCCCGGGCAGAGCGAGGCGGATGCGCACGAGGCAGGCTGTGATCGGCTGCTGGCGCTGCGCGATGGACGTTGGCAGGTGACGCCCCTGGCGTCCTGAATTCATTTTCGCCGGCCAGCTGCCGGCATCGAAGCTTGCGCGAAGAGGACAAGTTTATGGGTAAGAATGTCGTCGTCCTGGGCACCCAGTGGGGTGATGAGGGCAAGGGCAAGATCGTCGACCTGCTCACCGAGCAGGCCGCTGCAGTCGTGCGTTACCAGGGTGGCCACAATGCCGGCCACACTCTGGTGATCGATGGTGAGAAGACCGTCCTGCACCTGATTCCGTCCGGCATCCTGCGTGAGGGTGTCGAGTGCCTGATCGGCAACGGCGTGGTCGTCGCGCCTGACGCCCTGCTGCGCGAAATCAACAAGCTGGAAGAGAAGGGCGTGCCCGTGCGCGAGCGCCTGCGCATCAGCCCGGCTTGCCCGCTGATCCTGTCCTATCACGTCGCCCTGGATCAGGCGCGCGAGAAGGCCCGTGGCGATGCCAAGATCGGTACCACCGGTCGTGGCATCGGCCCGGCGTACGAGGACAAGGTAGCGCGTCGTGGCCTGCGGGTCGGTGACCTGTTCCATCGCGAGCGTTTCGCCGCCAAGCTCGGCGAGCTGCTGGACTACCACAACTTCCAGCTGGTCAACTTCTACAAGGAGCCGGCCATCGACTTCCAGAAGACTCTGGACGAGTGCATGGAATACGCCGAGCTGCTCAAGCCGATGATGGCCGACGTCACCGCAGTGCTGCATGACCTGCGCAAGGGCGGCAAGGACATCATGTTCGAGGGGGCCCAGGGCTCGCTGCTGGACATCGACCACGGCACCTACCCCTACGTCACCAGCTCCAACACCACCGCCGGCGGTATCGCCACCGGTTCCGGTTTCGGTCCGCTGTACCTCGACTACATCCTCGGTATCACCAAGGCCTACACCACCCGCGTGGGTTCCGGCCCGTTCCCGACCGAGCTGTTCGACGACATCGGTGCCTTCCTGGCCAAGCGTGGTCACGAGTTCGGTGCGACCACCGGTCGTGCTCGTCGCTGCGGCTGGTTCGATGCGGTGATCCTGCGTCGCGCCATCGAGATCAACAGCATCTCCGGCCTGTGCCTGACCAAGCTGGACGTGCTCGACGGCCTGGAAACCATCCGCATCTGCACCGGCTACAAGGATGCCAACGGCCAGGTGCTGAGCGATGCGCCGACCGATGCCGACAGCTACATCGGCCTGCAGCCGGTGTACGAGGAAATGCCGGGCTGGAGCGAGTCGACCCTGGGCGCCAAGAGCCTGGACGACCTGCCGGCCGCTGCTCGTGCCTATATCAAGCGCGTCGAGGAGCTGGTCGGTGCGCCGATCGACATCATCTCCACCGGCCCGGACCGCAACGAGACCATCGTCCTGCGTCACCCGTTCGCCTGATCGCCCGTTCGATCACTGAAAAGACCGCCTCCGGGCGGTCTTTTCGTATCCGGGTGCCGGGTATGAAGCTTGCTTGAGCTAAATTTATCCCGGAAGTCGCCGTTAACACGATTACGGTCGTTGAGGAGTGTTGCCCGTGTTCGCCATCGTTTCGATGTTGCGCAGTCGTCTGCTGCGCCCGGTGTACGTTGCCCTGGGTCTGGCCATGTTGGTGCAGGTCGGGCTTGCGGTGTGGCTGATGGGGGCGTCGGTCAATGGCATGGTCGAGGATCTCGCCCAGCGTCTGGGCGGCGAAAGCAGGCGCCTGGGCGACGAGCTGAACCTGGCCGAGCAGGAAATGAGCCAGGGCCTGGCGGCGCTCTCGCAGAGCACCCGCGCGCGCCTTACCGAGGGCCTTTCCGGGCAGCTCAAGAGCGAGCAGGCGCAACTGCGCGAGGTGCTCGAGGGCAGTCTCAAGCAGTCGGGGCAATCGCTGGCGCGGCTGCTCGCCGGGGTGGCGCCCAAGGCCATATGGGATCTGGACGTCCCGGCGCTGACGGCCTTGACCCGTATCGCGCAGCAGGACCCGGCAGTGCTCTTCGCGGTGGTCTACGACGCCGAGGGCAAGCGCCTGACGCGTAATTTCAACCGCAGCAACTCGCGGGTGCGCGAGCTGGTCGCGGCGGGGCAGGGCAGTTCGCCGCTGGACAAGCTGGTCGACGCCGCCTCGCGTGATCCGCGGGTGTACATCGTCGAGGCGGAAATCAATCCGATGGGCGCGCAGATCGGCAAGATCCAGATGGGGCTCTCGCTGGAGGTGGTCGAGCGTGAGCTGGCGGCACTCGACGGGCGCTTCAACGGGCTGGTCAACGGTGCGGGCGAGCTGGTCGACAGTAGCCTGTCGGGGGCGTCGGAAGAGGCGGCGCGGGCCTTGCGCGAGCGGCTGAAGTCGGCCGAGCGCTACACCGACGAGATGGCGCGCAATGGCGGCGAATCGGTGCGTGCCGCAGCGGACACGCTGCGCTGGAACATCGCCCTGGGCTTGCTGGTGGTCGGTGCCGTGGCGCTGATGGCGGTGGCGCTGGTGCTGGGCTGGCGGGTGCTCAGCCGCCTGCGCCTGCTCAGCGATGCGCTCAACGATCTGGCGGCGGGTGAGGGCGACCTGACGCGCCGCGTGGATGTTCGCAGCCAGGATGAAGTGGGCGAGATGGCGGGGGCGGTCAATCGCTTCATCGCCAAGTTGCAACCCATCGTGCGCGAGTCCGGCGAGGTGGCGCTGCGCACCGGCGAGCAGATTCGCAGCCTGACCGAGCGCGGCGTGGCGGCGGAAGCGGCGGCCGGTCGCCAGCGTGACGAGGTGGCGGGCAGCCTGCAGGCGCTGGAGCAGATGGCGGATGAGGCGCAGTCCGAGAGCCAGGCGATGCAGGAGGCGCTGCAGCGCGTCGACACCATTCGCCAGGCGGCGCATGAGAATGCGGCGATCGCTCAGCGGCTATCCGCTCTGATCGAGGGGCTGGTCGCCCGTGTGGCGGACGGTTCGGCGGTGATCGAGCGCCTGGCCAAGCAGAGCGAGCAGATCGAGGTGGTGTTGACCGTGATTCAGTCCATCGCCGAGCAGACCAACCTGCTGGCGCTGAACGCGGCCATCGAGGCGGCACGGGCCGGGGAAAGCGGTCGCGGTTTCGCCGTGGTGGCGGACGAAGTGCGTGCCCTGGCCAGCAAGACCCAGCAATCCACCGGCGACATCCAGACGCACATCGCTGCCTTGCAGCGGGGTGCACAGGAAGCGGTGGCGGCCATCACCCAGGCGGGCACCCAGGGCAACGAAGGGCTCGAGGTGCTGCGCGACAGTGCGCGCCTGCAGCAATCGGTGCAGCAGTCGGTGGATGAGGTGCATGGCGCCATCAATGCCGCGACGCAGGCGGCGGCGCACCAGGCGCAGGGCGCCGGGGCGGTGCGTGAGCGGGTCGAGGTGATTCATGCCGAGGCGCGGCGTGCCGCAGAGGCGGTGACGGCCATCGCCGGCAATGCGCGGGCGCTGGACGAGCTGGCGGCGCAGCTCAAGGCCAGTCTGGGGCAGTTCAAGGTCTGAGTGCGGAGGCCGCCTGCTGGCGGCCTTTTTCTGCGGGCATAAAAAAACCGAGTCTTTCGACTCGGTTTTCTTGAATTTTGGTGCCCAGGAGAAGACTCGAACTTCCACGGTGTTGCCACCACTGATACCTGAAACCAGCGCGTCTACCAATTCC